>DATBKS010000295.1:0-19716 GCA_036555755.1 Thermoleophilaceae bacterium
CACGTCGACCTCGGCGTACGTCACGCCGGCCCTCTCCATCACCTCCGCCACCCCGGGCATCAGCTCGCGCGCGTGCCCGGGCGGGCCGAGGAGGCGCTCGTCGTCGGGGATCAGCTCGAAGGCCTCGCCGTCGGCGCGCAGGAGGCAGACGCTGGTGGCCGCAGTCGAGGTGTCGAAGCCGAGGATGTTCACGACGCCGCCTCCTCGACGTCGATCGCGCGGCGATCGCCACCGAGGTGCTCGATGCGAACGCGGGCCGCCGGGCGGCCGAGCTCCGGCGCCGCTATCTCCGGCCACTCCACGAAGCCGACTCGCTCCGGCGTCAGGTAGTCGTCGAGAAGCGCGGGATCCTCTCCCGACAGCGAGTGCAGGCGGTAAAGGTCGATGTGCGCCACCTCGACGGGCCCGCCGCCGTATATCTGCCCGATGGTGAACGTGGGGCTCGTGACGGCGTCGCTCACCCCGAGCGCCCGCGCGGCGCCGCGCACGAACGTGGTCTTGCCACTACCGAGCTCGCCGGCAACGAGCACGAGGTCGCCGGGCTCGAGGTGCGCCGCCAGCTCGGCGCCTGCCTGCTCTGTCTCTTCGGGCGTGGTCGTCTCGCGCTTCACGGCCCGCGAACTCTATGTGCGGGTCTTGCGCCGATCCCGGAGGTGGGCGAGGATCGGCACATGGCTCGCGCCAGACTCGCGTGTGCAGTGGCGGCGACACTGTGCCTGCTCGCCCCTGGCTTCGCGTCGGCGGCCGACCGCTTCGTGGCCACGACCGGCACCGACGTGTCGAACAACTGCCTCGACGCCGCGAACCCGTGCGCGACCGTCGTCCAGGCGGTGAGCATGAGCAACGCGAGCGGCGACGTGATCCACATCGGCCCGGGCACCTACACCGGGGCGATCAACACGGCCCACTCGATCGACTTCGAGGGAGCCGGCGCCGGAACCACCACGAGCACCGCCGGCGCGACCGTGATCAACGTAGCCGCAAATGCCGCCTTCAAGCTGACGGGCGGGGGCACGCTGCGCAACCTCCAGGCCGTTGGCGGCACCTCCGCCGATGGGGCGCTCGAGCTCGAGACGCCCGGCACCGGCCCCGTGCGCGCCTACACCGTGGCGAACGTGGTGGCGATCGGAAACAGCTGTATGGGGTGCGCCGCGTTCAAGCTGAGGGACACAGGCGCGGGAGCGCCTACCCAGCTCACCGCCACCGTTACCGACAGCTCGTTCGTCGCCCAAGGTGACAACGCGGGCACCGTGTTCACCCAAACCGCGAACGCGGACTTCGCGCGCGACTCGCTTACCGCCGAAGCGGGCGCGATCGGCGGTCTGCTCGTGGAGTTCGGCACGGTGAACTTTTCGGACGGGTCGATCGGCACCCCAGGGCTCGGGGGTGGAGGGGCGGAGGTCGGCGGGGGCGGCACCGGCAATTTCACGCGCTCACGGCTGGCCGGCTTCCAAGCGCTCTACGTCGACGGTGGGATGGGGCACGCGACCGCCACCGTCACCGACAGCGTCGCCGTCGCCACCATCGCCGGCGCGCTCGTCTTGAACGACGCCGCGGTGACCACCCGCGGATCTACCTTCGTGGCCGAGGGGACCGGGGCCGCGCTTGGCGCGCGCCTCACCGCGAGTACGGCCGGCGACGCCTCGCTGTCGTCCGTCAACTCGATCTTCCGGGTTCACGGAGGCAGCGTTCCCGGGATCGATGTGAAGACGGTCTACGCCACAGGCCACACGGCCACCTTCACAGCCGGTAACAGCAACTACACGACCGTCGACACGAGCGAGGGCGGCACGATCACCCCGCCGGGCAGCGGCACGAACGTGTCCGGCGACCCCGGCTTCGTCAACGAGGCGGGCGGCGACTTCCGCCTGGCCGCCGGCTCGCCGCTCATCGACCGCGGGGCCGACCCCCTGGTGGCGGAGACCGACGTGCGCGGGGTGACTCGCGCGGTCGACGGCAACTGCGACGGGGTAACCGTGCCCGACATCGGGGCTTTCGAGTTCGTGCCCACCTGCCCGCCGAAGGCCACGGCCGCAGGCGTGCCGACGCTCTCGAAGGTGCACATGACGCACACCCGCTTCCGTGTGGGCAAGCCGGGCGCGGCGCGCGCGCCGAAGGGCACTCGCTTCGTCTACACGCTTTCCGCGCCCGCGAAGGTGACGATCACGATCCAGCGCAAGACGGCCGGGCGCAAGAAGGGCAAGCGCTGCGTCAAGCCTCGCCGCGGGCTTCACAAGCGCTGCACGCGCTACGTGCGCAAGGGCGCGCTCACTGCGCAGAGCAAGGCCGGCCAGAACTCGGTGGGGTTCTCGGGCAAGCTCGGCCGGCACAAGCTGAGCCCGGGCAGGTACCGGGCGACGCTCGTGGCCGTCGACTCCGCCGGCAAGTCGAAGCCGCGACGCCTCAGCTTCACGATCGTCCGGCGCTAGCCGAACAGTCCGAGCTGCGTGGCGGGCACCGGCTCGTCGGCGACTTCCTCGGAGTCCGGCTCCGGCTCGTCCTCCTCCGGCTGCGGCCGTGCGGCCTCGAGCAGCTCGGGCAGCTGCTGGAAGTCCTGGCGCAGAGTCTCGAGCATCGACGTGCTGCGCAGCCCTGCCGCGGGATGGAAGATCGGGTAGATGCGGATCGGCAACCCGGCGATCACGTGGTCCTGCGGGCGGCCGTGGACGCGGGTGATGCCGTCCTGGCGGCCGGTGAGCAGCTTGGTGGAGAAGTTGCCGAGCGTGCAGATCACCCGCGGCTCGATCAGCTCGACCTGCTTGCGCAGGAACGGCTTGCACTCCTCGATCTCCTCCGGCTGCGGATCGCGGTTGCCCGGCGGCCGGCAGTTGTGAACGACTCCACCCGCCGTCACGAAATTGTGAGTGTCCTCCACGTCGAGACAGAAGAACGTGCTGTCGGCACGTGGCGCATCGGTCACGTCCTCGAACTCGACTTCGTCGAAAACGACCTCGGGAGGTCCGGCTGAGAGCCGCGTCACATCGAACGGCACCTGGGCCTCAGCTTCGGGATGGAGCTTGTATCGCATCGACGGTGGCACAAACGGAGCGATCAGGCGTGACAGCGTCTCAGTTGCGGCCACATCGAAATAGAGCCGACGCCGCGAGGCCTTGGCGGGCAGACCAAGCCGGCGCAGTCCAACCAACAGGATCTGAAGATCTTCGTCGCTGAAGGCGTTCGTCGCGATTTCTGCCAGCGGACGTCGGCCGCCTGGACGAATGCGCGTGTAGCCATCATCCATGAACCAAAACGCCAGCATGCGTGCGTTGAGCTTGTCGCCAAGCCACGCCGGAACTCGCTTCTTCGGTGTGTAGAACTCGCGACGCAGGACGCCGAGCGCTCGGTGTGCGAGTGTGCGCACTTGGACCACCGGATACGACCGCGGACCGCCCGCGACCGCGGCTACCCGAAGCTCCGTATAGCGAGGATTCAGCTCCGCCAGCAACTGCGCCTTGAATGCCGCGTAAACGGCTTGGCGATCGGAGTGCCCGAACGACAGATAGGCGGACTGAGCATTCAGGCTCCCGTCCCCGAGCAAGGTGCCACACACGACATCACGCGCTACCTCGCTGAGTCCCTGGCCGGTGGCAATGCGATCGTCGGTCCGGAGATCCTGAACTGGCACGAAGCCACGCTCCGTCAAAACCGGGTGATCTCCTGTCAGCTCGATACCGACCCGCCCGGTACCGCAGTTCTTCGCTGACCGGTGGGTCAACCGAAAGACTCGGCGGCCGGCGAGTGGAGTGGCGTGCCACCCAGTTACCCGCTTTCGCACCATGCGGCCCTGTGCGTCGACGGACATCACATCGCCGGAATAGCGGGAGCGAACCAATCTTCCGATCCGCTCCCATGACCCATCTCCGAGCTGAACCTGGGCGTTGTACCTCAGGCATTTCAAGACGTTCGCGATGAACACGTCCTCGCGCGACATGCCGATCTCGTCCAGCAGCTTGTCGAGTAGCTTGCCCGCTGCGCCGACGAACGGCTTGCCCTGCTGGTCCTCGTGGAAGCCGGGCGCCTCGCCGACGAACATGAGGTCAGCGTCGGCGTTTCCGGAGCCGAAAACGACGGTCGTGCGAGTTGCCGCGAGCGGGCAGCGGTGGCAGTCCTTGAGGTCGCGGTAGAGCTCGACCAGCTCGTCTCGGCGCTCTGAGGCGGGCCGTCCCATCTGGGAGTGAAACCCTAACCCCGGGGGTAGATAGAATTGCCGATGAGGCCGTTACCCCGAGCGGAACGGACCGCAAAATGAGCGAACTTCGTGTAGCCGTTGTTGGAGGTGGCCGTCTCGGCACGGCCTTGAGCGATGCCCTGCGGGCAGCGGGCCGCGACGTCAGCGGGCCCGCCGGACGCGGCGACCGTCCGGAAGCGGACGCGATCCTGCTGTGCGTGCCCGACGCCGAGATCGCGGCGGCCGCCGCGGCGGTTGCCGGGGCCGCGCCGCTGGTCGGCCACACGAGCGGAGCGACGCCGCTCAGCGCGCTCGACGCCGCGCAGGCCCAGGGCCGCTTCGGCCTCCACCCGCTCCAGACCTTCAGCGGCTCGCCGCACGACGCCGAGCGCTTCCGGGGCTGTCGATGTGCCGTGGGCGGCACGAGCGCCGAGGCGCTCGCTGCGGCCCTCGGCATCGCCCGCTCGCTCGGCATGGAGCCGTTCGAGCTGAGCGATGAGCAGCGGCCTGCCTACCACGCCGCGGCCTCGATCGCCTCCAACTTCCTGGTGGCGCTCGAGGCGGCGGCGGAAGAGGTGGCAGCGGGAGCGGGGCTCGACCCAGCGGAGGCCCGCGCGGCGCTCGTCCCGCTCGTCCGCACCACCGTCGAGAACTGGGCGGCGCTCGGCCCGGAACGCGCCCTCACCGGCCCGGTGGCCCGCGGCGACGAGCTCACCGTGGCGGCACAGCGCGCGGCTGTGCGCGAGACCGCGCCCCAGCTCGAGGCTCTCTTCGACGTAATGGTGGAACGGGCCAAGGCGCTGGCTGACCGGAAGGTGCCCGCGTGAGGACCGTCCGCACGGTCGCCGAGCTGCGCGAGGCGCTGAGCGGCGCCGCGCATCCCGTGGGGCTCGTGCCCACGATGGGCGCCTTCCACGAGGGCCACCTGTCGCTGATCCGCGCCGCGCGCGAGGAGAACGAGACCGTGGTGGTGTCGCTCTTCGTCAACCCGGCGCAGTTCGGCCCATCGGAGGACTACGGCGCCTACCCGCGCGACGAGCAGCGCGACGCCGCACAGGCCGAGGAGCTGGGCGTGGACATACTGTTCGCGCCTCCGGTGGAGGAGGTCTACCCCGACGGCTTCGACACGAGCGTGGAGGTCGGCGGCCTCACCGACACGCTCGAGGGCGACCCGAAGCACCGCGGCCGCGAGCACTTCCGAGGGGTCACCACGGTCGTGACGAAGCTCTTCAACATGGCGCAGCCCGAGCGCGCCTACTTCGGCCAGAAGGACGCCCAGCAGGTGCTCGTGATCCGCCGCCTGGTTCGTGACCTCGACATTCCTGTGGAGATCCGCGTCTGCCCCACCGTGCGCGAGGACAGCGGTCTCGCCCTGAGCTCGCGCAACGCCTACCTGAGCGATGAGGAGCGCGAGCGGGCCGCATGGATCTCGCGGGCGCTGCGCGCCGCCGAACAGGCTGTGAGCACCGGCGAACGGGACGCCGATAAGGTGCTCGCCGCCGCACGCGCGGAGCTCGACGCCGTCCAGATCGAGCCCGAATACCTGGAACTGCGGTCCATCGAGGACCTTTCGCCGGTCGAGCGCGTGAACGGCTCGACGCTGCTGGCAGTGGCCGCCCGCGTGGGCAGGGCGCGGCTGATCGACAACACCATGCTGGGAGGCACATGAATCGCCAGATGCTCAAGTCGAAGATCCACCGCGCCCGGATCACCGACTCGGATCTTCATTACGTCGGCTCGATCACCGTCGATCCCGAGCTGCTCGAGGCGGCGGACATCCTCGAGCACGAGCTCGTACACGTGCTCGACGTGGACAACGGCGCCCGCTTCGAGACGTACACGATCGCCGGCGAGCGCGGCACGGGCGAGATGAAGATCAACGGCGCCGCCGCCCGCCTGGTCCATACCGGCGACACCATCATCGTCGTCTCCTACGCCAGCTACGACGAGGCTGAGCTCGAGAGCTACGAGCCGCGAGTGGTCCACGTGAACTCGAGCAACGAAATCATCGATGTGAACTCCAACGTCGACCTCCTGGAGGTGGCTTCATGAGCTCCGGCTCCCGCATCACGCCCGGCCCGCCGGCCAAGCGCCAACGGGTCACGCTGACCAAGCTCGCGGAGAAGAAGGCCCTCGGCGAGCCGATCGTGATGGTCACCGCGTACGACTATCCGAGCGCCCAGGTGGCCGAGGAGGCCGGCGTGGACGTCGTGCTCGTGGGCGACTCCGGCGCCATGACCGTGCTCGGCTACCCAAGCACCGTGCCGGTGACGATCGACGAGATGCTGATGCTCTGTTCGGCGGTGCGCCGCGGCCTCAGCACCCCGCTGCTAGTGGGCGACCTGCCCTTCGCCTCGTACGAGGCGTCCAACGAGCAGGCGATCACGACCGCCCAGCGCTTCATCAAGGAGGCCGGCTGCGACGCCGTGAAGCTCGAGCGCGGAGGCAGCTCCGTGGAGCGGGCGCGGGCGATCGTGGGCGCGGGCATCCCGGTGATGGGCCACGTGGGTCTCACGCCGCAGACCGCCACCGCCCTTGGCGGCTACCGCTCGCAGGGCCGCACGGCCGACCGCGCACTCGAGGTCGCGCGCGATGCGGTCGCGCTCCAGGAGGCCGGCTGCTTCGCCATCGTGTTCGAGGCGGTGCCGACGCCGTTCACGGAGGCGGTCCACAGTGAGCTCGAGGTGCCGATCATCGGCATCGGCGCGGGGCCCACCACCGACGGCCAGGTGCTCGTCTTCCACGACCTGCTCGGCATCTTCGACGGCCACGCCGCCCGCTTCGTGAAGCGCTACGCCGACATTCGGCAGGCGATGATCGATGGAGTGGCATCGTTCGCTGACGATGTCCGAAGCCGTCGCTATCCGGAGCCCGACCACGGCTACACGATGGCTCCGGACGAGGCCGCGCGCCTGAAGGATCTGCTGGAGCACGAGCTCCACACGCGGGAGCCCTTCTCGGGCGACTGGTAGGGACAGCGGCTGTCGGGCATATCCTGCGCGCTTCGTGCGCGAGCTTGACCCAGAAAGGCTTGGAGACCACCTAGATCGCCTCTACCGGGCGGCGTGGGCACTCACCGGCTCCCGGGAGGACGCCGAGGACCTCGTGCAGGACACCTACGCGAAGATCCTCACGCGGCCGCGTTTCCTGCGCGGCGAAGAGGACCTCTGGTACCTGCTGCGCACGCTGAAGAACGTCTTCCTCAGCCAGCGCCGCACGCTCGCCGCGAAGACGACCTCGGTGATGCTGGACGAGGAGACCGATCCGGTGGAAGCACCCTCAGCGGTGCAGCCGGACCAGGCCGCCGAGGCGCGCGAGGTCTACGCGGCGATCTCCCAGCTTCCGGACGACATGCGCGAGGCGCTCGTGGCGATCGACATCGTCGGCCTCTCCTACGAGGAGGCCGCCAAGTCGCTCAAGGTGCGCCAGGGCACGATCACGAGCCGCCTCTTCCGAGCCCGCGCCCGCGTCGCCAAGCAGCTCGGTACTCGGAACTAAGAACTAAGAACTACCCGCCGGCGTACGGCAGCGACCCAGAGTCGCCCCAAGACGCCAGCTTGAGCAGCTTCTCCCGCGACATGTTCACCCCGGAGAGGATGCAGGAGTGGTTCCTACGCTCCCAGGTGACCACCACGGCGCCCTTGTACGGCACGCTGCGGAAGCGGGTGCCCTTGATGACCGTGACCTTGGCCGAGCCCGGCACGTTCACCGGCTTGCCGGTGACGATCGTGTAGCCGATCCGCAGGTTGCCCTTGCGGTAGAAGACGGTTGTGGCCTGGCGACCGTCGACCTTGTCGACGCGGGAGCCGGTGGCCTTCCAGCCGAAGTCGTCCTGCCAGTACGGGTAGGGGACTCCGTCGACGTTGAGATCGAGCGCGCCGTCGAAGCTGTGCCCCGGCGCCGGACCCGCCGCCGGCCTGAGCGTGTACGCCGCCGCCTCGGACAGCGTCGGCCCGCCGGCGGAAGCGAAGATCACAACCAGAGCGGTGGCCAGCGCGGCGGCGGCCGCGGTGATCCCGCCGAAGACGCCGAAGCGCCTGCGCTGCCGCTGCTTCTGCTTCGGGGCGGAGCCCGTGCGCAGCGCATCGACGCGCTCGCGCAGGGCCATCGGGGCGCTGTCGTCCAGGCTGCGGACGGCCTGAACCGCGCTCCGCTGCTCCGCGAGCTGGGCGGTCAGCTCAGGGGACTCCGCCACCTCGGCTTCGAGCTCGCGAGCGCGGTCGGGCGCAAGCGTGCCATCTGCGAGGCGGGCTAGATCCCTTTCTATGTCCAGCTGTGGGCGCACTCCTAGGAGAGAAAGACGCTAGAGGACCCCGAATTCATCCCCATCCGCTTCCGTGCTGTTCCGGATCTTAGGCGCAGAGCCAGAAGGCCGCTGGAGTGCACGGATTTGGCGGCTGAAAGGGTGGCGAAAAGAGGCCCACCCGTGTTACGGTCGGGCGCAAGTGGGGGCGCGGTCCGGCCCCGCGCGCAGCCCCCCGTATCGGAGACTCAGAACCTTGCAGCTTCCCTCTACAGAGAGGCAAAAACTTGACCCGAATTGCCACAGTGGGCGTGAAGGGCGCCCCCGGCGTCGGGTCATGCGGGTCGTGGCCGACGTGGACGGCGTCGGGCCTGCGACCAAGGCATCGATCGTGTTGACACCCTAGCGTCCGCTTTCGATGCCACGTGCGGAGGGGCGTCCGGCCGTCAAGGTCGGACGCCCTCCTCATTTCTGAGGGTCACCAACGAACTCGATCTCCCGGATGATGCGCGCGGGCGCACCCGCCGCGACCACTCCGGAGGGCAGATCGCGCGTGATCACGGAGTTCGATCCGATCACACAGCGGTCGCCGATCGTCACTCCGCTCGTGACCACGCAGTTGACGCCGAACCAGCAGTTCGAGCCGATCTTCACCGGCCCCTTGGAGGTGAAGCCCTGCCAGGTGATCGGGACGTCGGGATCGTCGTAGCGGTGGGCGGCATCCCCGATGAAGCAGTGGTTGGCGAACATCACGTGATCACCGATCTCGATCCGGTCGACCGCCGCGACCATCGTGCCCAGGTTGAGGAAGCAGCCCTCGCCGATGCTCACGCTGGCGCCCTCTCCGATCGTGATCCAGCAGCCCGGCTCGAGCAGGGTGTTCGGGCCGATCGCGAGCCGGCCGTCGTCGAGGCACTCGAGCACGTTCCCCTGCACCGGGAAGCGGATGAAGGAACGGCTGCGGGCCATGTGCCGGTGGACGCGCAGCCGGTTCCACGGCAGCGCGTTGCGCTCGTACCAGCGCCACTTCTGCCACCACAGCCGCGCGTCGCTCCAACCGTCGCCCATGCAGCAAGCTTTTCAGACCCGTCTGAGCGATAAAGGCGCGCCTTTGCAGGGCGATCAATCCATGTAAGGGCGGTGACCCACCCCCTTTCTCCCCATGCGCCTTGTAGCCACCAACAGACTCAAGCCCGAGATGGTCCTCGCGCGCGACGTCGTCACGGGTGTGCACGGCCGGATCCCGCTGCTGCGCGCAGGGGCGACGGTGCGCAACGAGTACCGGCTTGCGCTGCTCGAGGCCGGCATCAACGCGGTGTACGTGGAGGACCAACTCGGCGCCGGGATCCGCGTGACCCCCGCGCTCAGCGAGCAGACCCGCGAGCAGGCCACCAAAGCGCTCGTACGCTCGTTCAGCGACGTTCCCGCGCTGGTCGAGTCGGGACGCACGCTGCCGGAGAAGACCGTGGACGAGCTCGCCAAGGTGGCGGAGCTGATCTCACGTGACCTCGCCGACGCCGACGATGCCGTGCTGGCGCTCAGCGACCTGGCCGCAGCGGACCAGTACACGCTTCAGCACTCGATAGACGTGACCGCGCTCGGGCTCCTGATCGCGCGTAAGCACTTCCAGTCCCACGGCCACCCGGCGCCGCTCGGCAAGCGCCGCCACGACCAGATCGACCGCCAGCTCACCAAGCTGGGAGTCGGGCTCCTGCTGCACGACATCGGCAAGCTGAGCATCCCCGCGGCGATCCTCAACAAGCAGGGGGCGCTCGACCTCGACGAGATGACGCTGATGCGCACGCACCCGATGGTGGGCATCGAACTGCTGCCGGGCGATATGGTCGGTCCGCTGGCGAAGTCCGTGATCCGCTCTCACCACGAGCGCTGGGACGGCGCCGGCTATCCGCAGGGCCTCGCCGGGCTGAACATCCCGGAGTTCGCCCGGATCGCCGCCGTGGCCGATGTGTTCGACGCCGTGACGAGCGAGCGCGTCTATGCGAAGGCCCAGGCCCCGCACGTGGGCGTGCGCGTGATCGTGGAGGGCGCCGGCACGCAGTTCCACTCCGCGATCGTCGAGACGTTCCGCTCGGTCGTCGCTCCCTATCCGCCGGGACGGGAGATCGTGCTTGCGGACGGCCGCCGCGCGATCGTGGTGGCGGTGCCCGAGGACCGCCTGGAACTGCCGCTGGTCCGGGTCATCACGGACGCTTCCGGCCAGCCGACCGACCCACACGAGGTCGACCTCGGCGACTTCCCGGAGCTTGCGCCGCGCGACGGCCTCGCTCCCGCCGCCTAGTTCAGCCGCTGGGCGCTGAGGAAGCGCCAGATCACCTGGTTCGCGGGGAAGTTGGAGTCCTTGCCGCGGAACACCGGTCCGGGCCCACCCGGCCATCCGTGGCCGAACCCGAGCAGCCGGACGTGTGCGACGTGGGCGCCGTTCTTGCAGCCCGGCCAGTCGAAGCGAACAGCGTCGCGCGCGGGCTTCGTCCGACTCGGCTGCGCGCCGCAGCCGTCGGCCGCGGCCCAGTTGCGAACGAAGGTCATGACGGCGCCCGCGTGTGAGGGCCCGCGACCCTTGTAGGGCACGACCGGATCGCCCGTGCCGTGGATCTCGAGCAGGGAGGCGCGCTGGGGTTTCGTGCATGTGGGGAGCGTCGAGTAGCCACCCGCGACCGGCGCCACCGCCGCGATCCTGTCGCTCAGGTCGCAGCCGAGGCGCGCGGCCATGCCGCCGCCGTTCGACACCCCGGTGGCGTACACCCGCTTCGGGTCGAAGCAGACCTGCGGGCCGAGGTTGTCGAGCAGGTCGCGCACGAAGCCCACATCGTCCGCGCGTGAGCTGGCGCTCGAGATGTTCCAGAAGTGGTTCGGCCGCGCAGCATTGGGATAGACGGCGACGAAGCGGTTGTGGTCGGCGAGCTTCGAGAGCCCGGTGGACGCCTCCATCGCCCTCGCAGGGCCGCCCGCGAAGTGGAACACGAGCAGCAGCGGCAGCCTCGCCTTGCCCGGGTGCGGCGGCACGTGCACGATCGCGTTGCGCCGCCTGCCGCCGCTCTGGAGCACGAACGTGAACGAGTGCTGGCGCGTGCCCTGCCCGGCGCAGGCGGAATCGGACGGGGCGGCAGCAGTAGCACCGCCGCCACCTCCGCCACAGGAGGTGACGAGCACCGCGAGAGTGAGCGTTGCGGCCAGGCAGAAGAGGCGCGCCCGCCGCATCGCGATCACGCCGCCGCGGCGACCTTCTTGCGACTGGAAGCCCGCTTGCGCTTGGGCGACGCCGGCTTGACGAGGTCGGCCAGGAACTGGCCCGTGTAGGACTCGGGCACCGCGGCCACCTCCTCGGGGCTGCCGAACGCCATGATCGTGCCGCCCTCCTCCCCGCCCTCGGGACCGAGGTCGAGGATGCGGTCGGCGGTCTTGATCACGTCGAGGTTGTGCTCGATCACCACGACCGTGTTGCCGTTGTCCACGAGCCGCTGGAGCATCTCGAGCAGCCGCTGGACATCCGCGAAGTGGAGGCCGGTGGTGGGCTCGTCGAGGATGTAGAGCGTCCGCCCGGTGGCCACCTTCTGCAGCTCAGTGGCGAGCTTGACGCGCTGCGCCTCGCCGCCCGACAGCGTGGTGGCCGGCTGGCCGAGGCGGATGTAGTCGAGCCCGACGTCATGCAGCGCCTGCAGCCGGCGCTTGATCTTCGGGATGTGCTTGAAGAACTCGAGCGCCTCCTCGACCGGCATCTCGAGCACGTCCGCGATCGTCTTGCCCTTGAAGCGCACCTCGAGCGTCTCGCGGTTGTAGCGCTTGCCGTGGCACTGCTCGCACGGGACGTACACGTCGGGCAGGAAGTGCATCTCGATCTTGATCTGACCGTCGCCGCGGCAGACCTCGCAGCGCCCGCCCTTCACGTTGAAGCTGAAGCGGCCCGGCTTGTAGCCGCGCGCCCGCGCCTCCTGCGTGCGGCTGAACAGGTCGCGGATCTGATCGAACACGCCGGTGTATGTGGCCGGGTTGGAGCGCGGCGTGCGGCCGATCGGCGACTGGTCGATGTTGATGATCTTGTCGACCTGGTCGAGGCCGCTCACGCGCTTGTGCGCGCCGGGACGCATCTTCGCCCGATGCAGCCGGTTGGCGACCGCCTTGTAGAGCACCTCGTTGACGAGCGTGGACTTGCCCGACCCGGACACCCCGGTGACGCAGCAGAACACGCCGAGCGGAATCTTCGCGTCGATCTTCTGGAGGTTGTGCTGGCTCGCGCCCTCGATCTCGATGTAGCCGCTCGGGCGCCGCCGCTTCTTCGGCACAGCGATCGAGCGCGTGCCGGCGAGGAACTGGCCCGTGGCCGAGTCCTCGACCTTCATCACCTCGTCCGGCGTGCCCTCCGCGACGATGTGGCCGCCGTGCTCGCCGGCGCCCGGCCCGAGGTCCACGAGATGGTCGGCGGCGCGCATCGTGCCCTCGTCGTGCGCCACCACGATCACCGTGTTGCCGAGGTCGCGCAACCGCTCCAGGGTCGCGATCAGCCGCTCGTTGTCGCGCTGGTGGAGACCGATCGACGGCTCGTCGAGGATGTAGAGCACGCCCACGAGGCTCGACCCGATCTGCGTTGCGAGCCGGATGCGCTGGGCCTCGCCGCCCGACAGCGTGCCCGCCGCGCGCTCGAGCGACAGGTAGCCGACGCCGACGCTCTCGAGGAAGCGCAGCCGCTCGTCGATCTCGCGCAGCACGAGCCGCGCGATCTGGCGCTCGGTGTCGGAGATCTCGAGCTCCTCGAACCACTCGATCGCCCGCTTGGCGGACATCCGCGTGAGCTCGTGGATCCCGAGCCCGCCGATCTTCACCGACAGACTTTCCGGCCGCAGGCGGGCGCCCTTGCACTCCGGGCACGGCCGCACCGACATGTACTCCTCGATCTTCTCCCGCGAGTACTCGGAGTCGGTCTCGCGGTAGCGGCGCTCGAGGTTGGTGACGATGCCCTCGAAGCTCGTGGTGTACGAGCGCCGGCGCCCGTAGCGGTTGCGGTAGGTGATGTAGAGACGGTCGCCGTTCGTGCCGTAGAGGAAGCAGTCCTGGACCTCTTCGTCGAGATCCTCCCACGGCGTCTCCATGTCGACCTCGTAGCGGTCGGCGATCGCCTGGGTCATCTGCTCGTAGTAGTTGGACGCGCTCGTGGACCACGGCAGGATCGCGCCCTCGCCGAGCGAGAGCGACGGATCCGGGACGACCAGCTCAGGGTCGATCTCCATCTGCGAGCCGAGCCCCGTGCAGCGCGGGCACGCGCCGTGCGGAGAGTTGAAGCTGAACATGCGCGGCTCGAGCTCGGGCATCGAGGTGCCGCAGTTGAGGCAGGCGAAGCGCTCTGAGTAGGTCCTGATCTCGCCCGAGTCGACGAGCTCGACCTCGACGATCCCCTCAGCCAGCCCGACCGCGGTCTCGATCGAGTCCGCCAGCCGCTTGCGCAGGTCGGGGCGCATGACGAGTCGGTCCACCACGACGGCGATGTCGTGCTTGAACTTCTTGTCGAGGACGATCTCCTCCTCGAGCCGACGAAGCTCGCCGTCGACCTTCACGCGCGTGAAGCCCTCGGCGCGCAGCTCGTCGAAGAGCTTGCCGTACTCGCCCTTGCGCCCACGGACGACCGGCGCGAGCACCATGAACCTGGTGCCCTCCTCGAAGGTCATCACCTGGTCCACGATCTGCTCAGCCGACTGGGCGGCGATTGGCTGGCCGCAGTTGTAGCAATGCGGGTGCCCGATCCTGGCCCACAGCAGGCGCAGGTAGTCGTAGATCTCGGTGACCGTGCCCACCGTCGAGCGCGGGTTGCGCGACGTGGTCTTCTGGTCGATCGAGATCGCCGGCGAAAGGCCCTCGATGGAATCCACGTCCGGCTTGTCCATCTGGCCCAGGAACTGGCGCGCGTACGCTGACAGCGATTCGACATAGCGGCGCTGGCCCTCGGCGTAGATCGTGTCGAAGGCAAGGCTCGATTTCCCGGAGCCTGATAACCCGGTTATGACAACCAGCGCGTTGCGAGGCATCCTCAGGTGGAGGTCCTTGAGGTTGTGCTCGCGAGCGCCGGCGATGACTAGTTCGCCCTGTGGCCTCACTGATAGACAAGTCTAGGCATACGAACGGATGTTCCCCAGTCGGTTTTGGGCGCAGAGTGCGGGAATCCGCACTGTGACTCGCGGGACAACGCGATTGTTCCGGGCGGCGCACGCCGCGACGATTCCCAGACCATGGTCGAGGCTCGCCCACTCCCCCGCACGCGCCGCGGTGACGTCGTCTACAACAACGTCACCGGCGAGCGCGCGATCGTGTTGATCGGCACGGAGGACTCCGATGACGGCCGGATCGTCGCCTTCCTGGGCGTCAGGCCGGGCGGCGCGGTCGTGGGTGAGCACATCCACCCCTCGATCACCGAGCGCTTCCGGGTCGTGTCCGGCAACCTCTGCGTGAAGGTGAACGGCGGCGAGGCCATCCTGCGCCCCGGCGACGAGGTGACCGTTCCGCCCGGAACCCCCCACGACTGGTGGAACGCCGGCGACGTGGAGGCCCAGGTGGTCGTCGAGATCGACCCGGGCCGCCGCTTCGAGCTGATGCTCACCACACTCTTCGGGCTCGCGAACGACGGACTGACCGACGAGAAGGGCATGCCGCACCTGCTCCAGCTCGCCGTCATCGCCGACGAATTCCAGGACGTGATCGAGTTCTGCTCTCCCCCGCGCCTCGTCCAGCGCGCGATGTTCGCCATCCTCGCGCCCATCGGGCGCGCGCTCGGCTACCGGCCGTGCTACGAGCGCTACATGCGCCCGGAGGGGCACGTGGAGGTCATCCCCGAGCTGATGTCGCTCGTGGACGAGCCGGAACGCGAACGCGCCGTCGCCTAACCGACGCGGGAATAGACGTCGTCGAGGATCGCGTCCTGATCGTCTAGCTGGAAGTTGTCCGCGAGATAGCGGGCGGCCTCCTCGCGCGGCGTGCCGTTCAAAGCCATATTCAGCGCTACGAGGCGTGCGCCCTCGGGACCGGCGCTTGCGATCGGCTCTGGGTCTCGAGTCTCGGGTATCGAGGCGGCTGGCTTGGGAGCCTCTTCGGCCACCGGCTCCTGCTCGTGGCCTGCGCCGTTGGTCGCCCGCTCGGGCCGCGCGGGTAGTTCGTCGAACTGCTCGGTGGCAGCGGTCAACTCCGGCTCGGGTTCGAGGTCAGGCTCCTCCGGCCGCACCGTGAGCAGCTCCTGGCGGATCGAGATCAGCTCGCCCTCGAGGTCCCCGGCACCGCCTCGCATGCGGCCGACGAGGTCGCCCGCGCCGTCGTGGATCCCCGCGATCAGCGCCTCGAGCTCCTTCTCGAGCGCGGCCGCGCGCTCGAGCATCTTCGCGGCGGTCTCCTGCACGCGCTGGAGCTGCTCGGCGGACTCCTGGTCCGCGCGCTCGCGCGTCTCGCGCGCGCGCCGGGAGGCATCCTCGCTCACGCGCTGCGCCTCGGCGGTGGCGCGCTCCTCGATCTGAGCGGCGCTCTCCTCCGCGGCCTCGACGATCTGGCGCACCTGCTCCGCCGCCGCGCCCGCGACGCCCGCGGGGGTGGCCTTCAGCTGGGCCTTCAGCTCGGCGATCGTGTCGGCGAGCTGGCGCAGGTGGAGGTCGACCTCCTCCTGCTCATAGCCCCGCCGGGCAATGGTGAAGTCCTTGCGCTCGATGTAGTGACGATCCAGCTCCACGCTTCCTCCCGTCGGCGATCCGGTCCCCAGCGTAGCGGACGCCCGCTGCGGACTCGTCCCCCCACGTTCGCCGCGGAGCCGAGCCGCCAGGCCTCCCGCACGCGTGCGAAGGCCGCCTATGAGCGCACGCAACCTGCCGATCGCCGCAAGCTAGCCACCGGCTCGGTCAGACCGCTGGAGCTCGAACCACACTCGCGCCCCGCCCTCGTCCTCGATGCCCCAGCGGGCCGCGAGCCGATCGACCAGGTACAGGCCCCATCCCGAAGGGCTCTCGGGCGGGTTGTCGGGCGGCGGCGGAGGCTCGAAGCCTGAGCCGCCGTCACTTACCTCCACGCGAACTGATTCGGGGTTGAGCTCGACAGTGACCGTCACGGCCTCGCCGCCATCGCCGTGCTTGACGCTGTTCGTGATCAGCTCGGTCACGAGCAGCCGCACGGTCTCGAGCTGCGAGTCCTCGAGACGCTCCCCCAGCGGGGCGAGCGCTTCGCGGGCTGCTCCCGCCGACTCGGCGGCGGACGGAAGCTCGAGCGTCAGGTCCACCGTCCCCGCCGCCTCCACGTGGCGGCTGCGGCCGCCCTGCTCCAGCCCCACCACCACGATCGCGATGTCGTCGCGCGGCGGACCCTCGATCCCGCCCAGCGCGAGCGCCTCGATGTGGGTGGCCAGCTCGGGAGGCGTCTCCCCCGCGTGCTCGACCAGCGAGTCCGCCAGCTCGTCCGGCGACAGCAGTCGCTGCGGGGCATACGCGTCGGTCACGCCGTCCGTGTAGAAGACCACCTTGTCGCCGGCGTTCAGCGTGACCTCGCCTGTGGTGAGCGGCGGGTTCTCCATGATCCCGAGGATCGTGCCGGAGCTCCCTACGGCCCGAACCGTCTCGCCGCTGAGTAGCAGCGGCGACGGGTGGCCCCCGGTCGCGATCTCGAGCCGCCCGCGCTCGGGCTCGAGCACGGCGAAGGCGACGGTGCAGAAGCGCTGGTCTGGGCTTTGACGCAAGAGGGCCTCGTTCAGCACGCCGAGGATGCGGCTCGGATCGTGCTCATGGATGGCCGTGGCGCGGAGCGTGTAGCGCGCCAGCGCCGTGACCGTGGCGGCCGCGGCGCCCTTGCCGCACACGTCGCCGACGACGACCCCCCAGCGCCCGCGCCCCATATCGAAGATGTCGTAGAAGTCGCCGCCCACCTCGTCGCCGGTGCCGGCGGGCCGGAAGCGCGCCGCCACCGCCACCCCCGGAACCTCGGGCAGTTCGGGCGGCAGCAGGCTGCGCTGGAGGGTCGCCGCGATCTCGTGCTCGTGCTCGTAGAGGCGCAGGTTGTCGATCGCGACCGAGGTGATCTGTGCGAGCTGGACGAGGATCGCCTCGTCGTTGCTGCTGAAGGCGCCGTCGCGCTTGTCGGAGAGGTGCAGCAGTCCGGTGTTGCGCCCGGCGCGGTCGACGAGCGGCATGGCGAGCCAGCTCGCAGTGCCGTCCGGCGGGTCGACCCGCGACCAGGACGGATGGGCCTCGAGCTCCGCGCTGTTCAGACGCATCAACTCACCGGCTTCGCAGACCCCCTGCTGGAGCGGCGGCATTCCGGGGTGCTCGCGCCGCTGGATCGACTCGCCCGGCTGAGCGATGGTGTCGACCACCAGCCTGCGGTCGCCGGGGCTCGTCAGGCTCGCCACCGCCCGACCCACGTCGATGACCTGCAGCGCGTTCTGCGAGACGACCTGAGCGAGCTCGTCCACGGTGCGAGCGGCAGCGATAGCCAGCGCGGCGTCCGCCAGCCCGCGGAGCTGCTCGCTGTGCTGCTGCTCGAGCCGCACCGCCTCCTGTGCCTCGCGGAAGCCGCGCTGAGCCATCTCGAAGGTGGAGAGGCTCTCCATCGCGAACTCGGTTGCGGCGGTGGCGGCGCGCGAGTGCTCCTCCGCCGACGAGGCGAGCGCCAGCGCCTCGGCCAGCGACTCGTGGTGAATCGCCGCCAGATCGAGCATGCTGAGCCCCTGGCTCACCGCTGTACGCCCCAGGTCGTACGCCCGCTCCAGCCCGCGCTCGCCGGCCTCCGCCGTCACGTAGTCGTGGAACGCGGATGCATATGCCGCGCGGAACTCCTCGCGCGCGTCGGTCACACCGCGGCCCCTACGTAGCGCGCCACGACCACGAGCGCGTCGTCCGTCGTCTTGCCGTACTCGGCGAGCAGCTTGTCGGCGAGCACCTGCGGCGAGTCGCTCAGATCGATCAGGTCGATGTAGCCGCCGCGCACGCCGTCCGTGGCAAGCACGAGCGTGTCGCCCGGCGAAACGGGCAATTCGGTCGGCCGCAGAGATGGAAGCTGGTGCCCCGGCACACCGCCCACAAGCATGACACTCTCGCGCGGGCGGTCCTCATCCGGATCCGCCCGCAGGAGCGTGCCCTCGATGTTCCCGACACCCACCCAGGACATCGTGCCCGTGCGCAGGTTGAACGAGGCGAGGGTGATCACCGCCCCGCGGGTGCCGCGCATGCTCTCGTGGCAGCGCTCGAGCAGCTGGGTGACGGGCTTGCCGGCGTGTCGCGCGAGCGTGTCGCCTGCGCTCCGGGCGGCGAGCGCGGCCTCCGGCCCGTGCCCGAGGCCGTCGATGGCGGCGACCAGCGCGCCGTCCTCAAACGGGATCACCGCGTGCAGGTCGCCGGACTCGGCCTCGCCTTCCAGCGCGAGCGTCGCCACCGCCCAATCGACGATTGCGTGCGGGGTCTCAGACACGATCTGGCGCCCACTTCTTCATCACGATGGTCGTCCCCTTCGCGACCTCCGACTCGATCTCGAACTCGTCCATCAGCCGTCGCGCGCCCGGCAGGCCCAGACCCAGCCCGTTGCCGGTGGAGTACGAGTCGCGCATCGCCAGGTCGAGGTCGGGGATGCCGGGGCCCTCGTCGCGTGCGACCACGACAATGCCCCGCTTCGCCCCGTCGTCCTCGTCCAGCCGCAGCAGGATCTCGCCCTCGCTCGCGTAGAGCAGGATGTTGCGCGCCACCTCGGAGATCGCGGTGACGATCAGGGTCAGATCGATGCTGGAGAAGCCGAGACTGGCCGAAAGCTCGCGGCCCTTCTCGCGCGCGGCTACTACGTCCGCGTCTGAGCTGACTGTGACGCGGACCTCATCGGTCACCGTCGCTCGGCTCCTTGAGTTGCGTGTCGAGGAAGGTCAGGCCCTCCTCGAGGTCAAGGGCGGTGTGTACGTCCTCGAGACTCATGCCGAGTTGGACCATTGCGAAGGCCACCTCGGGCTGAATTCCAACGATCACCGTCTCTGCCCCGCGCAGTCTCGTCATGTGAGCGAGCCCGCGCAGCGACCGCGACGCAAAGGAGTCCATCACGTCCAGTGCCGTGACGTCCACGATGATTCCGCGTGAGCGGAACCGTCCAACCTGCTCGACAAGGTCGTCCTGCAGCTGGAGGACGTCGCTGTCGCTGAGCGCCGCCTGGATGGAGGCGATCAGGTAATGCCCCTGCTTGAGGATTGGGACAGCCATGCCGCGTTACCCCCGCCTGCCTAGCGGATCTCGACTGCCTCTTCCTCGCCCTTCGTGACCTCGTAGCCCAAGAGCCTCTCAGCCTCCTCGATTCCGCC
>DATBKS010000296.1:0-5761 GCA_036555755.1 Thermoleophilaceae bacterium
CCCGGGCCTCCGCGGCGAGCCCTGCCGCGCCTACGTGCCGCTCGCGAACCAGCCCGCGAGCCTCAGCGGCTAGAGCTCGACGGCCGCCTTCGAGTGGTAGCGCTCGGGGTGGTTCCAGCGGTCGCCCTGGCATCCGGGTGATTGCGGTGATTCCCCCGGGCCCGTGGAGTTCCCCCAGCGGCCCTTCCACTGCGCCCACGGTCCGAACGTCCGCCAGCTCATCGAATCCAGAACGGCGCCCTTGCCATCCCCGTCGTCGCCGACCTCGGGTATCTCGTTGACCGGCTTGAAGTAGTTGGCGTGCGATCCGAGCGCCACGTAGATCACCGGCCGGCCGTCGCGGAGCTCGACGTCCCACCACATCCGCGCGCCACCCGACTTGTGCTGGGAGGCAGTCATGCACACCGGCTGGTCGCCCGCGTAGCCAACCTGGACGAACTCCCAGTCGCCCTCGTGTTCGCCGGCCACCACGAAGTTCTTCGGGTTGTAGAGGTACCACAGCCAGTACTGCGCCCAGCTGAGTCCGCCACCCTGGACGACCCGGCGATAGCCGACGTTCCCGAGCTTGGGTTCGAGCCTCTCCTCCTGCTTCTCGGGGTGGTCAGGAAAGTCGAGCCGTCCGCCACTCGCCGGCAGCGAGTTGAGCTTCGCCTTTGGGTCGCGCTTTCCGCTCGGCCAGATGACGGCCGCCGGCACCTGTTCGATGCTTCTCACCGCCATGGGCTTGTAGATCTCCCGGGAATCGAGAAGGAAGATCGGGTCGAGGAGCTCGAGGTCGGCCATGATTGCCCTCCACTCGTTGATGCTGGACGGTGTTTGGTCAATCCAAGTGGATTTACTGCGGCCGAGTCAAGCTAAGCCAGCGGCGTCGCGGTCTCCATCATCTCCATCGGCGGGCCGGGGCCCCAGAGGTTCGCGAAGGTCGGGTCCTCGAGGCTCCACTGGCCGGGCTCGTAGGTGCGCTCGTCCCACACCTGGTAGAGATCGGCGTAGTACTCGACGATGCAGCCGGCCGGGTCGAAGTGGTAGGTGAAGATGTTCTGGCCGGCGCCGTGGCGCCCGGGACCCCAGATGAAATTGCCGCCGTTGCGAGCGAGCACGTCGCCGAGCCCGCCGAGCGTGGCCAGGTTCTCGACGCCCCAGGCGTAGTGGTTGAGCCCGTCGCGCGGGCCGCGGCCGAAGCCGATGCCGTGGTGGTCCACGCCGCAGCGCATGAACACGAGGGTGCCGTCGCCCACGTCGTCTGAGAGGCGGAAGCCGAGCACGTTCTCGAAGAGGGCTCGCGTCGGACCCGTGTCCTCGCAGGCGAGCATCGGGTGGCCGAACTTGCGCGGCTGCACGCCGCTGCCGGTGTACGTCACGCCGTCGCTGTCCATCCCGCTGAAGACCTCGATCACGTGGCCCGCCGGCCCGCGGAAGCGGATCGCACGCCCGATGCCCTTCTCCTGCGGAGTGTCGGAGTCGATCTCAACGTCGTGCTCGCCGAGGCGCGCGATCAGCGCGTCGAGCGCGGCGTCGTCGTGCGCCTGCATCGCCACGTGGTCGAGCTGCGCCTCGGAGCCCTCGATGTACTGCAGCGAGTGATGGCAGTCGGCGTGCGTCAGGTAGGAGACGCCGTCCGCGCGCTCGGTCTCGCGCATCCCCATCACGGTCGTCGCCCACGACACCGACGCGTCGATGTCCGGCACCACGATCGCCACATGCGCCATGCGCTTGATGAAGTCGTTCACGGCTTCAGCCCTCCTCCACCTTGTTCTCGAGCCGGCCGACGCCCTCCACCTCGGCCACCATCACGTCGCCGGGCGCCAGGAAGCGCCCCTTCCCCGCCCCCACTCCCGCGCACGTACCGGTGCAGATCACGTCGCCGGGCACGAGCGGCACCACCGCGCTGAGAAACGCGATCTGCTCGGCGATCGAAAAGATCATCTCGCTGGTGCGGGAGTCCTGCTGGACCTCGCCGTTCAGCGTCAACCGCAGCGGCGTGTCCTGCGCATTCGGCAGGTGGGCGGCCGGGATGAGCCACGGACCCATCGGGCACGACGTCGCCCAGCCCTTCTGCAGGAACCAGTCAAACTTCATCGGCGGCTCGCCCGTGTCCTCGCGCACGAAGCGCCCGCGCACCGACACGTCGTTCGCCACCGTGTAGCCGGCGATGTAGTCGAACGCCCGCTCCTCCGGCACGCGCTCCGCACGCCGCCCGATCACCACAGCCAGCTCCACCTCCCAGTCCACGCGCTCGGCGCCGGGTCCGATCTTCACCGGCTGCCTGTGACCGATCAGCGTGGTCGTGGGCTTGAGGAACATGAACGGCCCGCCCGCCGGCTTGGCCACCTCGTCCTCGGGACCGAGCTTGCGCATCTCGCGCGCGTGGTCGGCGTAGTTCGCGCCGGCCATGTAGAGGTTGGGCGGGCGGGTGAGCGGCGGGAGCAGCTCGACGTCGTCGAGAGGGATGCCCGCTTCGAGGTCGCCCTGCTCGGCGTGCCCCGTCAGCCGCTCGAGCGATGCATCCCAGTCGGCGATCAGGTCCATCGTGTCCGGGCGCCCCGGCAGCGGATGCGCGGAGCCGTCGATCACGAGGGCGGCGGTAGGGCCCTGCGCGTCCACGATGCTCGCGAGCTGGAACACGCGGCAACTCTATAGACATTTGAGCGTCGGCTGCATCTGCAGCGCCACTGGATGCTGCGTCCGCTCCACTTCTCTATAGAGTTGGCGGACCGTGAAGGCGATCGTTGTCAGGCGCTTCGGCGGACCGGAGGTGCTCGAGTACCTCGACTGGCCGGAGCCGCAGGCCGCCCCCGGCGAGGTGCTGATCCGCGTCCACGCGGTCACGGTCGGCCGCACGCTCGACGTCGAAGTGCGCAAGCGCGGGGCGGACCTGCACGCCACCCTCCCCCTCATCCTCGGGTCGGATCCCGCCGGAGTAGTGGAGGCAGTGGGCGACGGCGTGGCGGACTTCGCGCCCGGCGACCGCGTGGTCTCCACCAGCTCGACCTTCTGCGGCGAATGCGACTACTGCCGCGCGGGTCTGACCAACGCGTGCGAGCAGCACGGCGCGATCGGCGTGCAGCGCGACGGCGGCTACGCCGAGTACGTGTCGGTGCCGGTGGGCACGCTCGCCCACATCCCAGATCACGTGACGATGGAGCAGGCCGCTTGCATGGGCGTGAGCTACCCGGTGGCGTGGAACCTGCTGACCGGCGCGCACGAGGGGCAGGACGTGCTCGTGATGGGCGCCGGGGGCGGGCTGGGCATCGCGGGGATCCTGATCGCGAGAGCGCTGGGCGCCCGCGCGATCGCGGCGGCGGGCTCGGACTGGAAGCTCGAGCGCTGCCGGGACCTGCTCGGCGCCGCCGGCACCGTGAACTACGGCGAGTCCGGCTGGGCAGAGCGGGTGCGCGAGCTGTCGCGCGACGGCCGCGGGGTCGACGTTGTGTACGAGAACATCTCGTCGCCCGAGCTCTTCGACGACGCCCTCTCCACGCTGCGCCGCTACGGCAGGCTCGTGACCTGCGGCGCGCACGGCGGCGGCGCGGTGACCGTCGACATGCGCAGGCTCTACCGCTCGCACCTGACCATCGCGGGCGACACCGGCGCGACGAGCGACCAGATCCGCGAGGTGTTCGGGCTCGTGGCGGAGCGCAAGCTCGAGCCGCCGCCGGTGTTCCACCGCTTTCCGCTCGAGGACGCCGCGGCGGCCCAGGAGGCGGCGGCCGGGCGCGAGCTGTTCGGCCGCGCGGTGCTCGTCGTTCGAGAGGAACAGAAATGACGGGCTCCCCGCGCACGCGCGACCGCGATGCGGTGTCGATCGCGCTCGACGCCCTGCGCACCATGATCGTCACGGGCGACATCCCGCCGGGCACCGAGCTCTCACAGGTGAAGCTCGCCGAGAACATCGGCGTGAGCACCACACCGCTGCGCGAGGCGCTCAGCCGGCTCGAGGCGGAGGGCCTCGTGGAGTCGCGACGCAACAGGCGCCCGCGCGTGCCGCCGTTCGACCCTATGGAGCTCGACGCCGTCTACTGCCACCGCGTGCTGCTCGAGTCGCTGGCGGTCTCGCTGTCGGTGCCGGCGATGACCGAGGACGACCTGAAGGGGCTGCGCGCAGACCTAGACGCCATGCGCGCGGCGACCAAGGACCCCGCCGCCTGGGACGCCGCCCACGCGAGCTTCCACCTGGGCCTCGTCGCGCGCGTCGCTCCCCCGCTGCGGGAGCAGATCTCCGGCTTCATGGCGCGTAGCGCCCGCTACCGCCGCATGTCCGTGCTCGGCGACGACCCCGCCGGTCGCAGCGCGGGCGACAAGGAGCACGAGGCGATCCTCGAGGCGTGCACCGCGCGCGACGCCGGCGAGGCCGCGCTGCTGCTCGCCCGCCACCTCACGCGCTCCGCGCTCACTTTGATGGCCCACCTCGCGCCAGACACGGACCCGCAGTCGGTTCGAAGCGCGCTGCAGATGGTGATGGACGGCGTGGGCTGACGAAAACGAAAAGGAGAGACGACATGCCGTTCAAGGGACTTCAGGACAGGGTCGCGATCGTCACGGGCGCGGCCTCCGGAATCGGGCTCGCCAGCGCTCAGCGCCTGGCGCAGGAGGGCGCGCGCGTGGCGCTTGTGGACGTGGACGCGAATGGAGTGGAGAAGGCCGCGAGCGACATCGGCTCCGACAACGCCCTCGCCATCGCCGCCGACGTGTCGGACGAGGAAGCGGTGACCCGCTATTTCGGCGAGGTGAAGGAGCGCTTTGGCCGGATCGACTCGCTTCACAACAACGCCGGGATCGGCGGCCAGCCGGTGCCGCTCGCCGAGACAACGATGGACGACTTCGACCGGCTCGTGCGGATCAACCTGCGCGGCGTGTTCCTCAACCTGCGCGAGATGATCCGGACTGCCGTGGCGCAGGGCGGCGGCGCGACGATCGTCAACACCGCGTCCGGCACCGCGCTGCACGGCGTGCCCGGCCTGAGCGCGTACGCGAGCACGAAGGCAGGGATCATGTCCCTCACCCGCAACGCCGCCGTGGAGTACGCGAAGGACGGCGTGCGCGTGAACGCTGTGGTGCCCGGGCCGGTCGGCACGCCGCTGTTCGAGGCCTTCCCCGAGGACTTCCAGGCGGGCGCCGAGACCTTCAACCCGCAGGGCCGCCGGGGCGTGCCCGACGAGATCGCGGCCGTCGTCGCCTTCCTCCTGAGCGACGAATCGACCTACATCACGGGCGCTGCGTACAACGTAGATGGTGGAGAGGGCGCCTAATCGTCAGAAATCCCACGACAGGGGTTCACGCCATAGCCGACCTGAGGTAGCGTTCGCATACCGAACCGCTGTGCATCGGGCACGTGGAGGGGTCTGTCTATGTCCGAGGATCGCCCGAGAAGCTCAGATTTCGTGCAGTCTTTGGAGCGCGGTCTCGCGGTCATCCGCGCCTTCGATGCGGAGCACCGTGAGCTGGCCCTCAGCGACGTCGCGCGCGCGACGGGGCTCACCCGTGCCGCCGCCCGCCGCTTCCTGCTCACGCTCGTCAAGCTCGGCTACGTCAACCTCTCGCAGGGTCGGTTCTCGCTGCGCCCCCGCGTGCTCGAGCTCGGATACGCCTATCTCTCGAGCCTGAGCCTTCCCGAGGTGGCGATGCCACACATGGAGACGCTCGTCGCCACCGTCGAGGAATCGTCGTCGATGTCGGTGCTCGACGGTGACAGCATCGTCTACGTCGCCCGGGTCCCGACGCGCCGCCGGATCATGACCGTGGCGATCGCCGTCGGCACTCG
>DATBKS010000297.1:0-13991 GCA_036555755.1 Thermoleophilaceae bacterium
TTGTGGAGGCGTTCAACCCCAAGACCGCCATCTTCTTCCTCGCCTTCCTGCCGCAGTTCGCGGACCCGAGCCGGGCGATCGCGCCGCAGATCGCGGTGCTCGGGCTGGTCTGGCTCGCGGTCGGGCTGTGCACGGACAGCCTGTGGGGCGTGCTGGGTGGGACGCTCCGCGGACTGCTGGCCCGTAGCTCGCGCTTCCCGATGATCGAGCGTATCGTCAGTGGCTGCGCACTCATCGGACTCGGCCTGGCGGCAGCCCTCACCGGGCGCCGCGTACGCGCAAGCTAGCCCCATGCTCCCGGACTCGTCACATCTAGCCCTCTTCCTCACCACCACCCTGGTGCTGCTGCTCATCCCCGGGCCCGCGGTGCTCTACATCGTGGCCCAGAGCGTCGAGCATGGCCGCCGCGCGGGGCTCACGGCGGTGGGCGGCATCCACGTGGGCTCGATGGTGCATGTCTTCGCCGCGACGGTCGGGCTGTCAGCGCTGCTCGTGTCGTCGTCGGTCGCCTTCTCCGCCGTGAAGTTCGTCGGCGCGCTCTACCTGATCTTCCTGGGCGTGCAGCGCCTGCTGGGCCGCGACAGCGGGAACGGCGTGTCGGCCGGCAACGAGCGCAACCTCGGCAAGATCTTCCGCCAGGGGATCGTCGTGAACATCCTCAACCCGAAGACGGCGCTGTTCTTCTTCGCCTTCCTGCCGCAGTTCGTGGACCCGACGCGCAGCGCCGCTCCGCAGATCGCGATCCTCGGCCTCCTGTGGATCGTGGTGGGGCTGTTCAGCGACAGCCTCTACGCCGTGCTGTCCGGCACGGTGGGCGCTGCCGTGCGCAGCCGGCCCGGCTTCGGGCGGGTGCAGCGCGTGGTCACCGGCTTCGTGCTGATCGGCCTCGGCATCGCCGCCGCGCTGACCGGGCGGAAGACCCAGCACGCATGAGCTCGCGCGAGCTGAACGCGCACGAGCAGGCGAACCAGGCCGCCTGGAACCAGTTCGCCGAGGAGTACGTCGAGCCCGGCCGGAGGAACTGGGCGAGCGACGAGCCCTCGTGGGGCATGTTCGGCGTGCCCGAGTCCGATGTCGGCATCCTGCCCGACGTAAACGGCCTGGACGTGATCGAGATGGGCTGCGGAACGGCTTACTGGTCGGCGTGGATGGCCCGGCGCGGCGCACGGCCCGTGGGCGTCGACCTCTCCGAGCGCCAGCTCGAAACCGCCCGCGAGCTTCAGAAGGAGCACGGGCTCGAGTTCCCGCTCATGCACGAGAGCGCCGAGCGCGTGCCGCTGCCCGACGCCTCCTTCGACCTCGCCTTCTCCGAGTACGGCGCATGTCTCTGGTGCGACCCGTACGTGTGGATCCCTGAGTGCGCGCGCCTGCTACGTCCCGGCGGGCGGCTGCTGTTCCTGACGGGCTCCGTGATCCGGGTGCTGTGCTCGCCGATCTCCGGCGAGCCGCTCGGGCGGACGCTCGTGAACGACCAGTTCGGCCTCAACGCCATCACCTGGCCCGACGACGGCAGCACCGATTTCACCCTCCCGCACGGCGAGCGCATTCGGGTGCTGCGCGAGGCCGGCTTCGAGATCGAGCGTCTGCACGAGCTGCAGGTGCCGGGCGACGTCGAACTCGAGCAGTACCCGTGGATGCCCAAGGATTGGGGCAACCGCTGGCCATGCGAGGAGATCTGGCTGGCTCGAAAGTCCGCCGAGACGGTGGACAACTAGCCCTTCGGCCTGCTACAAACACCCGGATGCACGGCATAGGCACGCCCCCTCTTTCACTGAGCGCCACCGCTGGCGCCCGCGTGCCTGCCTATTACGCCTGGCGATTTATCTAGGCGTCCGGCCGCGCCCGCTTTCGAGCGACCGACCGATATCCGAGTGCCGGACGCCACCTCCGCCCGGCTCCCTGTGAGCCAACGCCCGTAGGATTCAAGCTTCAGAAAGGCAGACAGATGATGATCGTGATGAAAGAGGGGGCGACGGCCGAAGAAATCGATGCCGTCGTCGAGCGCGTCGAATCGGTGGGCGCCAAGGCGCACCTGTCGACGGGCGAGCTCGTGACGGTGATCGGCGCGATCGGCGATCGCGAGCACGTGGCCAACCTCGAGCTCGACGGTTACCCCGGCGTGGACCATGTCGTACCGATCCTCAAGCCGTACAAGCTCGCCTCCGCCCAGTACAAGCGCGGCGAACGCACCGTCGTCGAGATCGACGGCCGCAAGATAGGCGGGCCGTACTTCGCCACCATCGCCGGGCCGTGCACCGTGGAGTCGCGCGAGGTCATGCTCGACACCGCGCGCGTGGTGCGCGATTCGGGCGCGCAGCTCCTGCGTGGCGGCGCCTACAAGCCGCGCACCTCGCCGTACTCGTTCCAGGGCCTGGGCGACGCGGGACTCCCGCTGCTCGCCGAGGCCAAGGCCGACACCGGCCTGCCGGTGGTCACCGAGCTGATGGACGTGCGCGACCTCGAAGCCGTGCTCGAGGTGGCCGACGTGATCCAGGTGGGCGCGCGCAACATGCAGAACTACACGTTGCTCACCGAGCTCGGCCGCGCCGGGCACCCGGTGCTGCTCAAGCGCGGGCTGTCCTCGACGATCGAGGAGCTGCTCATGTCTGCCGAGTACGTGCTCAAGGAGGGGAACGAGAACGTGATCCTTTGCGAGCGCGGGATCCGGACCTTCGAGCCGAGCTACCGCTTCACGCTCGACCTGATGGCGATCCCCGTGCTGCGCGAGCTCTCGCACCTGCCGGTGGTCATCGACCCGAGCCACGCCGCGGGGCGGCGCGACTGGGTGCTGCCGATGTCGCTGGCCGCTGCCGCGGCGGGCGCCGACGGGATCATCGTGGAGGTCCATCCCGATCCCGAGTCGGCGATCTGCGACGGCCCGCAGGCGCTCAGGACCGAGACGTTCCCCGAGTACGTGCGTCAGCTCGAGGCAGCGGCGCAGCTCGCGGGCAAGGACTTTGCACAGGTCTAGACCTAGCCCCGGCCAAACCAATGCGCGCTTCGAGCCCTTCGGGAGGCTGACGGGCACCGTCACGCCGCCGGCGGACAAGTCGATCTCGCACCGGGCCGCGCTGTTCGGTGCGATGTCGGACGAGCCGGTGAGCGTGCGCAACTACCTGCGCGCGGCGGACACCGAGTCGACGCTGAACGTCGTGCAGGCGCTCGGCGCCGGCGTGGACGACTCGGGCGACGAGCTGGTGATCCGTGGCGTCGGTCTGCATACGCCTGCCGAGGTGACGGGTGGGCTGCTCGACGTGGGCAACTCCGGAACGCTGCTGCGGCTCCTCCCCGGCTGGCTCTCGGGCCAGCCCGGCGGCGAATGGACGCTCGACGGCGACGACTCGATCCGGCGCCGGCCCGTGGATCGCGTGGCCGGGCCGCTGCGGCAGATGGGCGCCTCGATCGACACCCGGGACGGCGGGCTGCCACCGATGCTCGTGCGCGGCGGGTCCCTCACCGGAATCGACTACGACATGCCAGTCGCGAGCGCCCAGGTGAAGACCTGCGTGCTGATCGCCGGGCTGCTCGCGTCAGGCTCGACGACGGTCACCGAGCCCTCGCAGAGCCGCGACCACACCGAGCGCATCCTCTGTCGTGCGCGCGTCCCGTTCACGCGCGAGGGACTGTCGATGACCGTTCAGCCGGTCGACGAGCTGGAGCTCGACCACGTGATCGTGCCGGGCGATCCTTCATCGGCCGCCTTTCTCACCGTGGCCGCATGCCTGGTGCCGAACTCCCGGATCGTAATCGAGGGCATGTGCCTCAACTGGACCCGCACGGGCTTCTTCCGCATCGCGCAGCGCATGGGCGCAGTGATCGTGGGGGATCTGGAAGAGCCGGGAGAGGGCTCGGAGACGGAGGAGCCGATCGGCGAGGTGGACGTGGCCTCATCGCCGCTCGTCGCCACCGAGGTGACGCCCGAGGAGGTTCCGCTCGCGATCGACGAGCTGCCGCTCGTGGGCCTGCTCGGCTGCTTCGCCGAGGGCGACACCGTGGTGCGCGGGGCGGAGGAGCTGCGCGTGAAGGAGACGGACCGCATCGCCGGCGTCGTGGAGGGCCTGAACGGGCTCGGCGCCAACCTGGAGGCCACCGACGACGGCTTCGTCGTCCACGGCGGCACCGGCATTGAAGGCGGCACGATCGACTCGCGCGGCGACCATCGGCTGGCGATGCTGGGCGCCGTGGCCGGGCTTGCGTCGCAGAGCGGGGTAGAGGTGCTCGGGATGGACGCGGCGGACGTGTCCTACCCGGACTTCGAGCGGGACCTGCGCGCGCTTCTCGAACGCTGATTGCCCCGTCGGCGTTGCTGCGGACGCGGGTTCGAGTTCTTCGCCTTCCGCGGCGTGTTCGGCACCGCGTTCTCGAAGTCGCTCCTCAGTCCGAGGTCGGCGGCGATCTGCTTCATCTCTCCAACCTGGTCGGCCATCACGAAGCTCACGCTGGATCCGCCGCGTCCCGCTCGGCCGGTGCGGCCAGTGCGGTGGACGTAGGTGTCGCGATCCTCGGGCACGTCGAAGTTGATGACGCGGGTGATGTCGGTCACGTCGATGCCGCGGGCTGCGACGTCGGTGGCCACGAGCGTCGCCACCTGGCCGTCCTCGAAGCGCTGGAGCGCCTTCTGGCGCTGTGACTGCGTCTTGTCGCCGTGCATTGCCACCGCCACGACGCTCTGCGCCTTGAGGCGCTTGACGAGGCGGTCGGCACCGCGCTTAGTGCGGACGAAGACGAGCGTGCGGTGGAAGGTCTCGTCGTTCAGCTCCTTGACCAGCGTCGCGAGCTTGTCCTCGTGGGCAAGACGCACGAAGCGGTGTTCCACCTTCCCGCGCTTCTCGGGAGCGGGCGTGTGGACGTGACGGCGCGGGTTGTGGGTGTAGTCCCTGGCGGACTGACCCGCGGCGCCCTCGAGCGTGGCGGAGAAGAAAAGGGTCTGGCGATCGCGGGGAGTCTGGGCCACGATGCGGTCGAGCGCGGGGCGGAAGCCCATGTCGAGCATCCGGTCTCCCTCGTCGACGACAAGTATGCGGACGTGCTCGAGCGTTACGGCTCCGCGCTCGATCAGGTCCTCGAGCCGGCCCGGGGTGGCGACGATGATGTGCGCATTCCCCGCCCGGCGAGCCTGGCGCTCGAGGCCAACGCCGCCGTACACCGCGGCGATCTTGAGCGCGCGGGCGTGCACGGCCGGCAGCAGCTCGTCGACGATCTGGACGGCGAGCTCGCGGGTGGGGGCGAGCACCAGCGCGGCGGCGCGACGGTCGGTGGCCTCGATGCGGTCGGCCAGCGGAACGCCGAACGCCAGCGTCTTGCCGGAGCCCGTGGGCGACTGCGCGAGGACGTCGTGGCCGGCGAGAACGTCGGCGATCACGAGCTTCTGAACCGCGAAGGGGGTCTCGATACCGCGCTTCGCGAGCGCGGCTACGACTGGTTTGGACACGCCGAGATCGGCGAAGGACTGCGTGGACATCTGTGTGCTCCTGGTGATGAGTGCGACGGGGGAGATCCGACAACCCCGACCGCGCCTGGAGCGCACAAGAGGAAGGAACCTCTCGGGCATCACGGCGACGCCCGACGCGGAAGACGGTAGCAGCGGCCGCTATGGGCGGCCGTCCGCGCGCACGCGGCCGAGTGTGTGGAGCGCGCGGGCGGCCTGCTCGTCCATCTGGGCGAGCAGCGTGGCGACGAAGTTGGGGAGCGTCTTGCCGTAGCGGTCCCGCAGCTCGTCGCGGATGCGGCTGTTCTCGTGCAGGTTCTGCTCGACGGACAGGAGCAGGGCCTCGAGCTCGGACGCGGGCTCGCCGTTGTCGGCGGAGCGGGCGTCATCACCATGCATGCGGTTTCCCTCTGGGTCGCGGGCGGCGGCGCCAACCGTGCGGCCGGCCTTGGAGCGGTACATCGAGGCGTCGGCCTCGCGGACCACCGAGTCCGCCTGCTGGTCGCGGCCCGACTCGATCAGAGCGATGCCGACGCTTGTGCTCGCGGTGATCCCGTTCTCGCCGATCCGGACCGGCGTCTGTGCCAGCAGCTCGGGAATCTCGCGCGCGAGGTCGCGCGCCTGCGCGGGCAGGACGCCGCGCAGCAGCACGACGAACTCGTCGCCACCGAGACGCGCCACCGCGTCCGTCTGGCGCACGCGCCCCAGCAGCAGCACGGCCACGTGCTTGAGCAGCTCGTCGCCGGCCTCGTGGCCGAGCGAGTCGTTGACCTCCTTGAGGCGGTCGACGTCGAGCAGGAGCACCGCGCCGGGGTCGCCGTGGCGCTCGCTCCAGGCAAGGTAGCCGTCGAGCTCGCGGAAGAAGCGGCGGCGGTTGAAGAGCCCGGTCAGAGGGTCGTGGTCCGCCAGGTAGAGGAGGCGCTCCTCGGCGCGCTTCTGCGCGGTGATGTCGAGCATGATGCCCTGGAGGACGCGGCCACCGTCCTCGTCGACCAGCACCACGGCGTCGTCGCGCACCCACACCTCGTTGCCGCTGCGGTTGAGCAGCCGGTACTCGCACGAGAACGGGACGCCCTCGCCGTAGGTGCGCGCCTCGGCGGCGAGCACCGCCTCGCGATCGTCCTCGTGGACCAACCTGAACCAGAGCCCCGGGTCGGAGGTCCACTCCTCCACGCTGTAGCCGAGCAGCTGCTCGACCTGCGGGCTGACGAAGTGCCAGGCGCACGTGGAACCGAACTCCGCCGTGTAGCTGACAGCGGGAATCCGCTCGACCAGCTCGCGATAGTCGGTGTCCTGCTCGGTGGCAGGCAAGGACCCGCCGGTGGGCGTTTCTTGAAGGGGACGCATAGGTGGCAAGTGCATCATCGGTGAAAATCGGCAGGTGCCTAAGCCCTCTGTAGGAATCTTTTAGGCCTGGCTCTGTTCGAGGGCGGACGCCGCCCGCCGCCCGGAGCGCGCGCTCACCGCCGCCGCGAGCTCCTCGCGAGACGAGATCCCGAGCTTCCGGTACACGCCGCGCAGGTGGTACTCGATCGTCTTGGGGCTCAGAAACAGGGCCGCGGCCGCTTGACGGGTGGTGCGTCCCTCGGCCAGCAGGAGGGCCACCTGGAGCTCCTGCGGCGTGAGCTCGTCGAGGGTGCTCGGATCGCGCCGGCGCGCAGTCTCGCCGGTGGCCGCCAGCTCCACCCCCGCGAGGTCGGCCCACGGCGTGGGTCCCAGGCTGTCGAAGAGCTGGATGGCGGTGCGCAGCTCCTCGCGCGCCCGGGTGCGCTTGCGGGCACGCCGCAGCCGCGTGCCGTACGCAAGATGTGTGCGGGCGGTCTCGAATACGTCGGGCGTCCGCTCGTGCAGGGCGAGTGCCTCGCCGAAGCGCTCGTCGATCTCGTCGTCCGAGCCCACCAGCCCGAGGCAGCGCGCGGCGCGCGCCATCGCCCAGGGCTGGCCCTTCGCCTCCGCGGCCGCGGCGAACGGACCGACCAGCGCGGCGGCATCGTCGCTGCGGCCGACGCGCAGGTAGGCGTCCACGAGCTCGGGCGCGGGCGAGAGGTCCGCGTCCACGACACCGCGCTCATCGAGCAGCCGCTGCTGCTCCTCGTAGTGCTCGATGGCCGCATCCGGTCGGCCGAGTCCCAGCTCGAGTTCGCCGAGAGCGATCGCGGTCCACATCTCGTAGAGGCCCGCGCCGAGTTCCGTGCACATCTCGCGCGCCTGCGCGGCGTGGGCGCGGCTCTGCTGCTCGAGCCCTTGTCTCGCCTCGAGCCAGCACAGGCCGGCAATCGCCGCCGCCTCCTCGGTGCGCTGCCCGCTCTCCCGGGCGAGACGGATGGCCTCGTCATAGCTCGCCTGGGCGGCGGGCCATGCGTCGCTCATCGCCTGGGCGCGGCCGATGTTGTGGAGCAGGCCGGGCAAGACGCCGGCTGCCGAGCGCTCGCGCGCGTAGGCGAGCGCCCGATCGATCCGCGCGGGACTTGTCTCGGCTTCGCGGACAAAGAGCGGGCCCATCGCCGCCCAAACCAGCAGGCGCGGGTCCTCGCGCATCTCCTCCGACGCATCGAGGATGTCCGTGGCCTCGTGGAGCGCCCTGGCGCCCGCCTCGCCGTCGCCGGCCATCACCAGGGCGATGCCGAGCGCGGTGGACGCGAAGAAGCGGGCGCGGCCGCGGTCATCCGCGGGTACCAGCTCGTCAGCGCGCTTGGCGGTGCTGAGCATCTTCTCCCCGTCACCCGAGTAGAAGCAGGCGTGGGTGGCCTCCGCGAGCATCACTATCGCGAGCTCCGGGTCGCGCGCAGCGGCGCGCTCCGCCGCCGCGGCCAGCAGCTCGTAGCCGTCCATCACCGGGCCGCGGCGAGAGATCAGGTAGCCGTGCAGATGGTCGATGCGGTAGCCGAGCGGGTCCGGCGGCGTGGAGGCCCGTGCCTCTTCGAGCAGCGCGATGGCGCGTTCGGCGAGGCCGGCGTTCAGGGCGGCATCCGCTGCCGCGCACAACAGCTCAGGGCGCTCCTCGTCCTCCACGGCGAGCCTCGCGGCGCGCTCGAAGGCGGTCGCCGCCACTCCGTACGCGCTCCGGTCGCGGGCGCGGACGCCGGCCTGCTCGAGCGCCGAGGCCGCGGCGCCATCCGGCCCGATGGCCGCGGCGGCGAGGTGCCACGCGCGCCGGTCGAGCTCGTGGTCGGGAAGAGCATCGGCGAGCGCGCGGTGCACGGCGCGGCGCTCCTTCGCTTCGGCCTCTCCATAGATCGCCGAGCGCACAAGCGGGTGGCGGAATTCGAGGCTGCCGGGCCCGAGCGATACGAGTCCGGCGTCCTCGGCTGCGGCCAGCGTGTCGACGGACAGCCCGAGCGCCGCGGCCGCCCGGCCGAGCGTGGCCAGCTCGCGGTCATCGCTCGCCGCCGCGAGCACCAGCGTCCGGCGCGTGTCGTCAGGCAGTGAGCGAGCGCGGCGCAGGAATGCCTGGGCGATGCTGGCGGAGATGGGAAGCGGACCCTCGGCGTGCGCCTCGCCGAGCCACGAGCTGTCGGCGGCCAGCTCGACCAGCGCGAGCGGGTTGCCTCCCGTCTCCTTGAACAGGCGCGCCGCCGCATCGGGAGGAAGCGCCTCCTGCGCGGCCTGGGTCGCCAGCGTCGCTGCCGCCTCCTGGTCGAGGCCGGCGAGGTCGAGCACTGGCAGGTCGGAGCCGTCGAGCAGGGAGGTCTCGCCCGCTCGCGCAGCGATCAGCACGCCGATCGGATCCGCGAGCAGGCGGCGAAACGCGAACAGCAGGCTGCCGGCTGTGGAGGGGTCGAGCGACTGGGCGTCGTCGATCAGCAGCAGCAGCGGCTGCTGCTCGGCGTAGGCAGCGAGCAGGCTGAGCGTGGCGGCGCCGACCGCGAAGCGGTCGCCCGCCCGCCCGGGGCGCAACGCCAGGGCGCCGCCCAGCGCCTCCGCCTGCGGCTCGGGGATCTGATCGACGACGGCGAGTGCCGGCCGCAGGAGCTCGAGCAGGCCTCCGAAGGGCACCTCGGCCTCGGATTCCACTCCCCGGGCGCGCAGAACCCGCATTCCCTCCGCCTCGGAAGCCGCGTACTCGAGCAGCGCGGTCTTGCCAATTCCAGGCTCGCCGACGAGAGCGAGGACGCTGCTGTGTCCGAGTCGCGTGTCGGCCAGAAGGCGGTCGAGCCTCCGGCGTTCGGATTCGCGACCCACCAGCACATCCCCGATTCTAAGGCCGAAAACGGGGCGGAAAGACTAGGTGGTCACCTGATGCGAAGGCGCGAATCGGGCCGTACGGTCGGCTGCGTAATCGACTCTGGAGGTCTTCATGGCAACGATCGAACAACCGCGCCAGATCGACGAAGAGAAGCTGATGCAGTTCGTCTTTCGCGCGGTGGACGAGGTAGGGGCGACGGTCGGAGCGGCGCTCGTCGTGATGGGCGACAAGCTCGGGCTCTACCGGGCGATGGCGGACGGCAAGCCCGTGACTCCGGCGGAGCTCGCGAGCCGTGCCGGGATCGCCGAGCGCTACGCGCGCGAGTGGCTGGCAGCGCAGGCCGCCGGCCAGTACGTGGACTACGACCCGGACACCGGCCGCTTCTCCCTCCCGGCGGAACACGCCGAGGCGCTCACGAACGAGAACAGCCCGGCGTACGTCCCCGGCTTCTTCGAGATCGCCGTGGGCACGGTGCTCGACTCGCCGAAGATCACCGATGTCGCCGAGAGCGGCGCCGGCTACGGCTGGGGCGAGCACAACCACCACGTGCACGAGGGCTGCGAGCGCTTCTTCCGGACCGGCTACAACGCCAACCTGATCGACTCGTGGCTGCCCTCGCTCGACGGCGTGGTCGACAAGCTGGAGCGCGGCGCGAAGGTCGCCGACCTCGGCTGCGGCCATGGGGCCTCCACGATCCTCATGGCGCAGTCGTTCCCGAACTCGACCTTCATCGGGTCGGACTACCACGACGGCTCGATCGAGACCGCGCGCCAACGTGCGCAGGAGGCCGGCGTGGCGGACCGCGTGACGTTTGAGGTCACTCCCGCGGCCGGGCATCCCGGCACGGACTACGACCTCGTGACGATGTTCGACTGCCTGCACGACATGGGCGACCCTGTGGGCGCCGCCCGCCGCGTCCGTGACCTGCTGGCGCACGACGGCACGTGGATGATCGTCGAGCCGTTCGCGGGCGACCGCCTCGAGGACAACCTCAACCCGATCGGCCGGACGTACTACAGCTTCTCGACGCTGTTGTGCACGCCCGCGTCGCTCTCCCAGGAGGTTGGGCTCGCGCTCGGCGCTCAGGCGGGCGAGGCGCGCATCCGCGACGTCGTGGAGTCCGGCGGCTTGACACGTTTCCGCCGAGCGACAGAGACTCCGTTCAACATCGTGTACGAAGCAAGGCCGTGACACTCGCGATCGGTCAGGTGGGCCGGAGCGATACCGGCACCCCCGCCCGTCTGCCAGACGCCCACGGCGTCGTGGAGCGCGATGGCGTGCGGGTGCACTGGGAGTCGTTCGGGCATGGCGACCCGACGCTCCTGCTCCTGCCCACCTGGTCGGTCGTCCATTCGCGGGTCTGGAAGGCGCAGATCCCCTACCTCTCGCGCCACTTCAAGGTCGTCACCTTCGACGGGCGCGGCAACGGTCTCTCCGACCGGCCTGCCGACGCGGCGGCCTACATGGACGAGGAGTTCGTCGCGGACGCCGCCGCCGTCCTCGACGCTGCCGGGAGCAAGACTGCGTTCGTGATCGGTCTCTCCGCCGGGGGCCGCTACGCCCTCGCGTTCGCGGCGAAGCATCCGGAGCGGGTGCTCGGGGTCGTGAACATCGCCGGGCGGCTGATGTTCGACGTCCCGGCAAGTGCGTTCGAGAGCCCCGAGAACTTCTTCGCCGAGCGGGACGTCTACGAGGGCTGGGAGAAGGTCAACCTCCACTACTGGCTGCGCGATTGGCCCGGCTTCGTGGAGTTCTGGTTCGAGCAGGCGTTCCCCGAGGCGCACTCGACGAAGCAGATAGAGGACACGATCGCGTGGGGTCTCGACACCGATGGCGAGACGATCGTGCAGACAACGCCCGCCGTTGCCACCGCGGATGCCGCCCTGACGAGAACCCTTTGCGAGGCCGTCCGCGACAAGCCGCTGCTCGTGATCCATGGGACGGACGACAGGCTCGTTCCCTACGAGTGGGGCCGCCAGGTGGCCGAGCTCGCCGACGGGGAGCTCGTGACGTTCGAGGGCTCGGGGCACGGGCTGACCGGGCGCGAGCCGGTCCGCACGAACCTGCTGATCCGCGACTTCGTCGAGCGCCACTCAGGCAACCGGCGCGGGCCGAGCGCCTGGCGGCGCGTGCCGGCCCGGTCCAAGCGCGCGCTGTATGTCTCATCCCCGATCGGGCTGGGGCATGCCTGGCGCGACGTGGCGATCGCCGACGAGCTGCGCGCGCGGGTGCCCGGGCTCGAGATCCACTGGCTCGCCCAGGAGCCGGTCACGACCCTGTTGGCGGAGCGCGGCGAGGAGATCCACCCCGCCAGCGCCGAGCTGGCCTCCGAGGCCGAGCACATCGACCTCGAGGCGGGCGAGCACGATCTCCACGCCTTCCAGGTGCTGCGCCGGATGGACGAGATCCTGTGCGCGAACTTCATGGTCTTCCACGACCTCGTGCGCGAGGAGCAGTTCGACGTCTGGATCGGCGACGAGGCCTGGGAGCTCGACCACTTCCTGCACGAGAACCCGGAGCTGAAGACCGCGCCGTTCGCCTGGCTCTCGGACTTCGTCGGCTTCCTGCCCATGGCCGACGGCGGCGAGCGCGAGGCGTTCCTCACCGCCGACTACAACGCCGAGATGATCGGGCACGTGGAGGGTCTCCCGCGTGTGCGCGACCGCTCGATCTACGTCGGCGAGTTCGACGACATCGTGCCCGACGCGTTCGGTTCGGGGCTGCCGCCGATCCGCGCCTGGACCGAGCGCCACTTCACCGCCGCCGGCTACATCCCCGGCTTCGACCCCGCCGCGCTGCCCCCGCGCGACGAGCTGCGCGCGGAGCTCGGCTACGGCCCCGACGAGCGCGTGTGCATCGTCTCGGTGGGCGGCTCGGGAGTGGGCGCGCCGCTGCTGCGCCGCGTCATCGACGCCCTGCCCTTGGCGCGCGAGCGCGAGCCGGCGCTGCGGATGGTCGTCGTGGCGGGACCGCGCATCGATCCGCTATCGCTGCCGCAGCTCGACGGGCTCGAGACCCACGGCTACGTGCACGAGCTCCACCGCCACCTCGCGGCCTGCGACGTGGCGGTCGTGCAACAGGGGCTAACCACCACGATGGAGCTGGTGGCGACCGGCCGGCCGTTCATCTCGCTGCCGCTCGCGCACCACTTCGAGCAGCGCTTCCACGTGCGCCACCGGCTCGACCGCCACGGCGCGCGCGACTGGATGGAGTGGGCGGACGCGACGCCCGAGGCGCTCGCCGACGCGATCGTGCGGCTGCTCGGTACGCAGCCCGAGTACAGCCCCGTGCCACGGGACGGCGCGGCGCGCGCAGCCGGTCAGATCGCCGAGCTCATCGGCCGCAAGTAGCCTTCGCCGTCATGGTCATCGCCATCGACGGGCCCGCGGGCGCGGGCAAATCAACGGTCGCGCGCGGAGTTGCGGAGCGGCTCGGTTTCACCTACCTCGACTCGGGCGCGATGTACCGGGCGGCCGCGCTGGCCGCGATGGGCAGGGGGGAGAAGACTCCGGCGCAGGTCGCCGCCGCGCTGACCATCGAGCTCGGCGATCGGGTGCTCGTCGACGGCACCGACGTGACCGATGCGCTCCGCTCGCCGACGGTGTCGGAGGCGGCGTCGAAGATCGCGACCGATCCCGGCGTGCGCGAGGCGCTCGTGGCGAAGCAGCAGGAGCTGATGCAGGAGGGCGACTGGGTGGCCGAGGGGCGCGACATCGGCACCGTGGTGAAGCCGGACGCGGACCTGAAGATCTTCCTCACCGCGAGCCCCGAGGAGCGCGCTCGTCGCCGGGCGCTCGAGCTCGGCACCGACTGGCAGACCGTGCTGCGTGACCAGACGCTCCGCGACCAGCAGGACCAGGACCGCGAGCACTCGCCGCTCAGGGCGGCAGCCGACTCGATCGAACTCGACTCCACCGGCCGTCCCGCCGAGGACGTAATCAGCCAGATCGTCGGGCTCGTTCGCAAGGCCGCGAAGACGAGGTAGAACAGCCCGATGGCGCTCCCGAAGGTCGCCGTCGTCGGCTACCCGAACGTCGGCAAGTCCACGCTGGTCAACCGGCTCACGCAGACGCGCGAGGCTGTGGTGCACGAGCAGCCTGGCGTGACGCGCGACCGCAAGGAGCTCGAGACCGAGTGGAACGGCCGCCCGTTCCTGCTCGTCGACACCGGCGGCGTGGACATGGAGGAGACCGACAACCTCGCGCGCGCGGTGCAGGAGCAGGCGCGCAACGCGCTCGCGGAGTCGGACGTGGCGGTGCTCGTGGTGGACGCGCGCGCGGGACTGCGGCCGGGCGACGCCGAGCTGGCCAAGGAGCTCCAGCGCGCGAGCATCCCGGTGATCGTGGCCGCCAACAAGGTGGACGGCCCGAGCTCGCT
>DATBKS010000298.1:0-14464 GCA_036555755.1 Thermoleophilaceae bacterium
GCAGCACGCCGTGCGTGGCGGGGTGGTGCGGCCCCATGTTGAGCGTCAGGAGCTCCTGCTCGGCGCCTTCCACGGCGTGCGAGCGCGCGGAGAGGTCGACGCTGTCCTCCTGGCGGCGGTACTCGGAGACCTCGGTGCTCACTCGGTGTAGTCCTCTCCGAAGGCCGCGTCCTTGGTGAACAGGACGGGCTCGCCGCCGACCGGGAAGTCGCGGCGCTGGGGGAAGCCCTCGTAGTCCTCGGGCATGAGGATGCGGCGGTGGTCCGGGTGGTTGCCGAACTCGACGCCGAACATGTCGTAGACCTCGCGCTCCTGGAAGTTTGCGCCCGGCCAGAGGTCGCACACGGACTGGACGTGCGCCTCGTCCACACCCATGCGCGTCTTCACGCGCAGGCGCTCGACGCGCGCCATCGACAGCAGCTCGTAGTGCACCGCCAGGCGCGGCTCCTCCGGCAGGTAGTCGCAGCCGTGCACGCTCGAGAGGAACTCGAACGGCTCCTCTGGGTGGTTCTTGAGGAACTCGAGCACGTCGTGCACCCGCGCCGGCGCGACCTCGAGCGCGGCTTGGTCGCGGTAGTAGCTCGTGCCGACCACGGCATCGTCACCCAGCTCGTCCCGCACGCGCTGGGCGATCAGCTCGAGTCCGGTTGCGTCAGGCACGTTCTTCGGTGCCCTGCGCCTGATAGCGCTCCCGCCAGCCGAGGTCGGGCTGGTCGAGGATCTTCTTCTGGAGCTTGATGATCCCGTACATCAGCGCCTCCGGCCGCGGCGGGCAGCCGGGGATGTAGATGTCGATAGGGAGGAAGCGGTCGGCGCCCGCGACGAGCGCGTAGTTGTTGAACATGCCGGCGCTCGAGGCGCATGCGCCCATGGAGATGACCCACTTCGGCTCGAGCATCTGGTCGTAGAGCCGGCGGATGACGGGCGCCATCTTGATCGACACGCGGCCGGACAGGATCAGCATGTCCGCCTGGCGCGGGGAGGCGCGCGACACCTCGGCGCCGAAGCGGGCGAGGTCGTTCCGCGGCGAGCCGATCACCGAGATCATCTCGATCGCGCAGCAGGCGAGGCCGAAGGTGGCGGGCCACACGGCGTTGGCGCGCGCCCAGTTCTGGGCCTTCTCGAGGGTCGTGAAGAGCAGCCGCTCCTCCACGTACTGCTCGAGCTCCGCGTCCGGCACGTCGCCCTTGAGCATGCGCTGGGCGGTGTGCTGGCGGATCTTCAGGTCGTCCAGCTTCTGCCGGGTTACCTCCACTCGAGGGCCCCTCTCCGCCAGACGAAGACGAAGCCCACGAGCAAGAGCGCGATGAACACGATTGTCTCCACCAGCGCGAACGTACCCAGAGCCTTGAGTTGGATAGCCACCGGGTAGAGGAAGATCACTTCGATATCGAAGAGGATGAAGAGCATCGCGATCAGGTAGAAGCTGATCCCGAAGCGGAAGTTCTTCTGGACCTCGGAGGGCAGGCCGCACTCGTAGGGTTCGCGCTTGACCCGGCTTGGTTTGCGCGGGCCGAGGACGTTATTCAGGAGAGTGAAGGCCGTCCCGACTCCTGCTCCCAGCAGGATGAAGATGACCACAGGGAAGTAGCTCTTGAGCATCGAACGACGCCCGGTTATACCACCCTTGTGACATGGTGCTACATAGTGCGAAAGGTCTCTAGCTGACTGACATTCACATGGCCGTGGGCATCGCGGTCCTCGTGACGAATGCCGCGGCTGCTGTCTGGGGCGGAGTTGCGTGGCTGCGCCACATTCCCTCGGTGATCTTCTGGTACCTCCTCAGGGTTGCCCAAGCGGTGGTAATCGTGCAGGTGGCGCTTGGGCTGTTTCTCCTGATCGGTCAGGGGCATCGTGCTGCTTCCGATCTGCACTACCTGTACGGGGTGTCGCTGCTGGTGATCGCGCTCGTGGCCGAGGCGTTCCGCGCCGACGTCGCGCGGCGTGAGATCGAGAAGCGCGAGATCGAGGACGTGGAGGCGCTTGAGCGGCGCGATCAGGTGCTGCTGGCGCGGGCTGTCGTGCGCAACGAGATGGGGATCATGACCATGAGCGTCATCGCGGTGGTGACGCTGGCGCTGCGGGCCTACGCGACGGGTTCCTGAGCTCAGCGCGGGAGGAAAGTGAAGAGCGACTAGATCCATGTTTTCCACGTATGCGGTGGCAAAGATGGATCGCGTGGCTGAGGCCACCCTTTTATTGCTGCAGTTCACGCCGCATCACAAGCCGGCGAAAACGGAGACCTGCCGCCCGCCTACTCGTGCGTCCAGAAGCTCGTGAGCTTCCGGGCGTCCATGTGGTTCAGGCCGATGTGCACCTGGTTGCGGTGGGCGGTCGTGTCGTCGACGTGCTTGCGGTGGCCCTTCTTGTCGTAGCAGACGGAGTACTTCTCCATTCCGCCCGGACCGCTCCACCAGGCGGTGCAGTTCCAAATGATCTCCTGCACTCCCATGCGGCGGGCGAGGGCATGCTCGTTGCCGAGCTTGTCGGGCGCGAGCAGCAGTGAGATGAGGCGGTTGGCCGCGACGCGGCCGGCGGCGGTGTGGACATCGAGGTGCCAGTCGATCGCGCGGCCGTCGGCGTGGAGGCTGTAGTTGTGCGGGCCGAGCTTCTCGCAGCGCATGATTCCCCAGAACTCGCCGGGCGAGTTTTGCTTCAGCCACGCGACCATCGCGAGGGCGCCCGGCGTGGGGTGCTTCGTGCAGCGGCGCGAGAGGTCGTAGCGGTAGCCCTCGATCGGGAGGCTGTCCAGCTTGTCGGCCGGGTTGCCCTTCACCGGCTTGAAGGCGGCAGCGGCGGTGCCGGTTACGGCGATGCTGCACAGCAGTGCTGCGACCAGGAGGCGCACCAGCCTGTGATCGGCGCCCCCGCCGGAGGCTTTAGCCGAATACCGCAGAACGCGTTGCAGAGGCGTTGAATCGCGTCAGGCTCTGTAACTTTTTCGGCCGATGGGGGCGGCAACCGGCTTCAAGGGCGTCGAGCTCGACCTTCCGGCCGAGCTGTCGCGCCTGCCGGACGCGCGTGCGTGGGCCGACGCGGCGGCCGAGGCATTCGGCTTCGACGAGATGGTTCGCTACCAGATCAAGATGGCCGTGAGCGAGGGTGTGGCGAACGCCGTCGAGCATGGCTCGTCCTCGCCGCGCGACCAGATCCACCTGCGCGCGATGAGCGAGGGCGACTCGCTCGCCTTCTACATCCGCGACTCCGGGAAGTTCATCCCGCGCATCAGCCCACGCGGCGAGATGCCCGAACGCGGCCGCGGCCTCGCATTCCTGGGCCAACTGATGGACGAGGTCGACATAAAGCCGTCCGCCACGGGAACAGAGCTGCGCTTCTGCAAACGCCTCAGCCCGTAGCCCTGCGGACGGCGGACTGCGGACGGCGGACTGTCGTTGTGGTGCCCCGGCGGAGGCCTCAATCGCCGCCGATGTGGACGGCCCGCCGCGAATCGTTCGCGAAGACAAGGCCGTCTCCGGCCACCGCCGGGGCGACTCGTGATTCGCCGTACGGCGACTCGGTCCTCCCGGGCGGTCACTAATATGCCCGCCCGTGTCCCGCCCAAAGCTGCTCTGGGCCGCCGTCGTCGTGGCCATCGCCGCAGTCGCCATCTCGGCGTGCGGCACTAAGAAGATCAACGCCGACAACGAGAACCCCTCGAGCCCGGTGCACCAGGGAGCGGTGCTGTTCAAACAGCGCTGCGGCGGCTGCCACACGCTTGATGCCGCGGCCACGTATGGCTCGGCCACCAACGTGTCGCAGAAGGAGCGCACCGACGGCCCGAACCTGAACTTCCGCAAGGAGAGCGTGCAGGACGTTCTGTTCGCGATCCGCAATGGCGGCTTCTCCGGCTCGATCATGCCGGCGAACGTGGTGGTGGGCCCGGACGCGCAGAAGGTGGCGCAGTTCGTGTCGAAGTACGCTGGCTCGCAAGCCTCGACCGCCAAGTAGCTACAGCGGGGGTCCCGCCGTTCTAGACCTCAAGCTCATCCGACGTGACCCGGAAGCGGTAAAGACCGCGCTCGCACGGCGCGGCGAAGGCGTTGCGGATGCCGTCGACAAGGTGCTCGCCGCCGACGAGCAGTGGCGCCAGCTCACGACGCGCGCTGAAGAGCTGAAGGCCGAGCAGAACGCCGCCGGCAAGCAGGTGGGGGAGCTCAAGCGCGCGGGCGAGGACGCCAGCGAGGCGATGCAGCGCTCGACCGAGCTGAAGGCGCAGGTGGGTCCCGCCGAGGACGAGGCGCGCCTGGCGAAGGAGCACCTCGACGCCCTTCTCATCACGCTGCCGAACCTCACCGACCCGAGCTCGCCGGAGAAGGAGGAGGAGATCATCCGCGAGGTCGGGGAGGCGGGCAAGACGGGCAAGGACCACCTCGAGCTGCTTGGCGACTTCGTGGACATGGAGCGCGGCGCGCGCGTGTCGGGCTCGCGCTTTGCGTATCTAAAGGGCCCGGTGGTGATGCTCGAGCTGGCGCTCGTGCGCTGGGCGCTCGGCGTGCTCGAGGGACATGGCTTCACGCCCGTGGTGCCGCCGGTGCTCGTGCGCGAGGAGGCGATGTACGGCACCGGCTTCCTGCCCGACACCGAGCAGCAGATCTACACGCTGCCCGAGGACGAGCTGTATCTCGTCGGCACCTCCGAGGTGCCGCTCGCTTCGCTGCATGCGGGCGAGCTGCTCGACGACGCGGATCTGCCGCTTCGCTACGCCGGCTTCTCGCCCTGCTTCCGGCGCGAGGCGGGCGCCGCCGGCAAGGACACCCGCGGGATCTTCCGCGTGCACCAGTTCGACAAGGTGGAGATGTTCACGTTCGTGCGGCCCGAGGAGTCGGGGGACGAGCACGAGCGCATCCTCGCGATCGAGGAGGAGATCCTCCAGGCGCTCGAGATCCCCTACCGCGTGGCCAACATCCCCGCCTGGGACCTCGGCGCCTCGGCCGCGAAGAAGTACGACCTCGAGGCGTGGCTGCCCGGCCAGGAGCGCTTCCGCGAGCTCACCTCCTGCTCGAACACAACGGACTTCCAGGCACGGCGGCTCGGCGTTCGCTTCCGGCCGGAGGGCGGCAAGCCGGAGGAGGTCCACACGCTCAACGGCACCGCGGTGGCCGTGGGGCGCACGATCATCGCGATCGTCGAGAACCATCAGCAGGAGGACGGCACGATCGCGGTGCCGGCGGTGCTGCAGCCCTACGGCGCGCCGCCGACAATCAGCGCGGCCTGAGCGTCGGCCAGGAGGGTCCCTACCAGCGCTGATGCACGTGTGGGGAGATTCGCCGCTCGTAGATCTCCCCGATCCTCGCCATCGTGTCGCTGTCGAGCGGCGGCAGCTCGGCCGCGGCGGCGTTCGCATGTGCCTGCTCCGGCGAGCGGGCGCCCGGAATCACGGTGGACACCGCGTCCTCCATGAGGATCCAGCGGAGCGCAAGCTGAGCCAGCGTCGCGCCCTCCGGAACCAGTGGCCGCAGCTCCTCGACGGCGTCGAGACCCACCTCGAAGGGCACGCCTGCGAAGGTCTCGCCCACGTCGAACATCTCGCCGTGCCGGTTGAAAGTCCGGTGATCGTCGGCGGCGAAAGTTGTCTCGCGCGTGTACTTGCCGCTGAGCAAACCGGAGGCGAGCGGCACACGCACGATGATCCCGACGCCGCGTCGGCGGGCCTCGCCGAAGAACAGGCTCGCCGGCCGCTGCCGGAAGGGATTGAAGATGATCTGGACGCTCGCGACATTCGGATACTCGATCGCCTTAAGTGCCTCCTCGACGCGCTCCACGCTCACGCCGTAGGCAGCTATCCGGCCCTCTTCGACCATCGCATCGAGGTCCGCGAAGACCTCGGGGTGGTAGTAGAGATCCGTGGGGGGACAGTGGAGCTGCACGAGGTCGAGCGTCTCCACGCCGAGGTTCTCGCGCGACCGGTCGTTCCAGGCCCGGAAGTTCTCGGGCGAGTAGTTCTCGACCACTTGCTCGAGCCGGCGGCCCATCTTGGTGGTGACGGTGATCGTCTCTCCCGCGCGCTCCCGCAGAAGCCGGCCCACCAGGCGCTCCGAGCGTCCGTCGCCGTAGACGTCCGCGGTGTCGAACAAGGTCACGCCGGCGTCGGCGGCCGCGTGAAGCGTCGCCATCGCGGCGTCCTCAGCAACGTCGCCCCAGTCCGCGCCGATCTGCCAGGCGCCAAAGCCGATCTCGGAGACGCTACGCCCGGTCTTACCGAGGGTGCGACTGCGCATGGGAGGAGCCTAATCGACCGGGCCGAGATTCCACGGCGCCGGCCTTTTGCTTCAAGGCGTTTTGAGCTACCTTGCTTGAGTCACAAGCGATGCGGCTGGGGGGCCCCCGTCCACACATACCCGACCCTCTGGGAGGAGGGGAGACTATGTCTGTAGCGGTAACGCGTTCACGCAGCGCGTGCCTAGTGCTGGCACTCGCGGCGGCGTTTGCGGCGATCGCAGTGTTCGCAGGAGGCTCGGCCGCACATCGGAGTCGCCACACCGGCGTATCCGGCCATCACCACCACCATGGAGGCCAGGTTCCAGGCGTGACCAAGGAGCCTTTCGGCACAACACCGGCCGGCGAGAACGTCGACCTCTACACGTTGACCAACGCCCACGGCATGGTGGTCAAGATCATGACCTACGGTGGGGTCGTTCAGTCGATCGAGGTGCCGGATCGCCACGGCAAGACGGCGAATGTAACGCTTGGGTTCCCGACTCTGGCGGACTACGTCGCCAATTTCACCGGCACGAGTTCGACGTACTTCGGCGCGCTGATCGGGCGTTACGCCAACCGGATCGGTAACGCTCAGTTCACGCTCGACGGGGTGACCTATCACCTACCTGCCAACAACGGACCGAACACGTTGCATGGCGGTCCCACCGGCTTCAACACCAAGGTCTGGGACGCGACGCCTGTGACTGGTCCGCACGGTGCGCCGGGATTGAAGTTGACGCTGTTCAGCCCCAATGGGGACAACGGCTTCCCCGGCAACATGAACGTGACGGTGATCTACAGCCTCACCAAGGACAACGCGCTGCGGATGGACTACAGCGCCACGACGGATCAGGACACCGTCATCAACCTCACCAACCACGCGTATTTCAACCTCGCCGGCGAAGGCACCGGCTCGATCGAAAACGAGATCCTGAAGATCGACGCCAGCCACTACACGCCGGTGAACGACACCCTGATCCCGACCGGGAGCATTGATCCGGTCGCAGGGACGCCGCTCGATTTCACTCATCCGACGCCGATCGGCGCGCGCATCCGCGACAGCTTCGAGCAGCTGGTGATCGCGCACGGGTACGACCACAATTTCGTGCTCGACGGCTCGGGGCCCGGACTGAGCGAGGCGGCGAAGGCGTTCGATCCGGTGAGCGGACGCACGCTCACCGTGCTCACTACCGAGCCGGGGGTGCAGTTCTACTCCGGCAACTTCCTGGACGGATCGCTGGTGGGCACGAGCGGCCACACGTATCGGCAGACCGACGGGTTCACGCTGGAGACCCAGCACTACCCGGACTCGCCGAACAAGCCGCAGTTCCCCTCCACCGAGCTGAAGCCGGGTGAGACGTTCAGCTCGACCACGGAGTACAAGTTCGGCGTGGCGGGGCGCCACGGACACGACAGTCGCTCCAAGCATCACCATCACCACTGAGAAAGCGCGCTCGTGCTACCCGGCGGCTTCACGGCCCCCGGGTAGCGCGGCGTCCAGCGCCCGTTCAAGTGCGCCCTGCCCCTCGAGGAGGTCGAGCACCGTGTAGCGCGCACGCAGGCGGTTGGCGTAGCGGAAGGTCGCTCGGAGCGTTGCTGCGTCGAGGCCGAGGAAGCCCGCCTTCGCCGGGATGCCGGCCATGGTGAGCGCCAGTTCCACGCCCGGAAAGACGCCGAGCGCCGACTCGGCGATCCGCCTGCGGATGTCGTCCCACCGAGACGTGCTCTCCGGCCAGTGGGCACTACGCTCGGCGAGGAAGCCGCGCTTTTCAAGCATTGCCGTCCGCAGCGCCTCGCCGGGCTCGCCGAGCCAGGCGCGGGAATCCGCGTCGTCGGTCGCGGGCGCGGCCGGCGGAGCGAGCAGTGGAATCCCGCCCGCGAAGGCGAACGATTGCAGCTTCATCGCAAAGTGGGTGGCGTAGCCGACCTGGATGCCATGCGGCTCATGAGACCGCTCGCCCCTCGCGGCCAAGAGGTCCCAGAAGTGCGAGGCGTGGTGCTCGCAGCCGCTCGCCGGGCGAGAGCTGCCCACCATTGCCATCCCGATGCCGGATTGGAGCAGGCCGATCAGCAGCCTCTCGATCGGCCCCCGTTCCCCGGCCAGCAGCGGCTCAACGTACTGCAGCGCCTGCATGAGCGACTCGAGCACGCGGGAGTCGGCTTCACTGCAGAACGCCTCACCGTATAGAAGGTGAGCGGCCATCCAGTCCGTGCGGGCGGATGCCTTTGCCAGCAGGTCGCCGAGGCCGGAACGGGTCATCTCCACCGGCGCAGCGGACAGGACCGCGGGGTCCGCGAATATCGCGCGTGGCGTGCGTGCCGGGTAGCTCACCTTCACGCCGCCCAGCTCCATTGCCGCCACGCCCGAGGCGTAGCCGTCCATCGACGCCGCCGTGGGAACACTGACGAAGTTCCGGCCGTCGAGGTGGCAGGCATAGCGCGTGATGTCGGTCAACACTCCGGAGCCCACCGCCACGACGCCGTCCGGCTGCTCGGCGACGAGGCGGTCCCGCGCCTGCGCCAGCGGCTCCTCGCTCGCGAGCAGTCCGCTGCGCTGCGGAAAGCAAAGGGCGAGTGGCTCGATCCCGGCGGAGCTCAGCTCGCGCGCGGCGCGCGCGCCGGCGACCTCCTCCGTGTTCGCGTCCATCACGAGCAGCGCACGCCGCCACCCGTGCGAGCGGCCATACACGGCCAGCCGCTCGATCGCGCCGGTGTGAACCACGACTTCCTCGATCTCCACCCGGTGGGTCGCTCCGCAGGCGCAACGAGTGGACCCGTCGGGAAGCGCGATCGCGGCGTTCAGGACCGCTGGCCGTAGTACGCGTGCGGACCGTGCTTGCGCAGGAAGTGGACGTCCCGGACCGCGGCGGCCAGCGGCGAGATGCCGGGCTCGAGCGCCGTGGTGAGGAGCGCCAGACGAGCGACCTCCTCGAGCGTGACCGCGTTCTCCACCGCCTTCGCCGGGTCGCTTGCCCAGCAGAACGGCCCGTGGCCACGCACGAGCACTGCGGGGACCTCCTCGGCGGCGCGACCCGCGATCGCCTCGACGATCGCCCGGCCGGTAGCCGCCTCGTAGCCCTGGTCGATCTCCTCTGCTGTCAACTCGCGGGTGAGCGGGATCGCTCCCGGGCAGAGATCTGCGTGCGTGGTCCCGAGGATGGGGATCTCTCGCTCCGCCTGCGCCCAGGCGGTGGCCCAGGTGGAGTGGGTGTGCACGATGCCGCCGATTCCGTCGAGCGCGCGATAGAGCTCCAGATGCGTGGGCGTGTCGGTGGAGGGCCGCCGCGCTCCGTCAACCTGACCGCCCTCGAGATCGACCACCACCATGTCGTCCACGGTCATCGTGTCGTAGGAGACGCCGCTGGCCTTGATCGCCACGAGCCCCTGTTCCCGGTCGAAGCCGCTGACGTTGCCCCAGGTCAGGGTCACGAGCCCGTGACGCGGCAGGGCCAGGTTGGCCTCGAGCACCCGCTGTCGCAGCTCGTCCAGCACTCAGATCTCCAGGAACTCGATCTCGAGCAGCTCTGCCAGGTAGCGCCAGCGGTCGGCGTGGTCGCCGAGGTTCATGCAGAAATGATGCATGCCGCCGGCGCCGAGCCAAGCGTCCATGAAGGGCTGCATGCCGCTGTCGGGCCGGAAGTGGAAGTACGGCATCTCCACGTTCGGCAGCTCCGGTGTGTCAAGCACGTCTCCGAGCCCCACCACGAGCTGGTAGATCTCGCCCTCGAGCGGGATGAGAGTGGCCGTCGTGGCTCGCCCCGGCTCCGCGGAGAACACCGTGGTGGGCGGGTTGCTGAGGCCGCCGATGCCGAGCTCCCTGTCCACGAGACGCACCGGCCGGTCCTTGCGCGCGACCTTCCAGTTGCCCTCGCCCATGTGGCTGACGAGCACCGAGTCGAGCTCCCAGTCCATCGCGTACATCTCGCTGAAGTGCGCGTCGCCGATCAGCGTCTGACTCGCGCACATGAGCGCGGTGGTGTTCGTGTCGCCCTCGGCCGCGTACCCGTAGCCGTCCGCCATCAGGTCGGAGGCGGCCAGCAGCGGCAGCTGTTCGAAGCGACCGTCCCCGCCCACCGAATCGAAGTGCGCCGACCAGCCCGCGTAGCCCTTCTCCTCGATGAGCCCACGGATGGCAACCTCGAACCGCGCGGCGTAGGCGTGGCGCTCGCGCGGAAGGTCCGGATCGATCTCGAACAGCTCCGCATGGCGGCTCAGCAAGTCCTCGATCTGAGAATCGGGGACGCCCTGCATGCGCGAGTGGAGTGCACCGAGATCCTCGCTGACCACCATCGGGCCGATCCTCCGCAGCATTGCGGGCGCGTCGTAGAGGATGTCGCCCATCCCGTTCATCGGATAGCCGAGCAGCGCGATCCGCGTAGATCTGAGCGCCGTGACGGTCTGTGCGGCCCGTGCCCAGGATTCGAACTTCTCCAGGAACTCGTCCGAGCGCCAATCGCCGGTGATGACGGAGAACGCGACGCCGGACCGGAGCAGTGCGTTGGCCTGGTCCTGCGCGCCGTGGATGCCCTGGTTGTAGGTGAGGTCGGCCATGTCCCACTCGGCCGTCACCGCGCGCTCGGGCTGGATGTTCGCGAGCAGCACGGGAAGCGGGTTCTCGAGCAGGGCGCGCACCGTGCGCATGGCCGGCCCATAGGTGAGCATCACGATCATGACCCCGTCGACGCCCTCCGCGCGAAGCTCGGCGAGGATGGCCTCGACGTCGTCGCGGTTGCGTGCGGGGCGCGTGAAGACCAACTCGGCAGCCGGAGCGAGCCGCTCGCTCACCTGCCTGGCGAAGGCCGCCTGGTGGTCCGTGATCCCAGGGATCATGTCGTCGTAGAGCTCTTGCATGATTCCGAGGAGCCCGATGCGGGCGGGGCGCTGAGTAGTCACTGGCGGGCCTCCTTCAATTCGGCGGTCTGCGGCTGCGCGACGACGCTCTGGCGCTCGCGCTTGAGGTTGTGGAGAAGCTCGACCTGGGAGCGGCCGAGCATCTCGTAGAGGCTTCGGTAGATCCCGTACACGGCGTTGTACACGGCGCCCGCTTCGGGATCGGGTGAGTAGGTCGACGCGGGCGCGGGTCGGGTGGCGTCGATCGCCGCGGCGATGTCGGAGAAGGCGCCCGCGGCCACGGCGCCGAACAACGCGGCGCCTCGCGCCGGGATCTGGCTCGACGCGGGAACGTGGACCTCGAGGCCGCTCGTGTCGGCGATGATCTGCATCGTGAGCGGGCTCTTCTCGGCGATGCCCCCGCAGGCCACGATCTCGTCGAGCGCCAGCCCGTACTCCTCGAAGTTCTCCATGATCCGCCGGTTGCCAAAGGCGATCGATTCGATCAGCGCCCGGTAGATCTGCTCCTGCGTCGTCTGAAGCGTGAGCCCCGCGATCACGCCGGTGAGATCGGCGTCGGCGAGGATCGTCCGGTTGCCGTTCCACCAGTCGAGTGCCACGAGCCCGGTCTCGCCCGGGCGGAACCGTGCGGCGCGGCGCTCGAGCTCCTCATACGGATCGTCCCCCAGCTCCTCCTTGCGAGCCATCTCGTCCACGAACCAGGCGAGCATGTCCCCGACCGCCGTCTGGCCGGCTTCGTAGCCGTACACGCCCGGCAGAATCCCGTCCTTGGCCACGCCGGTGATCCCCGGCAGCCGGATCTCCTCCGGATGCACCACGAGATCGCAGATCGAGGTGCCCACGACCATGAGGAACGTCTCGCTGCGCAGGACCCCGGCGCCCGGCGTCGAGACGAAGGAGTCGACATTGCCCACGGCCACCGCGACGCTCTCCGGCAGGCCCACCCGGGCGGCCAGCTCCGGGCGCAGCGTGCCCGCCCTCGTGCCGAGCGGGAAGAAGGTGGTGCCCAGCTTCTCGCCTGGGTTCGAGAAGCCGGGATAAGCCGCCTCGAAGTAGTCCACCGGCGGAAGCCCTTCCTGCGGTGACCAGAGCGCCTTGTAGCCGGCGGTGCAGGTGTTGCGCCGCTCGTTGCCGGTCAGGTGCCAGACGATCCAGTCGGTGGCTTCGATGAAACCGTACGCCGCGTCGTAGATCTCACGGTCCTCACTCCACAGCTCGATCAGCTTCGGGAAGTACCACTCGGAGGAGATCTTGCCGCCGTAGCGTGAGAGGAAATCCTCTTCGCGGGCGTGGGCGACCTCGTTCAGCCGGTCGGCCACGGGCTGGGCCGCGTGGTGCTTCCAGAGCTTGGGCCACGCGTGGCGACGGGCACGCCACTGCGGCAAGGTGCAGAGTGGAACGCCGTCGGCCGTCACGGGCAGCACGGTGCAGGAGGTGAAGTCCACACCGAGGCCAACCACCTGCTCCTCCGCGATGCCGGCCCTTGCCAGCACCTCCGGTATCGCGCTCTCCACCACCAGCGCCCAGTCGTCGGGGTCCTGCAACGCCCAGTCCCCCGGCAGTTCCTCGCCGGTCTCGGGCAGGACGCGGTCGAGCACGCCGTGCGGGTAGCGGACCTCGGCGACGGCGACCTCCTCGCCGCTGCCGAGGTCGAGGAGGAGCGCGCGCCCCGACTCGGTCCCGAAGTCGATGCCGATCGCGAACGACGCGCTCGTCACGGGCGGCTCAAGACTCGCCGTTGTCCGCTCGGGCCCTCTCCAACTCCTCCGCCCGCGCGGCGGCGCGGGCCCGCCGGTACTCCTCGACCACGATCTCGGTCAGCTCTTCGACCGACGTCTCCGAGGTCGGCTTGTCGAACGCGATCACGCCGTCCTGGATCAGGTTCACGCGATCGCATGTCGCGAGCACGTGGACGTAGTTGTGGAGGATGATGATCATCGATATCTCGCCGTCCTCCTTGATCCGCTGGATGAGGTCGAGGATCTGGCCGCCCTCCTTGGCGCCCATCGCGGCGAGCGGCTCGTCGAGGAGCAGAATGTTCTCCTCGGAACGGACCGTCCGCGCGACCGCGATCGCCTGCCGCTGGCCGCCCGAGAGGCGGGCGACGGGCTGGTTGAGCGACGGGATGCTGATGCCGATCTCGTTCAGCGCGTCGCGCGCCTCGCGCTTCATCTGACGGTTGGAGAGGAACGGAAGCGGGCTGTGGACCTTCTCGCGGCGCAGGAAGAGGTTGTGATACACGGAGAGCTGGTCGACCAGCGCGAGGTCCTGGTAGACGGTGTCGATCCCCTTCGAGCGGGCGTCGTTGACGTTCTTGGGCTCGTAGGGCTCGCCGCGCAGGAACATCTGGCCGTGGTCGGCCTTGTGGAAGCCGACGATGATCTTCATCAGCGTCGACTTTCCGGAGCCGTTGTCACCGAGCAGCCCGAGCACCTCGCCCTTGCGCAGGTGCAGGTTGATGTCGCGCAGCGCCTGCACGGGACCGAAGGCCTTGGAGATGTGCTCGACGCGCAGGACGTCGTCCGGCGCCGTGGCCGCGGCCGCCTCGCGGGCTGGCGCTGGCTCAGGCACGCGATCCACCGGTTCGTACCCGCTCCACCAAGACGTTCAGCGTCATCGCGATCAGGATCGCGATCCCCGTGTACAGGAAGAGGTAGTTGGCGTTCACGCCCTTGACGATGAGGCCGTCGTTGAGGACGCCGAGGAAGAGCGCTCCGATCAGCGCCCCGACGACGGTGCCGGAGCCACCACGGAGCAGCGTGCCGCCGATCACCGCCGCCGAGATCCCCTCGAACAGGACCTCGTTGGCGCCCGATGGATCGGGCGTCGCCGTGGTCGACCGCACGGCCTCGAGGATCCCCACGAGGCCGGCGAGAGTCGCGCAGAGCACGAAGTTGCGAATCAGGTTCCACTCGACGTTGACCCCGGCCTCGGCGGCGCCAAGCCGGTTGCCGCCGACCGAGACCGTGTAGATCCCCCAGCGCGTGAGCGTGAGGATTACCTGGAGCAAGGCGACGATCCCAAGCGCCCAGATCAGCTCCGAGAAGGTGCCTGCGCCGAAGATCTGGGCGAACGTATCGACGCTGGTGACCGACGTGCCGGGCATCTGGACCTGCTGAGCATGAGAGATCACGAGCGTGACGCCCGAGAGCCCGAACAGCATTCCCAGCGTGACCACAAACGACGTGATTCCGACGATCGCTACGAAGAAGCCGTTGATCGCGCCGACGGCCATGCACGCGATCAGCGCGAGGATGAGCGACGGGACGAGGGGGAGGCCCGCGCCTCCCGCGAGCTTCTGGAAGATGAACGGCGAGAACAGGTAAACCGCGCCGATCGAGAGGTCGATCTCGCCGTTGATCATCACGAACACCTCGCCGGCGCCCAGGATCGCGAACGGCGCGAAGTAGGGCAG
>DATBKS010000299.1:0-5517 GCA_036555755.1 Thermoleophilaceae bacterium
CCGCCCGGAATCGGGTCGCCCTTGTAATCCTCGGGGTCGACCTCCTCGCCCTCCACTGTGACGCTGCCGTCCTCGTGGTGGCGGACGTCGGAGTGGCCGAGCTTCGCCTCGGGCCCCTCGTCGTATGAGTGCGTGCCCTCAGGACCGCCGAAGGTCTCGTACTTGGCCTCGTCCTCGGGCCAGTCCTCGAGCTTCTCAGGCGGGTCCTTCTCGAGCTCGCGGAGCTTCTCCTTGGCTTGGTCGCGTGCTTCTTCGTCTCCCATGGCGTTCGGGGTATCCGACGAGCCGGTTCCCAAACGTCACTCCCGATCCGAGCGAGCGAGCGCCTTCTGGATCGCGTCGAGGTCGACCTCGCCGTGGTCCGTCCCGTCGTCTTCCTCGAGCTGGTCGCGGATGAACGGGTCGGTGAGCTTGACGATCTCGTGGCGCAGCCACTCGAGCATGCGCTGCTCCTCCACGAGGATGTCCGCGGCCAGCTTGGCGGTGTCGTCGTCGCCCGCCTGCCTGGCGACCATCTGGAGCGCCGTGTAAGTGGCGATCACGAGCCCCTCGGTGGCGCAGCCGAACTGCGCGCCGTCGAGCTGCTTCTTCTCCGCCGTCTTCCTCAACTTCAGCGGCGCGCGCCCCTTCGCGAGCACGCCGCCGCCGGCCTCGCGCAGCGCCCGCGCACTCGAGCGCAGCGGGCCGGGCCCGGCGCCTAGCTGGTGCAGCCGCCCTTCGATGCGCCGGGCGTGCGTGCGCGTCTCCCGCAGGTAGCCCTCGAGCCCCGAGCGGTAGAGCCCGCGCGGCGCCTCGGCGATGTGCGACCGCAGGGTGCGCGCAAGCGCGAGCTCATCAGCCCGCGCCTCACGCAAATAGTCGATTACCCGCGCATCCCCCGCCACGAGTGCCCAGGGTACTCCCCGCCGTCCGCCGCCCCGGCGGACTGCGGACTGCGGACTGCGGACTTACTTCCGGTGCCCCTTGAACGAAATGACCTGCTGGATGCCCGAGGGCCGGTTGGTGTACCGGATCTTGAGCGGCAGGAGTCCGGGCAGGAACGTGATCTTCTGGGCGTTCGCATCGGCCCGCCAGGTGGCAGGGTCGGGACCCTGGGCGGCGGCCAGCTGGTTGCCGGCCGTGTCCAGCGCGGTCCACAGCGAGGTGGCGCAGGCGGTGACGTTGCCGCTGCCGCAGAAGCGGAAGTGGAACTTGCCCTTCACCTTCCCACCGAGCTGCGTGCGCAGGTCCTTGTCGATGTACGAGATCCAGCCGCCGGTGAAGCCGCTGTCCTCGTTCGCGTCCTTGCGGACCATCTTCTGGAGCGCCGACGCCTGCGGCCCGAGCACCGGGTCCATCACGGCGTCGGACAGCAGCGGCCCGAAGGCGTCCATGATCGGCGCGCCCGGGTCGTCAACCTTGCCGTCGTTGTTGCGGTCGAGCACGCTCGAGCCGTTCTTGCGCCACTGAAGGAGCAGCTGGAGCATCTGCGCGTCACGCGGGTTCGGCGCCTGCACCTTCTGCATCATCTTCGCCACGACCGGCATCAGGAACTTGTCCCGGAAGTCGGTGGTCGCCGCCCCGTTCATGGCGCTTACGACCTGGGCGAGGTCGAGCTTCTTGTGGCCGACGAGGCCGGCGTCGAGCATCTGGACGCGATAGAGCGACCCGTAGTCGAACTGGTCGTCCGCCGCGGGGAAGCCCTTGCCGGGCTTGTTGTTCCAGTTGACGAGCGTGCCGTCCTTCGCATCGATGCCCTGCGGATGCAGGCGCGACGGCGCGAAGCCACGCCACTCGTAGCTGCCGTTGCCGTTGGTGGGCAGGCCGCCGTCGACGCCCGGGGCACGCGTGGGCAGGAAGCCCGTCGTGTACGAGGCGATGTGGCGGTCGGTGACGAAGCCCGTGTTGAACGTGAACGGCGACTGCCGCATGGACTTGAAGAACGACTTCGGGCCGTGGATGCGGCCGCGCGTCAGATCCTCGAACGGCAGCTCCCAGAGGATGTCCTTGCCGTAGCTAGAGCGCTTCTGCGAGATCGCCACGCGCACGCCCTTCACCGTCGCGTAGCCGATCACCGGCCCGTGCACGGTGGTGTGGAAGGTCATCTCCTGGTCTGGCGCGCCATTGCTTCCCTTGAGGACGCCGGCGTTGACGAAGCCCATCGGGCGGCACTTGCCCTTGTACATGTAGCTCGTGTCGCTGCCGCCGCAGAGCGTCTCGACGTAGTCGTCGATCACGTCGCTGCCGGCGGAGGTGAGCGACCACGCGTAGTCGGGGCCGCGGCCGATCAGCAGCTCACCGGGGCTGCCCGGCTGAGCGACGCCGCGAGCCGAGATACCCGGCGCGTGCAGATCCTCCTCGAACGTGAGCCCGGGGTAGAAGTAGCCGATCTGCGGGCCCGCGACCATCAGCGGGTGGTGCGTCTTCGACCGCTTCGACCCCACGAGCAGGAAGTTGCTCGCGTGGGCGGGCGCGTGCGTCGTCGCGGACGAGGCCGACACGCCCGGCTCCGGCGTCGGCTGGAAGCTGCCGGCGTCGATGATCTCGTTGCCAGCGCCCAGCGACTTCGGAGCGGGGGAGTAGGGGAAGTTGCCGTCGACGGTGACCTTCGCCTCCGGGTCGTTCCGCTCGCGCAGGTCGTTCCAGAGGAGCGTGCCCTGGCCGGCGCCTAGGCGCTGCTGCAAGCCGCTGAGCAGCATCGCGCTGTTCACCTCGTTGCCGCCGCCGCGGCCGAACAGCTGGCCCGCGATCGCGTTGGTCGCGTAGATGTCGTTGCGGTTCCACGGCGGGTTGGCCGGGGTGCCGTTGTGCTTGTACCAGGCGTTCACGCCCTGGACGTAGATGTCGATGTTGTGGAGCACCTCGCGGCCGTTCTTGCCGGCGTGCTTGAGCACGTTCGTCTGCCGCGAGACGATCGACTCGGCCTGCGCGCTCGGCACGAAGGTCTTCAGGCCGGTGACGAGTGAGAACGCGTCGACGCCCGGCACGTCGAGAGCGGCGATGCGCGTCGCGCCGCGTGCCTCGTCGAGCAGAAGGTGGCGGTCCTCAGCGACGACCCAGCCGGTTCCCCACGTGAGCAGGTCCTTCGTCTTGGCGTAGATGTGCGGGACGTTGTACCGGTCGCGCACGATGCGCAGGCCCTTGCGCGGGCGCTCGGTGCGCAGATGGCCCTGCCCCTTGTCCGTGAGCCGCTCGGACTTGAAGTACTTGGTGAGGTCGCGAGTGCTGACGTGGTTGAACAACGGCGTGAGGCCGTCGTACATCTTGGCCTGCGAGTCCGCGTTCTTCGGAATGGGAATGTCTCCCCACTCTCCCGACGGCACGATGTTGAGCGCCGTCGATGCGAAGTCCTTCGCAAGGGCGGTGCCGGGCAGTGCGAGCGTGCACGCGCATGCGAGCAGCGCGAGTCTCTTCATTTAGGTTCCCTCCGTTGGCGCGCACCGGCGCCTCCCACGGCGGCGACAGTAGCACGTTGGCTAGTTAGCCAACCAGTGTTCCATGACGGTTTTAAGTTCGGGATCCGCGTGGTCGCTGGGCACCGTCTTCTCCACGAGAAGGCGCGCGCGACGGCCGCTGAGCTCGAGCGTCGCGACCTGGTTGTCGAACCACGGCTCGCGCCCGTTCGCGAGGCGCCAGCGCATGTCGGGCTCGCGCACATCAGCCATTCGTGCGAGGGCGCGGACCAGCGCGGCGGCCGGTTTCGACGCCGCGAACTTGATCGTCGCGCGCTCACGCCGGTTGAGCGGATTCCGAAACGGCGAGCACACCGCCTGGTACACGGCGCTCTTCACGTTCGCCTCGCGCCGGAAGGCGGTCTCCATCAGGTAGGCGTGGTGGACGTCGCCGGACAGCGCCACGATCGTGGCCGGCGGGTTGGTGCCGCGCTCGCCGGAGCCGACCGCGCGCACGAGCCGCTCGAGGTGCTCGAAGGAGCGCTCGAACGCGGGCCAGTGCTCGAGGTCGAGGCCCTGGCGGACCTTCTCGCCGAGCTTGGCTGCCTGCTGGCCCCAGGCACCGCCGCACACCGCCTCGTTCCAGGCCTCGAGCCAATGCATGGCGGGTGAGAGCAGCCAGGGGAGCGACGTGCCGAGCAGGAGGTGGTCGAACTCGCCTTTGCTCGCGCAGTCCTCGATGAACTGCCACTCGTCGTTGTCGACCATGGCGCGTTTTCCCGGGTCGAGAACGCGGCCGCCGCGCGAGTCCATCATCACGAGGCGCGACCCGCACAGGTCGCGCACATAGCTCCAGCGCGCGCCCTCGACTTCGTGGGCGACCTTGTGGGACCACTCGCGCAGCATCGGTCCGGCGTCGCCGTCGCACTTAAGTACCCGGTCGAACATCTCGTCCTCGTCGAGGTGGCGGGGCTCGAGGTTGCCGATGTGCTGGTACAGCCAGTACGACATCACGGCCGAGGTGAGGCGCTCCTGCCACCAGGGCGTGGCGTTCATCTCCTCGACCCAGACGTCGGAGGTGTTCCAGTCGTCGTGGACGTCGTGGTCGTCCCAGATCATCGCCGTGGACACCGTGGAGAGCAGCCAGCGCACCGAGGCTTTCGTATCTCCCCACGTCTCGTAGTAGAGCTGGATGTACTCCTCGAAGTCGGCCACCTCGTAGCCGGGCGGCTCGTTCGGGTCGCGCTTGTTCGCGATGAACTCCTGCACCTTCGGGGAGGTCTCGTCCGCGTACACCTGGTCGCCGAGCAGGAGGAGCAGGTGCGGCCAGGTGTCCGGGGGCTCGTGGCGCATGCGCCGGGCGAGCGCGTAGAGCGCGTCGACCTCCCGACCCTCGGGGTGCTCGTCCTTCGGTAGCGAGTACGGCAGCCGGTGGGGATAGGCGACGCGGCAGGAGCCGAACGAGACACGAACGGTTCCGTTTGGGTCGAGCGTGCGGATCAGGCTCGGCGGGAAGTCGTGCTCCGCCGGCGGCCACACGTACTCGCCGTCGAGCCTGACGTCGTACGCGGTCTCGCTCGCGGGCGTGAGGCCTTCGATGCGGACGAGCGCGTAGTGGTGGCGCTCGATCTCGAACGTGCGCGCGCTGTGGTCGAGCACCGTGACCTCGCAGGCGCCGTCGGTTTCGACCCACACGGTCGCCTCCGTCTCACTGACGTAGCGCAGCAGGGGACCGAGGACGAGCTGGGGCACGTTGCCGGGGGTGTTACCCGGCCCGGGGGAGTAGTTAGCGGCCGACGGCGAGATTGGCGCAGCGCTCGCACACCTCGGCCGGAATCAGCCCGGCGCGCATCAGGAGGGTGAACAGCCTGCAGCCGAGGCAGATGCCGAAGACCGACTCGAGCGTCGCGGCGACGATCAGCAGCGCGAGCACCACGTAGGCGGCGGTGTGCTCCGCGAAGCCAAGGGCCAGCACCGCGGCGGTGAGCGAGAACGCCACGCCGATTCCCTGTGCGAAGCGCTTGGGCGGCCCTGGCACGAGTCGCTCGGCGAACGGAAGGTTCGGCGTGATCCAGCGTGTGACGATCTGGCCGAGCGGGCTGAGCGTCGGGCCGGTGAGCACGCGCGCGAGGAAGCCATAGGCGAT
>DATBKS010000300.1:0-3750 GCA_036555755.1 Thermoleophilaceae bacterium
GCTCGCCGGTTCCGATGGGCCGGTCAAGGGAGACGCTCTGTCGTCAGCCCAGGGCATTCCGCTCAAGTTCCTCGAGAACATCCTGATCGACCTCAGGCATTCCGGGATCGTGCGCAGCCAGCGCGGGCCGGAGGGCGGCTACTGGCTCGCCAAGCCCGCTGCGGATATCAGCGTGGCCGACGTGATCCGCGCCGTCGAGGGTCCACTCGCGAGCGTCAGGGGTGAGTCGCCGGAAGACCTCGAGTACGTCGGGTCCGCCGAGCAGCTTCAGCAGGTCTGGGTGGCGCTGCGCGGCAACATCCGTGGCGTGCTCGAGACCGTCACGCTCGAGGACATCGCCAAGAACCGCCTACCCAAGAAGGTTCTCCGCCTCACGGAGGAACCGGGAGCTTGGGCGCGGCGGTGACGTGCGCGGTCGCGCGTAGACGATCTCCTTCGGCTTCAGCTCGAGCAGCTCGGACTCCATCCGCGTGAGCTGGACGATCAACGGGCTGCCGTCACCGAGCACGAGCTCCACGCGCACCTCGAAGCCGAGCGGCACGAGCCGCTCCACCTGAGCCTCGACGGCCCCATCGGTGGGGTCGTGGAAGATGTCGAAGTCGTGCGGGCGAACGACCTCGCCCTCGAGCTCGGTCACCGGGCCGACGAAGCCCATCACGAAGTCGTTGGCCGGCTTGTCGTAGACGTCCACCGGCGCGCCCACCTGCTCGATGCGGCCCTCGTTGAGGACCACGACCTGGTCCGAGACCTCCATCGCCTCACGCTGGTCGTGGGTGACGAACACCGTCGTCACGTGCAGCTCGTCGTGCAACCGCCGCAGCCAGGCCCGCAGCTCCTCGCGCACACGCGCGTCGAGCGCGCCGAACGGCTCGTCGAGCAGCAGCACGTTGGGCTCCACGGCCAGCGCACGCGCGAGTGCCATGCGCTGGCGCTGGCCGCCTGACAGGTTTCCGGGATAGCTGTCCGCCCATCCGCCGAGATGCACCAGCTTGAGCAGCTCGTCCACCTTCCTGCGGATCTCGTTCTTCGGCCGCTTGCGCACCTGCAGGCCGAAGGCCACGTTTTGAGCGACGGTCATGTGCTTGAACGCCGCGTAGTGCTGGAACACGAAGCCGATCCCGCGTCGCTGAGGCTGCACGTTCGTCACGTCGTTGTCCTCGATGAGGACGGCGCCCTCATCGGGTACCTCGAGTCCCGCGATCACGCGCAGGAGCGTCGACTTGCCGCTGCCGCTAGGGCCGAGCAGCGCGGTGAGAGAGCCGGCCGGGACGTCCACCGACACTTCGTGCAGCGCCTTGAAGTCTCCATAGCTCTTGCTGATGCCCTGTGCGGAAATCACGTAGCGCGCCTCCTACGACGCTCGAGGACGGTCATAACCAGGAGCACGGCGATCGCCATCGCCGCCAGCACCGTCGACGCGGCGTATGCCCCCGTGAGGTCAAAGCGTTCGAACTCGTTCTGAACGCGAAGTGTCAGCGTCTCTGTCTGGCCCGCGAGCCGGCCCGAGACCACGCTCACCGCACCGAACTCACCGAGAGCGCGCGCGGTCGTCAGCACGACGCCGTAGCCGACGCCCCAGCGGATCGCCGGCAGCGTGACGCGCCAGAAGGTCTGCCAGCCTGAGGCGCCGAGGGTCGCGGCGGCCTCCTCCTGGTCGGTGCCGAGCTCCTCGAGCACCGGCACCGTCTCGCGCACGACGAACGGCAGCGAGACGAAGATCGTGGCGAGCACCATGCCCGGCATCGAGAAGATCACGCGGATCCCGTTGTCGGCGAGCCAGCCGCCGAACCAGCCGGTCCGGCCGTACACGAGCAGCAGTGCAAGGCCCACGACCACCGGCGAGACGGCGAGCGGCAGGTCCACCAGCGCGCTGAGGAAGGCCTTGCCCGGGAACTCGCGGCGCGCGAGCAGCAGCGCGGTCATCACGCCGAAGATCGTGTTGGCCACGACGGCGATCGCGGCGATCTCGAGCGTCAGCCAGAAGGCGTGGAGCGCATCCGGCGTCGTCACGGCGTCCCAGGCGGCGGCGAAGCCGTGCTCGAACGTCCGGTAGAGCACCAAACCGACCGGCAGCGCGAGCAGGAGCGTCAGGTACCCGAGCGCGGCGAAGCGGAGCCCGAGCTTCCCCTTCCTAGAGCCCATGCTTCTCCCTCTTGGCGAACCGAGAGAGGGCGATCAGCAGCACGAACGAGATGAGCAGCAGTACGACCGACACCGAAGCCGCGGCCGGCACGTTGTCGTTCTCGATCTGGCCAAAGATGAAGACCGCCGAGACCTCGGTCTTGAAAGGCAGGTTGCCCGAGATCAGGACCACCGAGCCGAACTCGCCGAGCGCACGCGCGAAGCCAAGCCCGGCACCCGCGACGATCGCACCGCGCAGGCTGGGCAGCACAATGCGCCGAAAGGTGAGGGCGGGCGACGCCCCGAGGGACCATGCCGCCTCCTCGACCTCCCTGTCCAGGTCGAGCAGCACCGGCTGCACCGCCCGCACCACGAACGGCAGCGTTACGAACAGGAGCGCCAGCGCCACGCCCACGCGCGTGTAGGCAAGGTCGAGATGGAACGGGCTGCGCGGCCCGTAGAGAGCAAGCAGCGTGAGGCCCGCGACGATCGTCGGCAGCGCGAACGGCAGGTCGATGATCGAGTTGACGAGGCCCTTGCCGGGGAAGTCGTCGCGCACGAGCACCCACGCGAGGACCGTGCCCATCACAACGTTGATCAGCGTCACGATCACCGACACGATCAGCGTCAACTTGAGCGCCGCCAGCGATTGCCGGCTCGTGATGTCGTGCCAGAACTGGTCAATGCCGCCGGCGAACGCCTTGTCCACCACGGCCGCAAGGGGCAGCAGGACAATGACGCTCAGCCACACGACCGCGATCCCACCCGCGAGCGGCGGACGGGATCGGGACCTCGAGGAGGAGCGCGCCGTGACGGCGCTGGGTAATGCGAGGGCTCTACTTGGCAGTGGAGACCCCCAGCCCCTGCTCGATCTTCGCAACGGTCCCGTTGTCCGGGTCGAAGAACTTCGTCATGACCTGATCCCAACCGCCGACGTCCGCGATGGTGAAGAGACCCGACGGCGTCGGGAACTGCTTCTTGTTCACCAGCGAGGGGATCACCGGCCGGTAACCGCGCTCGGCGAAGATCTTCTGCGCCGCCGGCGTGTGCAGCCAGTCGACGAACTTCGCCGCCGACGGCTTCGCGTCCTTGGTCACGGCGATCGGGTTCTGGATCAGGATCGTGTTGCTGGGCGTGACGTAGTCCACGGCCTTGCCCTTCTGCTGGGCGTTGATCGCTTCGTTCTCGTACGCGATCAGCACGTCGCCTTTGCCCGACGTGAAGGTGTTCATCGCGTCACGGGCGCTCTTGTCCTGGACCACCACGTTCTTGAACAGCTGCTGCAGGTAGGCCTCGGCCTCCTGCGGGCTCTTGCCCTCCTTGATCTGGGCGCCGTAGGCCGCCATCACGTTCCAGCGGGCACTGCCAGAGCTGAACGGGTTCGGCTCGATCACCTGTACGCCGGGCTTCACGAGATCGGACCAATCGTGGATGCCCTTGGGGTTGCCCCTGCGGACCACCAGGGTCACGACCGAGTCGGTGACGAAGCCGTGCCACTTGTTCTGGTCCCAGTTCGAGTCGACGACGCCGGCCTTAACCAGCTTGTCCATGTCGGGCGCGAGCGAGAACTCGGCGACGTCGGCCGGTAGGCCGGCGGTCACGGCCCGGGCCTGGTCGCCCGAGGCGCCG
>DATBKS010000301.1:0-57611 GCA_036555755.1 Thermoleophilaceae bacterium
GCCTGCCAGAAGGCGTCCACGGCCTCGCGGGACGGCGCTCGGAAGCCGACGTGCAGGCCGCGGGTCACGGGGTGCTCGCGGTCCGTCGGACCGATGGCCCAGTCCTCCCACTCGACGAGCGCGGCGTCCGCGTGACTCGGCTCGAGGCCCAGCACTGAGAGGACGGTGCGGTAGAAGCGCTCGGACGCGGCGAGGTCCGAGACGGCGACTCCGACGTGATCGAACATCCCGCCGAGGCTACTGGCGGGCGCGCCCGTAGCGCTCGTAGATCACACGCGAGGCGAACGTCCTGGTCTCGATCAGCTCCAGCGGGATGTCTGCGGTGACCGGTGGCAGGAACGGCGTGCCACCACCGACGACAACTGGATGGCGGAGGATGCGCAGCTCGTCGACGAGCCCGAGCTCGATAGCCGCCGCGGCCAGGCCGGCGCCCCCGATCCCGACGTCCTTGTCAGTCGCGTCAAGCGCCGCAGCGACCTCCTCCGCCACCGACGCCTCGGCCAGCCGGGCGTTGTTCCCCTGGACGCTGTCGAGCGTGCGGCTGAAGACGATCTTCGGGAGCGCGCACCAGGCGTCGGCGAACGCGGCATCGTCCTCGCTGTCGCGCATCGACGGATCGGTCTCCCACACCAGCATCGTCTCGTAGAGCTTGCGGCCCAACAGAAACCCTCCGAGCTCCCGCGTCTGCGTGATGTGGAAACGGAACTGCTCCTCGTCAGGGATCGTCCACCCGAACGCGCCGTCGCGGTCGGCGATAAAGCCGTCCACCGACACACCCATCGAGTAAATCAGCATCGCTTCGGCTCGTGGCACCCAGCTAGTGACGATCGCAAGACAACACTCCTCGTCGCGGACCTAATAAAGGAAAGTGTGACAATCGCCCCGGTGGGGCTGGTGGAGTCTGGATCTGTTGCTCTGTACGTTGCTTCGTTCCTCGCACGGTGCGGCGTGCTGCGGGACCGTGGGCAGCCGCAGGTAGACGAGCCGGGTGCGCACGGTTTTCTGCCGACGACAGACAATCCAGTCACGAGGCTGCTAGTGACCGACGACCGCGCCCACGACCTCGTTGCGACCCTGCTGCCGAAGGCTCACGACGGGATGATCAACGTGTTCGCTGCCGCCGCGAGGTGCACCCAACTCGTCGAGGGTTGTCGAGCCTGGAGAGGCCAGCCCGCGACGGCGATGGTGTGCCGCGACCTACGGACGGTGCCGACGCTCACACTGCCGAACGACCTGACATTGCGGCCGGTTCGGCGCCTTGCCGACGACGCGTCCGATGGTGTGCCGCTTGAGAATGCGGTGGCTGCCGCAAAGCTGGCGGATCCACGCATCGAGGATCCGCATACGGTGTTCGCCGGCTATCTGCGGTCGTTGCCGTCCACCGTCCGGCTGCTCGCTGCCGTCGACGCCGCCGACGTAGTGCGCGCGACATCTGGTTGCGGAGCGTTCGGCACCGCGGCCAGCGTGATGTTCGTAAACACCGACCCGAACTGGCGCCGCCGTGGCATCGGGCAGGCGATGACCGCCGCCGCGCTGCGCGCCGCTCAGGGGCTGGGAGCACAGCATGCGTGTCTCGACGCGACCGGCGCCGGCCGGTCTATCTACTCGCGCCTCGGATTCGAGCCTGTCACCCAAACCACGCGCTTCTCCCCCCGCAGGTGAAGCCGGTACCGGGCCGACGCAGTCTTCTCGCCAGGTGAAGCAACGGGCCGCCCAGTTGGGCGGCCCGTACTACTCGCTAATTGCCAGGTCGGATCGCAGGCTCAACCCTTGAGCACCAGGGAGAACACGATTCCAAGCAGCACGATGCTCTGCGCGCTGTGGACGACGATGCCGATGAGTGCGCTGCGGTAGCGCCTAGAGGGATAGGCCAGGATGAACGTGTCGAGCAGCGTCGTCGGAATCGCCCAGGGCATGTGCAGGTGGTAGAGCCCGAAGAACAGGCCGTTGGCGAGCCAGTCCCGCCGGCCGAACACGCCCTGCATCCGGGGGAGCAGGAAGCCACGGAACAGCAGCTCCTCGCCGAGCGCCGTATTGAAGATGGCGAGCGCGGCGACGATCGCGAACCAGCCCCACGATCCGGCGAAGAGCGCGTGCCCGGCGTGCGACCCGAGGAACGTGGCGAAATCGCGATTCGCCGGGCCGGCGAGCGAGATGAGCTCCTCCGCCGCGAACGCGACGAGCAGCGGCAGGACGATGAGCCATACGCGGCCTCCGCGCCGCCCGCTTCGGGGAGAGCGCGGGGCACGAAGCCAGAGTGCTTCTCGCACCACCGACCAGCGCAGCGTTCCCTGCTCTCGCCGTACCAGCGCCATCACCAGCACGAACTGCCAGATCAAGCCACCGGTCAGGGTGATGATCAGGGCGCGCGGCAGGCTGCCTGCGCCGCTTAGGTGATCGGCGAGCCGAGGGGCGACAAACCAGGCGAGCAGCGCCATTGGGAGCGCGGCTGCGGCCCAGACGGCAACGATGCCGCCGAGGCTGAGCTGGGGCAGTGTGCGCTCGTCGGCCGGGGCCGAGGTCTGCGCTTTGGTCGCGGGCGAGGGGATAGCGATGCTGTTGGTCATGGCCTCCATGAGGTGTCCTTTCGTTGTTGAGTCCATGCCGCAAGCTTCGGGGCCCGGCGCCGCCAGGTCGTCGTCGGAAGGCCGGATTAGCCGTCCTCCCAGCCGACGATTTCGGGTCCTACTTAGGTCGGAGACCGGAGCTATGGGACCCTGTGGGCCTGCCGACCGCGTCCCAAATAGCGCACGCCGGACTGCCGTTTGCGAACCCAATGTCCGAGGCGGCTGTGGACGCCTCGATCGCGGCTTTACCGCTACCGGTCGATGCCTCGCTTGTGGACACCGGCTGCGGGAGCGGCGAGATGCTCGTGCGTGCATTGACATTGCACCCTGGGGCGCGCGGCCTCGGCATCGACCTGGACCCCGACGCGATCGCCGAAGCGTGTCGCCGAGCCGGGGATCTGCCAGCACGGTTTGAGGTCCGCGACGCGTCGGGGCTGGAAGGCGCGTTCGACGCGATCATCAACGTCGGCTCGTCGCACGTCCATGGGGGATTCCCCGCCGCGTTGACGGCGTTGTGCCGCTTGGCGCCGGTTGCGCTCTACGGCGAGGGCTTTTGGCTACATGCTCCGGCAAACGACTTCCTCGCCGCTCTCGGCGGCGCGACCGAAGACGAGTTGGCCGACCTCGATGGGCTGCGCGCAGCGATTCGGGACGCGGGGTTCGAGATTTGTCACGAGGCGCTCGCGAGCGAGAGCGAGTGGGCCAGCTACGAGGAATCCCTGGCCGCCACGGCCGAACGGGACGGTGGTCCGGACTCGTTCGCGTACGCGCGCAGGATCCGCGAGCGTCGCGCGCTGCCGGGCGGTACCGACACTTTGGGATTCGGACTCTTCGTGCTGCGCCGCTAGCCGGTCGGGCCCAGGCCTCAGTAGAGCTGAATGAGCTTGATCACGAAGGCGAACACAGGCGGGATAACCCCGACCATGAAGATTCGCAACTCCGCGAAGTTGTCTCGGACGATCTCGGGAGGGCGAAGGTCACCCAACTCCGCCAAGTGCCGATCGGCGCCTTCGCTCGAATCGCGGATGCGCAGCAACGGGAGCGATACCAGTGCGTACGCGAGGTAGGAGAAGGGCGCGACGATGACGAGATATGCCGCGGCGGCCACGAACCAGAGCACGTAGACGGCACCGGCGGCGAAGAAGCCCACCACCGAGAGCGGAAAGAGGGCGATCCTCCAGCCGATCGCAATGTCCCGCCGCGACAACGGCCCACGGCCAAAGACAAACGAGATCATGAATCCCGCTGACGCACCGAGAGGTCGGAGCGTTCCGGCAATGAAGAACCGCAGGTTGTGCGATGTCATGTCGTCGATGTCGATGAAGTCCGCCAGCGCCTTCTTGAACTCACTCCGGTTGAGCAGGCCGACGGCTAGCCCGAAGATGCCGACAATCGCAAGCACGAGCGACACCTTGTCCTGCCAGGGACCGTCCGCCACTACGAACACGAGCCATACGTCGAAGGCGAGCAGCACCAGGTAGAGGGCGACCACGCCGGCCCATTTCCACGCCGGGAGCGGGAACCGAAATTGTGCCGAGTCACGAGTGCTCAAGCCGGCTCTCTCGCCGGACCTAGTCGATCGTCGCTGCCAGCAGGTTAACCCCGCGCCGCCCTTCAGCGCCAGGCGAAGACGGGCTGCTCGAGGTGGTCGACCCGCTCGCCCGCTCGGCCGAGCAAGCCGACCTGTCGCAGCTGGAAGAGGATTGCTGCGGTCGGCGCGTGGATGAGGTCGTTGCCAAGCGGCAGCTGCAGGACCGGCCGGTCGCTCTCGGGGATCGAGACGAATCGTGGCTCGGAGTCCCTCAACGCGTGCAGACCGATGCGGTAGGCAGCAAGCACCTCGTCGGGCGCCGGTTCGAGCTGCGGATCCGCGCCGCCCCACAGCACGACCGGCGTGATCACGTAGCCCGAGCGCGTCGGGTAGTCATCGAGTACGCCGACCACGCTGTCCGGGTCGAGCCGCAAGCCGAGCTCCTCGTCGAGTTCGCGCAGCGCGGCGTCCAGAGGTGCCTCGCCCTCGTCGAGGCGCCCGCCGGGCAGCGCCCACTGACCGGCGTGCTTGCTCAGCCGCGACGCCCGTCGGCACAGCAGGAACGCCGCACCGCCGGCAACGCCAACCATCCGACCGTCCAGCGCTCGAAGTTCGTCAGCGGAGAACTCTCCCGGCACCACGGACATGTCGATGTCCTCGGCCTTGATCGGGTCGCCGTCATGACGCTCGGCGTCGCTGTCCACGAGCACGACCGCCACGGCCGCGTGGCGCCGCCCCTCGAGCTGGTGCTCGCGCCGTTCATGCGCGCCGAGCGCCACTCCCAGCCGGGCGCGAAGGTCAGCGGTGTAGGGGATCACGGCGGTCAAAAAGGGAGTCCGGCCGACAACCGCGCGATTAAGGGTGAGCGACGGGACTTGAACCCGCGACCGCCTGGACCACAACCCGACCACGACAGATCGGCCCGTGCAGATCTCGCTCTGTAGAGCCATTCCCGTTCGGTGAGGTCAGCTCAGTTTCGCTCAAATTGATGCCAAATTTGATGCCAAGGATTGGCCGAGCATCGCACACCGGGACGGCAGGACACTTCGCTTGGCCATCGAGGCCGACTTGCGTTTCGGCGGTTAGGACGTCGTCGTCCTTGCGGGATGCTCAGGCAGTTCCAGGCCAATGCCGGGTGTGCCTAACGCTCGCTCCACGAACTCGGCCTCGTGCGCGCTGGGCTGGTAGTCGGCGTAGATGAGCGTGGTCTTGAAGTCGCGGTGACTCATCCATTCCTGCAGCGTGCGGAGTGGCACTCCGGCACCGGCCATCCTGGTGCCGAAGGTGTGGCGCAGATCGTGGAAGCGCACGTGGCGTAGGCCGGCGCGTCTCACCGAGGCGACGAACCTCTTGCGGAGCTTCTGTATACGGAGAGGCGACCCGTGCCATACGACCTGCGAGCGGAGCCTCCCGGAGCCATGCTCCCCAGTATCGAATTTGGGACGGATGGCTGGCCGAGCGCGCGGGAGACCGTAACCCGCCTTCAGGGCAGTCTCGAGGGGAGCCCGCGGCCAGTCGTCGGTCGCTCCTCAACCTGCATGACCCAGGCTTCGATCGCCTCCCGGCGGTAGCGGCGGTAGCGGCCGAGGGTGACGGTCGGGATTCGGCCGAGGCGCGACTGCTCGTAGACCCAGCTGCGCGGGACGGACAACAGCGAAGCGACGTCGTCGGCCGTTAGCAAGGAGTCGCTCACTCGCGCTCCCCAAACGCCGGCCTATCGAGCACTTGCTTGCGCATCTATCCACAGAGCGCCTCCACGCCCTCCTGACCCCGCCTCCGCGCTCCCTCGTCACTCGCCCTCACCTTCCACCTCGACTTCCTCCCGACGCTCTAGCTCACGCCGCCATCACTGCCGCTTACCGACTCCTCCGCTGCCTTCAGAAGCCACTCTCATGCTGCCCATCCGCTTTGTTTCGCCCGTCCCTTCTCCGACCTTTCGTCCGCTTCTCGCCTGGACTGACCACCCAGGTTATCTGGGGGGTCGAGGCGGGAAGCGGCCTCGCGGCCCCCTGACTAATCAACAAGGTGTTCGCCTCAGAGACGAACACATAGAGACGAACACCCCAACTGAGGTAGCGAGCGATCAAACGCCGCCGAATTGCTGGGTATGTCCGGCTGCGCCGGAGGGCTGTCTATCCGAGGGTCTGCCCACGTGCCGGCGGAGCCGAACGCGTAATTGCCCATCGGCAAATGCGACGGCCCTCAATGCCCAACCGTTTGCGACTAACTAGTGCGCGGGGACGAGCTCAACACGCTCGTCAGACCGGATCGGCGATTCGTCCGGCCCGAATGACGCGAGGTACTGATGCAGAGCGTCAAGCACCATCAGACGCGCCTGGTCGCGGGTCGGAGCAGCTGTAACCACCTCAGGAAACTCCTCGAGGCGCACCTGTACCCACCCGTTCTCGACCTCCTCATAGATGAGGGTCAAGGAGATGTGCTCGCGCTCCGCCATGTCCACCTAGTCGACTAAGACTCTCACGTATAGGAAAGTCAACCAACGTTCGATACTCGTAACAGGATGACAAGACGCGATTTCTGAAACGCTGGTTGCGAAAGCAAGGCTGCTCAAAGCTGCGTCAAGGCGGCGATCACGAGATTTGGCACAACCCTGCCAACGGCAAACGAGCACCGGTCTCGCGCCACAAAGAACTGCCCACCACGACAGCACTCGGGATCTGCGACCAGCTCGGCGTCAACCGCTTCTCCTAGCACCCGGTCAGCCCAAACGAGCGCGGACCACTCCTTTGCTCCAAAGCAGAAGCGCCGGTTCACCTGCAGCCGCGTAAAGGCGCGCCCGGACGAGTCTTCGTCGCGCTCAGGCGGTGGAGGCCCTGATGCGGACTCGGTTATCGACGACGCTCAGGAATCCCTACGGTAATGCTGTTCAGGGAAGCCTCGATTCTCGCCAGATGTTCGCGGCCTTCAATAGTGATCTGCCACCCGCCATCGTCAGCTCGCGCGAGAAGTCCGCGCTTCTCGGCAGAAGCTGCCCACTCGCGCGTCTCATTGAGATCCCATCCCGAGGCAAGCTGACCAAGCGTGAGGGGAGGCCCATGCTCGCGAAAGTCGACAGGAAGGCCCCGTCGATCTCTGCCGGCGTCAACTCGATTTCCCCTGCCGGCATCGGCTCGCACTGCTCTGGGTTCTGTCCCCGACGCCTCCACCACTCTCTCAAGCCCTCGAGCATGTCGAGAGCGTACCTCTGCCCCACCGGCTCTATCGCTTTTCGTCTCTGTGAAAGGGGGCGGGTTGTCAAGTGGTGGGTGTTCGCGGTTAGGGGCCGCGGCTGGTGGGAACTGAGCCGGTGCTCGATCGGACGCGTCGGGTCCCGAGAAGGCGGGTTCGAAGCGCCCCGACGTCGCTCTCGCTGAGTCCCGCAGTCCGGACCCACGCCTCGAGATCGAGGTCCCGAAGGCTGTCGACGATGACCTCCTCGGCGGTAGTCCCCTGCGCAGCGAGAAACGCCTCACCGATCGCATCCTTGTCCGGCTCGTCGTGCGCCGCGTTCGGAGCCGGGAGGCCCTCAGAGCTGAGCGCATAATCGGCCGCGATGTCCTCGGCCGCGACTCCGACGAGCGCGAGCAGCAACATTGTGATCTGTCCGGTGCGATCGCGACCACCGCGGCAGTGAACGACCACCCCACCTGGGTCGGCGCGGGCGATCGCCGACAATACGGCCACGTTCCGCTCGGGAAAGCGCTCTAAGTGGGGTCGAAAGTAGAGCGGTGTGGCGAACTGCGGTCCACTGGCCCAGACGTCCCAGAACTCCCTGTCGTGGATGCCGTCGAGCGGAAGGCGGATGGTGGTGAGATGCTGGGGGCGAGCCGCTGCGTCGACGCCGGGTTCGTCGTCGTTGCGCAAGTCGATCACAGTCTTGACGCCATGAGCAGTGAGCGCCGCCCAGCCCGCCTGCGTCAGTCCATCCAGCGCACCGGCCCGAACCACAGCGCCGTGACGCGTCAGGTGGCCGTGACGCGTCGGCAACCCACCGAGGTCGCGAAGGTTGAAGCCGCCATCCCAATTCAGCTGACGCGAAACGAGCCTCACCGCTTGATGACCGGGTCCGACTCAAGTCCTACCAGCATGACCCCGGGAGACTAAAGCTCGGGGCGAAGCGACTGATATCACCTGACGAGCCGTGGGCACCGCTTTCGCATCCCGAGCAAGCGGAAGTCGCGGTGTGGTCTGGTCAGCCACCTACCGTGACGCGCTTAGAGCGACTGAACGGCGCGGCGACGTCGACGGGCAGGCCTTGTTCGCTCGGTTGCCGGAGAGTCTCATAATGAGGTGGCATGTCAGGGGTGTGGGCTGAGGTAGTGCGGTTGCGCGCTGAGTCGCGCCAGCGCACCAGCAAGCGCCCGAGAGGACCCGAGCTCCATTCTGTCAGCGATTTCACCGTGTCCGCTGCCCCGGCGCTTTGCGCTCGGCACTACCGGCCCAGCGCGAGCAACTTGCCGCTGGTTGTGTTTCTGCACGGCGGCATGTGGGTCCTGGGCGATCTCGACACGCACGACCGCACCTGCCGAATACTTGCCTCGACCGCCAATGTGAGCGTGCTGGCCGTCGACTACCGGCGCGCGCCCGAGTACCCCTGGCCGGCGGCGGTGGACGACTCGATCAGCGCTCTTCGGTGGGCGATGGACAGTAGGCACCACCCCATCGCCGTGGGGGGCGATAGCGCGGGAGGCTGCCTGGCAGCCCTGGCCTGCCAGCGATTGCTTGACGGGGGCGAGCCCTTACCGGCCGCGCAAGCGCTCGCCTATCCAAACACGGACTTGACGTTCTCGCGGGCCAGCGCGCGACAGCGGTCCGAGGACCAGGGACTGGATATGGAGCTGGTACGCCGGTGTGCCGAGGCATGGGCGCGGGATCCCGCTGTTCGGGCCGACGGGCGGGCGAGTCCGCTGCACGCCCAAAGCCAACACGGGCTGCCGCCCACGCTGATCGTGACGGCGGAGGCGGACCCGTTACGCGACGAGGGCGACGCCTACGCGCGCGCGCTCGAGTTGGCCAACGTTCAGGTCTGCCACCGCTGCGAGCCGGGACTTCCGCACGGATTTCTGCAGAACATGGACCTGGTCGAACCGGCTGCCGGACGTGCCGTCGAGCGCTTCTGCAAAGACGTGGCCCAGCTCATGCGCCAAGTCGGCCCGTGAACGGATCTCTGGCGGCTAACCGAGACCTGCTCGGGCGGTCACCTTTCTCGTCCGACGCGGAAGCGTCGGCCGTCCACGATCCGCGGTCATGTGTGCCGACTGTTGTTGAAGAGTTCGAGGAAAGCGGCGCTAGCTGGGGACGGTTCACGTCTTAGTGGAGTGACGAGCCTCAGCTCGCGTTTGACAGCTGGGCCGATGTCTACCGCGGTCGCCCGGCCGCGTGCCAGTCGGATCGCGGCGGGGGGTAGTAGTGAGACCCCAACGCCGAGTGCGACGAGATCGACCAGGTCGGTGATGGTGTCGGCCTCGCAGACAATGCGGCGCCGGACTCCCACCGCGCGGCAGACGCGATCAATGCTGGCTCGCAGCGCCGAGTCGGCGCGGTATTCGATGAAGTCTCGGCCCGCGAGGTCGATCAACCGAACGCGCGTGCGTCGGGCCAGGGGATCATCTGCCGCCGTCGCGAGCTGTAGCGATTCGCTGCCGATTTTCCGGGCTCTCACACGCTTACCTTGGGGTCCGAGTGGGAGATCCACGATCGCCAGGTCGAGTTCACCGTCGGCAGTCTGTCGTACCAGCGATGCCACACCTGCGTGCTGGAGCCTGATACCCACCAGCGGGTGTCGGCGGTGAAAGCGGGCCAGCAGCGCCGGTAGGTCGACCCGGTCCAGAGCCTGTATCGCCCCGATTGCGAGTTCGCCGCGCACGAGTCCGCGGACTGCGGCAACTGCGTCTCGCGCCTGCTCAGAAGCTGCGACCGTGCGCTTTGCGGCCGGGAGCAGCACTCGGCCGGCCTCGGTTAGCTCGACCTGACGGGTGCTGCGCACGAACAGGTCGCTGCCGAGTTCGCGCTCGAGCGCGCGGATCGAACTGGAGAGGCTCGATTGCGTCAGGTGCGAGCGCGCCGCGGCACGCGTGAAGTGACGCTCTTCGACGACGGCCAAGAAGTGGGACAACTGGCGAAGCTCCATTGATTGACAGTATCGCTTATATCCAACGTAACTATCGGTTGGACAGATGAGATTTCCTCCTCGACACTGCAGCCATTCCGCCAATCGCAGCTAGCAAGCACAAAGGGAGGACCAATGACCCTGTTAATCAGACAAGGCGACCTGCCGGGATCGCCCGAGGCCCAGGTCTTCGTCGGAGCCGATCACGACGGCCTGCCGGTTTCGCTGTTCCTGGTAGACGACGCGCCGGGTGCCGGGCCACGTCTGCATCGTCACCCGTACCCCGAGCTCTTCATCGTCCATGCCGGAGAGGCCAGGTTCGAGATCGATGGAGCCGGGATCGCCGCCACCGCGGGAGACGTCCTCACGGCTCCGGCCGGGACGGCCCATCGCTTCACCAACACCGGGACCGAGCACCTACGCCTGACTGCGATCCACACCGCGCCGCAAATGGAAACCGAATGGCTCGAAGCCGCCGCCACCAGCCCTGAGACGACGTCATGCTGACCGACGCCGGAATTGCGCTCACTGGGTTTCTCGCCTTAGCCATCATCAGCATGGGCGCCAGGTACCTGTTCGATCCCCAGTCGGCAGCCGCCGGATTCGGGATCCCCGGCGAACTCGAGAAGCACCATGACTCTCCCCCATGGCTCGCGGTAAAGGGGGCTCGCGACGTCGCCATCGGGGTCGCCCTCACTGTGCTGCTCATTACCGGCGCTCATCAACAGCTCGGCTATCTGATGCTCGCCATCTCCCTAATCCCAATCGCAGACGGGGCGATCGTGCTGTCTGCCAATGGGCCCAAAACCATCGCCTACGCGGTCCACTGGGGCACCGCCACCCTGATCCTCCTCGGCGGTGCGCTCCTAATCGTCTGAAAACCGAAACGCCGCTTCCGCTCTCGATACGCAGCGCACCACCGCTTTTCCGAAGCGCTAGTCCACCTCAGGTTGCCGGAGCAGTAGCGATCGGGACGAGCGACTGTCCTGTCCACGCGTGCGACTGTTCGATTCGTGCGGCTTCCGCTTGGGCGTCGGCGATTTTCAGCTCGTGCGCAGCCAAGCGCGGGTTGCCGTGTATCACCCAAAATCGAGCAGCCCGACGATGATGCTCCGCTGCTCGTTCGTGATGGACTGCCGCCCTGCGGTGGGCTTCAACAAGACGCTCGATACCTGAAAGGCTAGACCCGTACCGTTGGCACGGCAAGCGCCCTTTTTGGCGGGACTTCTGGTTTCCATGCAAAGCAGAAGTGACGCTCACGGAAGGCCGGCTCGGGCACCTTCTCCCAAAAATTGATGCCAAATTGATGCCAAGCGGCGGGAGCGATGGGGCGATAGAAAAGCAAAGCCCCGCATTTGCGGGGCTTCACGAGGGGTGAGCGACGGGACTTGAACCCGCGACCGCCTGGACCACAACCAGGAGCTCTACCAACTGAGCTACGCCCACCAAGCAGAGCGCAGTCTAGATGGTCCTCAGTGGGAAACCGGAACGGTTTCTTCGGCGATCGCCTCGACGATCTCGACCTCTTCCTGCTCGAGCTCGTCGCGCGCGCAAACGATGCGGAAGGCGCCTGTGCCGAGGTTCGGGTCGCCCTCGATGGGGAGCCCGCGGATGGAGTCCCAGCCGAGGCGCTCGACCTCGAAGGGGTTCATGCGCACGGCGATGGCCGGGAACTCGCAGGTCTTGTTGTGGTGATCGATCGCCTTGCTGATCACCTCGAGGTTCTTTGCCTCAGAGCTCACTGCCTCGCAGTGTAGAGGTCGGGGTTTAGGTGACCGGCGTCTGGCCGAGTGCGGCGGTGGCGTGCTCGATCGTCCGGCTCAGCCCGTCGCGGATCTCCACCTTGGGCTCCCAGCCCAGCAGCTCGCGCGCGCGTGTGATGTCGGGCTGGCGCACCTGCGGGTCATCGACGGGCAAGGCCTGGAAGACGATCTCGGAGCGCGATTCCGTCAGCTCGATGACGAGCTTCGCCATCTCGAGCAGCGACATCTCGTTGGGGTTGCCGATGTTGACCGGCTCGTGGACGCCGGACTCGGCCAGCGAGATCAGCCCGGCGATCAGGTCGTCGACGTAACAGAAGCTGCGCGTCTGACTGCCGTCACCGAACACGGTCAGTGGCTTGTCGGTGAGCGCCTGGGACAGGAACGCCGGGATCGCGCGTCCGTCGTTGGGCCGCATCCGAGGTCCGAAGGTGTTGTGGGCCATGACACCGGTCCCGGCCCAGAAGTTCTCGAGTCCAGGTACCGAAAAGTCGTAGACGAGGTCAGTGGCCGGCACCTCGTCAATCGCCGAAATCGATGCCCAGACGAGGTCTCCGGTGGAGCGGGCGTTCAGTTGTTGCTCCACTCCCAGGTCCCACTCGAGTGGACTCCATGGCGACACCTTCGCGAGCGTGAGCCGCCAGAACGGGTACTTCCGGTCGCCTGTCTTCTGCTTGAGGGTGGTGTTGTAGCGGCCAACACTCGGCACCAAACCGAAGCGCGCGAACGCCACGATCAGATCGTCCTTCAACTCGTCATGCACTGTGGAGAACTCGTGGCGTACGGCCTGATCGAACTTCGCGCCCGAGTGCACGCCATCGCCCTCGCGATAACCCTCCATGAACCACTTCAGACGAGCCAACGGAAGGCCGAGGATCCAGCCGGGGATCCGTTTCCGGTTCCTGTCGAAACCGAGGTGATCCATGAGACGAAGCAGCAGCTTCGAGTGGACGAACAAGCATGCGGAGCGCTTGTCTGAGGCGAGCGCCCAAACCGCGTGAAGCCCGAGGTCCCGTCGAAGAATCTCCGCGGCGCGCTGGAGCAGGCTCTCGTCGGCGCTGAGCGTAAGGAAAGCGTTCTTGCCCTTCTCGTGGGTGCAGCCCTCGGCCACCCATAGACCGAGCAGCCACAGGAGGTCGTTGGTCAACGTGATCTCGGCAGGCAGCGGCGTACTGCGACCGGCCATTCGGAGCCGAACCTTCCCGCCAGTCGGACACTTCTCGCAGAGCCGCTCGAGAACTGGCAGCGGCACCCGGTCGGTTTGCCGCATGCGGATGATCTTGGTCCACGCGCCGTTGCGCCAGTTCGGGCCGGCATTCCGACGCCCTGAGACCAGCAGCCCGAACAGGTCCTGACGCTGCTCCCATGCGAGCTCGCCCAGCCCGGGCGCCTCGAAAGTCAGATCCCATCGATCCAGCCCGGCGTCGTTCCAGACGTCCAGCATGCTCACACTCGTGCGGTCGCGTTCAGGCACTTCGATCCGGCGGGCTATGGCCACGCGATCGTCGACCCGCAGTTCGTTCACGGGCCGCGCCTCGGGTTCTCCGGTCCGACCCTCGACGAAGATGGAGTGGTCTCCGGTGACCCGGATGGAACGTCCGTAGCGGGTGTGCACTTCGAAGCAGCGCTGGGACGTTGGGTGCCCGACCAGAGCCGTCGCGGGAGCGCTCCCAATCCGATTGTCCTGTCCAAACGCCGGGACCTCGACCGAATCCAGTGGATACTCGACCGCCGCGGACGAAACCTGGTCGAGAAGCGCGACATCGTGCGGATCAGTGCTCGCGTACTCCGCCACACGCTGTCGGCCGGCCAGTCGGGCGGCAACGTCCGAGACGCGCTCACGCCGCAACTCGCGCCCGTCGTCGAAGAGCACTTGCTCGTCGGCCAGGATTGAGTTGAAGATCCTCGCGATCGCCGTGTTCACGCCCTGTTGGCGCAGGTACGCCATCGTCAGCGCCTCGGCGTAGCGCTTGGCCTCGTCGTAGACGCCGCGCGGGCCGATCGGGTTGACGTTGCCCCAGTAGGTCTCGGGCTGGGGATGGACGAGCGGATCGCCATACACCTCGGAGGTCGACGCGATCAAGAAGCGTGCGCGCTTGATCTTCGCGAGGCCGAGCGTGTTGTGCGTGCCGTACGCACCGACCTTCAGCGTGTGCAGCGGCAGCCGCGCATAGTCGATCGGGCTGGCCGGCGAGGCCATGTGGTAGACGAAGTCGACCGGCTCGTCGATCTCGTAGTGGCTCGTGATGTCGACCATCTCGAAGCGGAACGTGTCGCCCTCCTTGAGGTGGGCGATGTTCTTGAGCGAGCCGGTGTCGAAGTTGTCGACGCAAACCACGCGGTGTCCGCGCGCGATGAGCGTGTCGCACAAGTGCGAGCCGAGGAAACCGGCGCCGCCGGTTACGAGACAGGTAGCCATGCGGCGTGACTGTAGCGGGCGAGCCGGTCCATCAGAGAAACGCCCCGGGCAGGATTCGAACCTGCGACCTAACGGGTAGAAGCCGTCCGCTCTGATCCACTGAGCTACCGGGGCACTCGGCCCAGAATAGAGCCGTTACGCGGGCCTTTCTCGTCCGCAAGCCGTTCCCCCTTCCATTAGCCTGCTCCCGTGGCCGCGCTCCAACAGGGCTCCGGTACTGCGCCGCGGCCCCACGAGATCATCGCGGTGGGCATCGGCCCGCCCGAGGACGTCCCCAGCGACATCTTCGAGGCCGCCCTCGTCACCTTCCGCGAACGCCGCCGGCTCGACATGCGCGGGCTCGCGCTCGAGCTCGGCATTTCGCGCGCCACGCTCTACCGGCGCGTCGGCGGCCGCGACCACCTTCTCGGCGCGGTGATCTGGTACCTCACGCGCCGCTCCCTCGCGCGCGCGTATGAGGGAACGGAGGAGCTGAAGGGCGAAGAGCGCATCGTCACGGTGCTCGAGCGCTTCATGCGCGACGTCCACGCCTCGGACGCGCTGGCGCGCCTGCTCGAGGCCGAGCCGGAGGCGTCGCTGCGCATCCTCACCTCAAAGCACGGCCCGATCCAGAGCGGGATCATCGAGGTGCTCGAGCGGCTGATGGAGCTCGAGGAGTCGCGCGGCAACCTTACGCTCGGGATCGACCACGCCACTCTCGCCTACGCGATCGTCCGGCTCGGCGAGGGGTTCCTCTATGCCGACGTGATCGCCGACAACGATCCGGACGTCGACCAAGCCGTCGCTGTGATCGGACGGCTCCTCAGGGAGAGCTGACAGCTAAGCTGCCGCGCCCATGACGCTCGAAGACTGGCTCCGGCTGACCAACCGGAACATGATCGCGTTCGACCTGATCCTCGGGACGAGCGCCCTGCTCGCGCCCGACAAGACGCTGCGGGTGCTCGGCCATGACGAGCCGTCAGAGGATGCCCGCCACCTGTTCCGCCGCTGCGGGCCGATCTGGCTGACGTTCGCGGCGGCGCACGCCGTGGCCGAGAAGCGCGGCAAGCCCGAGGACTGGTGGGCCCTCGCCTGGCTGCGCGGCACGGAGATCGCCACCGATGTCGTGTGGTCGGCATCGCCCGCCGTCAGTCGGCCGGGCGCGAAGGCAGGACTGTGGTTCGCCGGCGCGTTCAACCTGGCCGTCGCGCTCGGCTTCGCACGTCTGTCGCGCTCCTGACTACATTTCGGAGGTAGTGCAGGGTCCCGTTCCATTCGGGTCGCGAACCCGTCGCCTGCTGCCGGCGACGTGCGTGCCGTTGGCGGCTGTGGCCGTCCACCAGCTCCGCTTCTTCCTCGCCTACGCCAGCGAAGGCGGCCACGAGCTCTCGGCCACCGGCCACTCCTATCTCCACTCGCTCACGCCCTGGATCGTGCTCCTCTGCGCGCTCGGGACCGGCGGCTTCCTGCGCCGCCTCGCGCTCGCCTGGCGCGGCGCCGACGCCGACCACCGCCCGCGCCACTCCTCGCTCAGGCTCTGGCTGCTCGCCTCCGCCGCGCTGATCCTCATCTACGCGGGCCAGGAGGCGCTCGAAGGACTGCTCTCCAGCGGGCACCCCGACGGCCTCGCCGGCATCTTCGGCGACGGCGGCTGGTGGGCGGTGCCCGCCGCGTTCGCGGTCGGCGGCGCCCTGTCGCTTCTTGTCCGGGGCGGCCAGGCGGCGATCACCTTCGTGGCACGGCTCGTGCGCCGCTCCTCCCCCGCCCGCCGTCCGCGCCGCATCTTCACCGCGCCGGCACCGGTCTTCATCGTCCCGGCGAGCCCGCTCGCCTGCTGCGCCCCCGGCCGCGCGCCTCCAGCTGAGCTTTAAGAAGCGCCTCGATAAAGCTCTGTAACTCCGATCCACGGAGGTGGTGACCATGCTGCGCCTGAGCCGCGCAACCGTGGTTCCGCTCGTACTCGTGCTCGTGGTTGCGGGCGCCGCCACGGCGGTGCTCGCGATTGGCAGCAGCGGCAGTAACAAGCTGCCGAACAACGTGAAGAAGGAAGCTCCGGCGAACGGATTCGTCGGCGCGACGCTCAGCCCGATCCGGCAGGCGCCGCCGATCGCGCTGCGCAATTACCTCGGCAAGCCGGTGAGCCTGGCGGCGTACCGTGGCAAGGCGGTACTCGTGACGTTTCTCTACGTCCACTGCCCAGACGTCTGCCCGGCGATCGCCTCGGCGCTGCGCGTGGTGCGCCAGCAGCTGGGGCCCGAGGACTCGAAGATGCAGATCATCGCCGTGTCGGTGGACCCGCACGGCGACAAGCCGAGCTCGGTCGCTCGCTTCCTCGCGCAGCGGCGCATGACAGGTCAGATGCAATACCTGGTCGGTTCCGCAAAACAGCTCGTTCCGGTATGGAAGGCGTGGAACGTGGGCTCCCAGCAGGACTCGAGCAACCCCGAGTTCGTGGCCCACACCGCGCTCGTCTACGGCGTGAGCGGCAGCGGCAAGTTGACGACCATTTATCCAGCGAACTTCAAGCCGGCCGAAATCGTGCACGACGTGCCGAAGCTGGCGGCGTCCTAGGGCGGTGACGATTTGAGCAGTCGACGAGAAGAGAAAGAGCGCTTGCGGGCCGAGCGCGAGCAGCGCGACCGCGAGCGTGAGGGCGCCGCGAGGCGCAGCCGGCGGCTGAAGCTGCTCGGCGCCGTGCTTGTGGCGGCCGTGGCCGTCGTGGTCGTGGCGATCGTGGCCAGCGGAGGCGGCGATGGCAGCGGCTCACAGTCGGGCCCGATCACCGGCTCGGCGCAGGTGCAGGCGCGCTTCATGGGGATTCCGCAGAGCGACCTGGTGCTGGGGAACCCCAACGCGCCCGTGACGTTTGTGGAGTTCGCGGATCTCAAGTGCCCGGTATGCCGCGAGTACACGCTGTCGGCATTCCCCGAGCTCGTGAACCGCTACGTGCGCACGGGTAAGGTGAAGATGGAGCTCCAACTCCAGCACTTCGTCGGCAACCGCGACAACGACTCCGAGCGGGCGGCCCGCTTCGCCTTGGCGGCGGGCAAGCAGAACAAGCTGTGGAACTTCGCCGACCTTTTCTACCTCAACCAGAGGGACGAGAACGACACCTACGTGAATGACGTCTTCCTGCGCCGGCTTGGAAAAGGTGTGCCGGGGCTCGACGTGGACCAGGCGTTCGCCGCGCGCAACGGAACAGACATCACGAACCAGCTTGCGACGGCCTCGAACGAGTTCAACACCGCCGGGTTCCAGGGAACGCCGTCGTTCGCCGTCGGCAAGACGGGCGGGACGCTGACGCCGATCGACTACAACTCGTTCGACGTATCGCAGTTCTCCGGTCCGATCGACAAGGCGCTCGGGACATCCAGTTGAAGCGGCTTGACATAGCGATCGGCGTGATCGCGCTGATAGGGCTCGGCATCGCGGGCTACCTGACCTACGTGCACTATGCGGGCCTACATCCGCTCTGCCTCGCGAGCGGCGGCTGCGAGAAGGTGCAGTCCTCGCACTGGTCGAAGCTCGGCGGCATCCCGGTGGCCACACTTGGGCTGGTGGGCTACGCGGCGATCCTCGTGCTGCTGTTCGTGCCCGGGGAGATCGGGCTTGCGGGCAGCGCGCTGGTTGCGCTTGTGGGCTTCGGCTTCAGCATTTACCTCACCTATGCGGAGCTGTTCAAGATCCACGCGGTGTGCCAGTGGTGCGTGGCGAGCGCGGTGCTGATGACCCTGCTGGCGGTGCTCACGGTGATCCGTTTGATGACGTACGAAGAACGCCGCGCGTACGCCTGAAGCTGCCATCCTTCTCACCCGGATGGCCGGCACCGAACAGCTTGCTACCAGCCGCCGCGGGTCGCTGCGCGCGCGCCTTGCGATCTCGCCCGAGCTCTACCGGCGGGTGACGCTCGTCGCGGTGGTCGCGCTCTCGCTGATCGTGCTCACCGGCGCGGCGGTGCGACTCACCGGGTCGGGCCTCGGCTGCCCGGACTGGCCCAAGTGCTACGGGCGAACGATCCCGCCGCTCCAGTTCCACACGGTGGTGGAGTTCGGCAACCGCATGATCACCGGGCTCGTGGGCGTGATCGTGATCGCCGCCGCGGGGCTCGCGTTCCTGCGCCGCCCCTACCGCCGGCACCTCGCGATTCTCGGCGTGCTACTGCCGTTGGGCGTGATCGGGCAGGCGATTCTCGGCGGTCTCGTGGTGCGCTACGACCTCAACCCGTACCTCGTGATGAGCCACTTCATCCTGTCGATGCTGCTGCTCGACGCGTCGTTCGCGCTCGCCTGGTGCGCTGCGCACGACCCGGGCTGGCGCGAGCCCTCGCACGACCGCTTCGGCACCTGGTCGATCCGGGCGCTCATCCCGTTCGGGCAGCTCACCGTGCTGCTCGGCACGATGGCCACCGGCGCCGGGCCGCACGCCGGCGAGCACGAGGGCCAGCTCGTCAAGCGCTTCACCTTCCAGGGAACCGACACGCTGTCGTGGATGGTCGAGCGCCACGGCGCGATAGCCGCGGCGTTCGGGTTCGCGGCGGTGGCGGTGTGGTTCATCGACCGCCGGACGGGCGGCGAGGGGCGGGCTCGGCGCCCGCTGACGGTGCTCTGCCTGCTTCTTCTCACCCAGGGCGTGCTCGGCTTCATCCAGTACCGGCTGCACGTGCCGGCCGGGATGGTGTGGGTGCACGTGACGCTGGCCACCGCCTCGTGGCTCACCACCCTGTGGGCGGTGGCTGCCGCCGGGCGCCTTGGGCCGCGCGTGAGCGAGAGCGAAGCCGCCCTGCCTAGCGCCGCCCGCGCCTAGCCCGCGCCGTTCTCGCCCGGGCGCTCGAGCCCCCCGTTGTAGGGACCGGGCTTGGGGCGCGGCTTCCCGCCGGGGAAGGCCAGTCGCAGGATCGTGCGGTGCACCATCCCGAGCTGCTTGCTCAGCGGGCCGCTGTTGTAGGGCAGTTCGTAGCGCTCGCAGATGTCGCGCACCTGCGGGGCGATCTCGCCGTAGCGGGTGCTCGGCATGTCCGGATAGAGGTGATGCTCCACCTGGTAGCCGAGGTTGCCGCTCGCCACGTGGAAGAGCGGGCTGCCCTCGATGTTGGCCGCGCCGAGTAGCTGCCGGACGTACCAGCCGCCCTTCGTCTCGTCCGCCACCTCGTCCTCGCTGAACGTGTAGGTCTGGTCCGGGAAGTGCCCACAGAAGATGATCGAGTGCGCCCAGATGTTGCGGACGATGTTGGCGGTGAAGTTGGCGCCCGCCGTGGCCCTGTAGGACTGCCAGGCGGCCTCGAGCGCGTGCTGGAGTCGGGTGTTGGGCTGCTTGCGCCGCGCCTTCGCGAACACGTTGACCGAGCGCCGCCGGATTCTCTCCCGCCTGCTCTCACGGCGCTTCGTCAGCGCCGGGCCGATGAGCCAGTGGACGCCGCCGACGAGCACGGCCGAGATGAGCGGCCAGGCGATGTAGTCCTTCGTGATCTGGGCGCGTGCCTTGACGCCGATGCCCTTGAGATCGTGCTTCACCTCGTCCATGCTCTTCTCGCCCTTGCGCACGGCCTCGAAGTCCATGTCGTGGAAGGCCACGCCCCACTCGAAGAACGCCATCAGCAGCAGGTTGTAAAGCGGCTGGAGCAGATAGACCGGGTGCCAGTCCTGATGCGGATCGATCCGCATGATCTCGTAGCCGAGGTCCTTGTCCTTGCCGCGGATGTTCGTGTAGGTGTGGTGAACGAAGTTGTGGGAGTGCTTCCACGCCTCCTTCGTGGAAGCGGTGTCCCAGTCCCAGGACGAGGAATGGATCTGGGGATCGTTCATCCAGTCCCACTGACCGTGCATCACGTTGTGGCCGATCTCCATGTTCTCGAGGATCTTCGCCATCGAGAGGGTGGCCGTACCGGCGATCCACGTGGGCCAATAGCGGGAGCCGAAGAGCAGCACCCGGCCAAGCAGGACGAGCCGGCGATGAAGGCCGATCATCGAGTGGATGTACTTGGAGTCGCGCTCGCCGAGGCTGTCGAAGACCTCATCGTGGATCTTCTGGAACTCCTGGCCGAGCTGCTCGATCTGCTCCGCGCTGAGGCGGCTGAGCGGGCTCTTGAGCTCGGGATCGACGGTGGTGGCGGTGGTCATTCGGTGGTTCCTCTCGACTGGGTCAAAGTTCGATTTCGACGGGTCCCTCGGGGGCGTTCACGCAGATGCGGCACGTCATGCCCTCGGCGTCCGACACTTCGCCGCTGCGGAGATCCCGCAGCTTGCCCGACCGGACCCGGCCCACGCAGGTGTGACAGATGCCCATGCGGCAGCCGAACGGCAGCTCGAGGCCGGCCTGCTCGCCCGCGACGAGGATCGGGGTGCCGCCGTCGCATTCGGTCTCGCGACCGCTCTTCGAGAACTTGATCGTGCCGCCCTCGCCCTCCGCGCCATCGCCCCCGATCACCGGCTGGAAGCGCTCCATGTGGAGCCGTCCTGCCTCGCCCTCCCGCTCCCAGTGCTCGGACAGCGTGTCGAGCATCTCGGCGGGGCCCGACACGAATGCCTCACGCTCGCGCCAGTCGGGACAGAGAGCGTCAAGGTCCGCAGGGCACATCCGCCCGTTCTGTGAGGTGTGCTGCTCGTGCAGCCTGAAGCTCTCATGGCGATCGCTGAGCGCGCGCAGCTCGGAGCCGAAGATCACCTCGTCGGGGCTGCGCGAAGAGTGCAGGTGCACCACGTCGCCGATCGCCCCGCGGCGGCGGAGGCCGCGCAGCATGCTCATGATCGGTGTGATGCCGCTGCCGGCGCTGATGAAGAGCAGCTTCTGGGGCGCCGGATCGGGCAGCACGAACTCGCCCTCGACGTCGCTCAGGAACACGAGCGCCCCAGGCTTCAGCTCGCGGTTGACGTAAGGAGAGACCTTCCCGCTCTGAACCAGCTTCGGCGTGATCGAGATGAAGCCATCCGGGCGGCCGGGCTCGGAGGTGAGGGAGTAGGCGCGCCAGTGGCGCACGCCGTCGATGTCGAAACCAACGCGCAAGTACTGCCCCGGCTGGTGCCCGGTCCACTCGTAGCCCGGCCTGACCTCCACGGTCACCGCGTCCTCTGTCTCACGGGTGATCCTCTCCACCCGCCCGCGCAGTTCGCGCGTGGACCACAGCGGATTGATCATCTCCAGGTAGTCGTCCGGGAGCAGCGGCGTAGTGAAGGCCCGGGCAGCGCGAAGCAGTCGCTGCCGGACCTTCGGGACGTTGGGGCGGGCGCCGCGCTCGGCCATTACGCCCCCTTAGGTACCCGGAAACTCGAACATCATGCCATCGAACGATGTCACATGATCTGCCGCAATGCTGCAGCCGCCCACCTGGTCGGCGGGCGGCCACACAAAATACGCCGGAAACGTCTAGTAAGCGACGGTTTCAGTTTCCTCGACGACAGTCGGGCCGGTGCGGTCCGCCCAGCGCTCGAGCACGCCTGAGGCGAGGAGCTTCGCGCGCCCCTCGCCGGCCTCTTCCGCGGAGTCGAACTCCACCTGGATGAAGACCTCGTTCGGGTCCTCGACGCTGCGGTAGAGCCGGTAGCCGGACGCCGTCGTGCGGACGCCGGGCTTGTCCTGGTCGAACATCGGCTTGAAGACGTCGTAATCGCCGACCTGTAGGCGGGTCATGATGAAGGCCACGGGGAACACCTTTCGGTTCTTGTCGCGTAATCTGATACACGACTTATGTAATGAATACATCGCTAAAGTAGCAGAATGCCAAAGGCCGTCAAGACCAAGCGCACCTACAACTCGCCGCGGCGTGCCGAGCAGGCCGCCGCCACCCGCGTCGCGATCCTCGACGCCGCCCAGAAGCTGTTCGAGGAGCAGGGCTACGCGGCGACGTCGATGGCGTCGATCGCCAAGGAGGCCGGCGTCGCGCTCAAGACCGTCTACCTGGCGTTCGACACCAAAAGCGGGCTGCTGCGCGCGCTCTGGCACCTGCGCCTGCGTGGCGACGAGGCGCCCTCCCCCGTCGGCGAGCGCGACTGGTACCGCGAGGTGATGGAGGAGCCCGATCCGGCGCGCCAGCTCGAGCTGAACGCCCGCAACTCACGCGTGGTCAAGGCGCGCGTGGGCGCGCTGATGGAGGTGATCCGCAGCGGCGCGCGGTCCGACGCCGACGTGGACGCGCTGTGGAGCAACATCCAGGCCGAGTTCCTGGACAACCAGCGCTCGATCATCGAAAGTCTTCAGCGCAAGAAGGCGCTCGCCCGCGGGCTGAAGGTGGACCGCGCCGCCGACATCCTCTGGACCCTCAACCACCCCGACCTCTACCAGCTACTCGTGAGCGAGCGCGGCTGGACGCCGGAGCAGTACGAGAAATGGCTTGCCGACGCAACGGCGTCGCAACTGCTTCGATGAATCCTGGCCCGCCCAGGGATCTATCCGGTACTGGTTCGTTTACCCGAAAGGAGCAAGCATGGGACAGCCGGTCGTTCACTTCGAGATCACTGGCAAGGACAGCAGCAAGTTGAACAGCTACTACTCGGAGCTGTTCGGTTGGGAGATCGACTCGAACAACCCGATGGGCTACGGGATCGTCCAGCGCGAAGGCAACACCACCGACGACGGCATAGGCATCGGCGGCGGCATCGCGCGCGGCCCCGAGGGCTACCCCGGCCACGTGACGTTCTATGTCCAGGTGCCGGATGTCGAGGCTGCGCTGGCAAAGGCCGAGAGCCTCGGCGGCTCGCGCATGATGGGTCCCGAGCAGGTGATGCCGGACCTGACCATCGGGCTCTTCGGCGATCCCGAGGGTCACGTGATCGGAGTTATGAGCTCTTCTTAGCGGGCTCCTCGAGCCGCTCGGGCAGACCGAAGTTCTCGAACGTGGCACGCAGTCGCTCGGGGTCCGTGGGCTCGTCGACGAAGCGGTAGTACGCCTCGCGCTCGGTGGCCTCGGTCGCGCGGTTGATGAACGCCACCACGTCGCTGATCTCCGTGCCGCGGAAGGTCAGCACGTTCAATGCGAACGGCAGATAGGCCTGCTCGTCCTCGTCCCAGGTGTAAAAGGCGAGGGCGGGCTGGCCGTTCGCGCGCACGGGAAGCGCGTGCCACTTCCAGTCGCCGGACATCGGCCAGCCGGACAGGAAGATCCGCAGCGACTCGCGGCCGTGGAACCAGCTCGAGAGCGGCGGCATGGCGAAGCACACGTCCTCGCTGAGCATGTTGACCACGGTCTCGACGTCGCACTGCTCCCAGGCCTCGAGGTAGCGGTCGACGAGCGCGCGCAGCTGCTCGTCGCCGAGCGCTCGCAGTGTGGCCTGCTGGCTCTGCTCGGGCGTGCGCTCCTCGACGGACGCTCGCGCTCGCTGAAGTGCGCTGTTCACGGACGCGGTGCTCGTGTCGAGTGTGTCGGCCACCTCCTTGGCCGAGAAGCCGAGCACCTCGCGCAGGATGAGGACCGCGCGCTGGTTGGGTGGCAGGTTCTGGAGTGCGGCGACAAATGCCAGCTCCACGCTCTCGCGCATCTCGTAGCTCGCGTCGGGCGAGGCGTAGCCGTCCTCGACGCCGATGATCTCGTCCGGGTATGGCTCGACCCATACGGACTCGACGACGGGCTCGCCGGGACCGGAGTGAGGGTCGGTGGCCGGCGCGTAGTCCACCGGCAGGACGCGCTTGGGGCGCTTGCCGATCACGTTGAGGCAGGTGTTGGTGGCGATCGTGTAGAGCCAGGAGCGCAGGGCGCTGCGGCCCTCGAAGTTCTTCAGCCCGCGCCAGGCGCGCAGCAGCGCCTCCTGCAGCGCGTCCTCGGCGTCGTGCACAGAGCCGAGCATGCGGTAGCAGTGGGCGTGAAGCTCGGAGCGATATGGCTCCACGAGGCGGGCAAAGGCGTTTTCGTCGCCCTGCCGGGCTGCAGAGAGGAACTCGTCCTCATTTGGGGGAGTAACGCGGGATTGGGTGGCCATGGGCAGCAGCCTAGAGGGCAGCGATGAATTCCGGGCTCCGGCGCGGTCTTAGGTGCAGGGGATGAAGCCAGGCCCACCCAATCCACTCGTTCACCTGGAGCTCCATACCGGCAACGTGCTCGACGCCTGCAGCTTCTACAGACGCCTGTTCGGCTGGCAGGTCGAGGCGATCGACGCGGGCGCGTCTACCTATCTCGCACTCGAGATGGGCGGCGAGGTGGGCGGCGGCGTCGTGCAGTGCGACACGTCGCGTTCGCTGTGGCTTCCCTACGTCGAGGTGACGGACCTCGGCGAGGCGACCGCGCAGGCCCGCGAGCTCGGCGCGGCGGTGTCGCTCGAGCCGCGCGAAGGGCCGGTGGGATGGCGCAGCGTGGTTGCCACCCCCGCGGGTGCGGAGATCGCTCTCTGGCAGCCCAAACGCTGACTGGTCTGTATCCGGGTGCTCGCACCACCATTTCGCACTGGATTGCTGGCGCTTTTTGGAGCAGAACCCGTGACTATGCGAACACCGTGACGGAATCACCCGGACCGGGTGAGACTCGAACGCGTGGGTCGCGCTAACTCCAAGAGATGGGCCGTCCGTCCGTCCACGGCGGCCTCAGTCGGAGGCTGCCGCTCGTCGTGTTCGTGTTGGCCGCGTGCTGGTGCGCACCCTCCGGCGCGAGTGCCGCCGTGGCGGACGGCTTCTACGGCATCGATGGCCAGAGCGTCTTCAACGCGCCGGGGTCCACGTGGTCGACGCAGCTCGACGCGATGGCGAGCGGCGGGTTGCAGGTGGTCCGCGCCGAGGCCAACTGGTGGACGATCGAGCCGGCGCCGCCGGAGGACGGCTGGCACACGTGGGACTGGTCGCAGGACGACGCGATGGTCCAGGCGCTAGCCGAGCACGGGCTGCGCTGGGCGCCGGTGCTCGACGCCGCACCCGACTGGGCAGACAACGGGCCGAACGACTTCACGCCCAGCGCATCGCATACCGGCGACTACGCCGCGTTCGCCGCCGCCGTGGCGCGGCGCTACGGGCGGGGCGGCGAGTTCTGGTCCGAGCACGACTCGCTCACTCCCCTGCCCGTCACCGACTACGAGATCTGGAACGAGGAGAACTCGATCAGCTTCTGGCCCTCGCAGGCGGATGCGCCCGAGCGCTACGCGGATCTCTTCGCCGCCGCGCGGCAGTCGATCAAGGCGGTCGATCCTCAGGCGAGGGTCGTAATTGGAGGCCTCGGGCTCGTGAATCCGCCAAACACCTCTGACGAGACCGAGTTCCTCCGGCGCATGATCGCTCACCGGCCCGAGCTGCGAGGGACGATCGACGGCGTCGGGCTGCATCCGTACCAGGCGACCGTCGCCGACACCCTCCGCCGCCTTGCCGGCGTGCGGGCGAACATCGACGAGGTGCTCGGCCCGGGTGTCCCGATCGACATCACCGAGCTCGGCTGGACAACGGCGGCAATGCCCGAGTGGCAGCGTGCCTACGACGTCAGCACACTCGCGGCGGATCTCCCGCAATCAGGCTGCGGCATCCACCGGCTGATCATCTACGCGTGGCTCACGAGCGAGAACGATCCCGCCAACCCCGAGGATTGGTTCGGCATCTGGAACTGGGATGGCAGCGGCAAGCAGTCGGGCATTGCGTATCTGAACGCGGTCCTCGCGATGCGCGGGATCTCGGGCCAAGCGCAGACCGGTGCGCCGGCGGTATGCGGCCAGGTGCCGGCGGTGACCGTCACGGCCAAGCCGCGCGGCCCGCGGCTGCAACTGCGCCTCGCCACCGACAAGCGCCACCGGCGCCTCTCGGTGTTCGCCCGCTGCCCGAGCGGGTGCTCGCTCAGGATGGACCTGCTGCGCCGCCGCCGGGGGCACAGCCGCAAACTGACGCCGGTGGCCCACCGCGCAGCCCGCTTCAGCTCGCGGCGCCGGCACTTCAGGATGCGCATCCCGCGGCGGGCCGGGCGGCTGAAGCTGAACGTCGTGGCGTCGGGGAGCGGGGGCGGCAAGACGACGCGGGTGCGCTGGGTGCGCTCGCCGCGACGCTGAGCTCGTCGTTCACAAGTAATTGACGCACCGGCGCGCGCCGCTCTCTACTCTGCCGCGCGGCGGGGGTATCGATGTCGCAGGGGCAGACACCGTGGTTCACGCGCCGGCAGCTGTTGCGTGCCGGAGGCGGCGGCGCGCTCGCGCTCGGGGCGCTCGGTCCGCTTGGGAAGGCGCTCGCCAGCGCCGACCGGCTGCGGCGGCCCGACTCGCTGCCCGATCCGCGTCGCCCCGCCGGTGAGCCGACGAACGCGCTGCCGTTCGACCACCTGGTGATCCTGATGATGGAGAACCACTCGTTCGACTGTTACTTCGGGATGCTCCCGCGCCTGGGACAGCCGGCGGCCGACGGCTTCACGTTCGACAAGAGCGGCGCGCCCGCGAACCGCAACCCGCTGAACGGCGGCTACGTGCTGCCCTACCGCGCGACGAGCGAGTGCCAGGGCTCGGTGACCCAGAATTGGAATGCCACGCACCAGCAGATCGACGGCGGGCGGATGGACGGGTTCGCCGAGACCTCGACGCAGGCGATGGTCTACTGGACCGACGAGGACCTGCCCTTCTACTACTCGCTCGCGAGCACCTTCACGCTCGCGAACCGCTGGTTCTGCTCCGCGCCGTGCCAGACCTATCCGAACCGGCGCTTCCTGATGGCGGGCACCGCCTACGGGAACATCTCGACGGACGAGGAGAGTCTCTTCGACCCGCCGCCGCCGAACGGCACGATCTTCGACCGGCTGTCGGCCCACGGGCTGACCTGGCGCAACTACTTCACCGACCTGCCGTCGAGCGGCATCATCTCGTCGGTCCCGAAGAAGTACCCGACACACCTCGCGCCGATCGCGGAGTTCTTCACCGACTGCGCCGCGGGCACGCTGCCGGCCGTGAGCCTGGTGGACCCGGAGTTCGGCGTCACGGGCGAGGTGGGCGGGCCGCTCGCTTCCCTGGGGATCCCCGGAGCGGCGAAGGCCGGCGGCTTGGTGGGCGCCCAGGGCGGCAGCGAGGAGAACCCGCAGGACATCCAAATCGGCCAGGCGACCGCCGCGAAGGTGATCGACGCGGTGCTGAGCTCACCGGCCTGGCCACGCACTCTGCTCGTCTGGACCTACGACGAGCACGGCGGCTACTACGACCACGTGCCGCCTCCCGCCGCGATCAAGCCCGACGCGATCCCACCCAAGCTCGGCCCGGACGACGTGCCCGGCGGCTACGACCTCTACGGCCCGCGCGTGCCCACCGTCGTCGTCTCCCCCTACTCGCGCCCGCGCGCGGTGACGAACGTCGTGCACGATCACACCTCGGTGCTCGCCACGATTGAGGCGAAGTGGAACCTGCCGGCGCTCACCTACCGCGACGCCAACGCGGCGACGCTGGCGGACTTCCTCGACACCCGCAAGCCGCGCATGCTCGAGCCGCCGCGGCTGACGCCGCCCGGGAGCCTCGTGCCCGGCGAGCTGAACTGCTCGACGGACAAGCCGAACCTGCCCGTCCACCACGGCTAGGTCGTGAGCTGCCCGGCGGCTCGTATGCCGCTCCGCAGCGCGCCGTCCATCAGCGCCGCGTACTCCCCCGCCGTGTACTCGCCAGCGAAGACGAGCGGACCGTAGCGCTCGGTCAGCCCGGAGTCGTCGGTGTCCGGCGTCTGAACCGAGTAGGCGCCCCGCGCCCAGGGATCGTCCGACCAGGTGGAGAGCAGTGCGCTTTCCGGCTCGAGCGCGAGGTCGGGTCGGAGGTCGGCGAGCGAGCCGAGCCATGCGTCTGGGCCGTCTGAGACAGCCAGCCGCTCGAGCGCGCTCTGCGAGCCGGCGAAGGTGCTGACGACGGGCTGAACCTCGTCGCCAGCTCTCGCCGTCCAGCTCCAGTAGCGGTCCGGCACCGACAGCACCGCGCTCGGGGGCGGGCGCTCGCTCAGCGGCACGAACAGCTTGGCGGCGTGGCCGTAGCCGATCGTCGCGAGCGCCTGGCGATAGCGCTCGGGCAGCGGCGGGTCGAAGTCGATGCCGTCGACCAGCGGGGCGGGAACCGCGATCACCGCCGCGGCCGCGTCGAGCTCGCCATCGGTCGTTCGCACCATCACGCCCTCGTCTCCCCAGGAGACGCTCGTCGCGGCGGTGCGCAGATGGAGCCGCTCGCCGAGCGGCGCGGCGAGTGCCCGCGCGAGCGCCTGGTTGCCGCCAGCGATACCGCGCGTCAACTCCTCGCTGTACGCCGCCACGCCCGCGAGATCCACCGCGGCCACGATGTCGGCCGAAGCGGCGCACGAGATCTCCACGCGCGCACGGATCGCCTCGCGCACGGCGGGGCGAAGGTCGAGACGGTCGAGCAGCGCCGCCGCCGATCCGGAAGCGTCGATGGCCTCGGCGATCGCCTCCGCGGCGGAGCGCAGATCGTCGTCGGTCACCTCCTCGCCGGCGCCCCGCACGTCCCGGCGCCCGTATGCCATCCCCTTCTCCCAGAACCCGAGGCCGAGGCGCTCGACCGTCGCCTCGATCACATCGTTGCCCGGCAGGATGAACTCTGCGCCCATCTCGACGACCGCCCCATTCGGCAGCTCCTGCGACCAGGCGCGGCCGCCGACGCGGTCGCGAGCCTCAAGCACGAGGACCTCGCGACCGGCCAGCATCAGGGCCTCAGCAGCAGCGAGACCCGCGAGCCCCGCTCCCACGACCGCGACGCGGCCCCGCATCAGCGCTTGTGCCGCTTCGGCTTCGCCGGCGCCTTGAGCTTGAGGGTCCGCTTGACGGACTTGGCCGCGTTGCCGGCCACGTCCTTGCCGCTGAGCGCCACGACAACCTTGAGCGAGTGCTTGCGCTTCAGCACCTTGAAGGCCCTGCGCGACAGCTTCACCGTCACCCGCGCGGTCTTGCCGCCGACGATGTTGAAGCGAGCCGAGCCGAGCTTCAGGCGCTTGGCCTTCCGTTTCGCCGCGAGTTTGGCCACGCTGGTGAGGGTCAGGCGGCCGATGCAGCGCGACTGCTCGGTGCACCTCACGCGCACGCGGACTTTGCCCTTGCGGTTGGCCCTGAGCACCTGCTTGAGGACGCTCAGCCTGGGCTTGATCGTGTCCCCCGGCGCGATCGCCGGCGGCACGAACTCGTCTGCGCCCATGTCCGAAACGAGAACGCCGTCGTGGTTGCCGTCCACCACACGCGCGCCGCCGTCGGCGTCCGTGGTCAGCCCGGCCGGCACCAACGCGTTGCTGCCCGCATCAACCGTCGGGCTTGCCGCGCTTTCATGGAAGTCGCCGAAGTTGCTGTTCGGAAGCGCCGGGTCGGCGCAGATGTTCCCCGCCCCGGTGAGCGCGGCGCCGGCCCCGCCGGCACTCGTGCACACGTCGGAGAAGGTGGCGTTCACGTGCGCCGCGGTGAAGCCTCCGATGTCCGGCGCCGACACCGCGGTCCCTCCGCAGGGGCTCGCGCCGCCGCTGTTGTGGACGATCGCGTTGCGCAGCGTCAGCTGATCATCCGCGCTGCCGCCGATCCCGGGCGCCGTGCCCGTGCCGTCGATGCAGTTCCCCGCCACCGTGCTGTTCGTAAGCTCGAGCACGCTCGGGCAGTCGGGGCTGGGCGAGCAGATGATCGGTCCGCCTGCGTAGATGCCGCCTCCGAGGCCGCCGCCCGCGAGTCGGTTGCCGTCCGCCACGAGGTTCACCGCGTGCAACTCACCGGGCACGAACACCGAAGACGAGTTCTTTACGCCCTCCACGCCGACGCCACCGCCCTCGCCATCGGCAGCCTGGATCGTGTTCGAGATGAAGACGTCGTGGGTCGAGTTGACCTTGGTCGCAAAGATCCATTCGGCGCCGCCGCCGACATCGCCGGCGCCACTCGCGATCACGTTCTCGTCGAAGACGTTGTCCGACTGCTTGACCGTCGCCTGGTCGAGGCTCTGGGTGAATATCGCGAGGCCACCGCCATGCCGGTCTCCGGTGCCGTCGATCGTGTTCTCGATGAACCGGTTGCGACTCACCTCGTAGGTCGCCGACGCCAGGTTCAGGGACATCATGAGGCCGCCGCCCTCGCCATCCGAGCCGTTTCCGGTGAGCCTGTTGGCCTGGAACGTGTTGTCGGTGACCGTGGCGGCGCCCAAGGCGTTCAGCATCACGGCGCCTCCGAAGATGCCGCCGTGGTTACCGACGAAGCTGTTGCCGGAAACGACGATGGCTCCGGCCGTGTTCACGTAGAGCGCGCCGCCCAGGGAAAAGGCCTCGTTGCCCTCGGTGACCGAACCGAAGCTGTTGTTCAGGACGTGGATTGGTTCGGTCGTTGACGGATTGAACGAGACGGCGCCGCCGGAGCCGAATGAGCCGGGGCTCTCGTTGCCGAGGAAGGTGTTGCCCTGGATGGTGGGCGCCGATGTCCCGTCGATCCGTATCGCCGCGCCGCCGCCGCTCGCGTCGCTGATGTTCCCGTTGCGGAAGGTGAGCCCGCTGATGGTGGTGGCCTCGATGTTCCCGCCCGACAGGATCGGGGTGTTGGTGGCGCCGCCATCGAAGCCGTCTCCCGCCGCGGCCGCCCGGAGCGTGACCGGTACGTGCCCGGCGATGAAGCTGAACGACATGTTGTGGCAGGTCCCGGCGAGCGTGATCGTGTCGCCTGCCGTAGCGGTGTTCAGCTTGCTCTGCAGGTTGCCGCAGGTGGCCGGTGTGTCGGCGGCGGCGAGGGCCGGAGCAAGCAGCGTCAGCCCGACGCCGAGCAGACCAGCGAGCAGGCGCCCCCGGATGGGCGAGTCCATGTCCGCCAGTATCTGAGGGTTAGCGGCTGGGCGTCAAGTGACGTACTCGTCGTGGCGACGGATCCACAGCGGCTCCGTCGCACTCTCGTTCCGGCCCTTCGGCGTCCGGTCGAGCAACGCGTAGTAGGCCATGCTCGGAGCTTCGAGGCCGCGGTTGGTCGTCGCGTAGGTCCGGTAGACGGTGCCGTCGTCAAGCGCGTGTACGCTCAGGCCCGGCCGCTCGGTGACGTAGCCGAGCGCGTCCGTCCCGCACATCTCCGCGTTCTGCTCGACGGTCAGCGGGATCTCGCCGCTCTCGATGAACGGCTTCAGCTCCTCCTCGGTGAAGAGGAAGCCGAGGTCGCGGTTGAAGTCGCTGCCGACCGACACCCAGGGGATCTCCCAGCCCATGCGGTCCCTGTAGGCGAGGAGACGGTCGAGCGGCGCGCGCGAGGCGAGCATCAGCGTCGTGTCGCGGGCCTTCAGATGGGGGACCTGGGGATTGAGGGTGTCGCCGATCGAGGTGCACACAGGGCAGCCGCCCGTATACGGCGGGCCGAACATGAAGTGGTAGATCACGAGCTGCGAGCGGCCGTCGAAGAGCTCGGCGAGCGACTTCGTTCCGTCCTCGGTCTCGAAGCTGTACTCCTTCTCGACCGCGACCCAGGGCAACTCGCGCCTGCGCTTGGTCAGCTCGTCGCCGCGTCGCGTGAGCTCCTTCTCGTCCTTCAGCAGCTCGTCGCGTTCGGCCTGCCATTCCTCTTGCGTGGCGATTCGGTGCTCGGTCATTTGCGTGCCACCTCCTGTCTTGGTCGGTCTATATAGTTAGCACAATGGCTAACGATACGTTCAAAGCCCTCGCCCATCCGCTCCGGCGCGACATCGTCGAACGGCTGAGCGGCGGTGTGGCGACCGTGGGCGAGGTGACCCGGGACTTCGGTGTCTCCAAGCCGACCATCTCCCGGCACCTGAAGATGCTGGAGGAGGCCGGCGTGGTGACGCGAGTGATCGACGGCAGGACGCATCGCCTCGCCCTGCAGCCCGAGGCGCTTGCCGAGGCCTCGGACTGGATAGAAAGTCAGCGGGCGCGCTGGGACCGCCTCTTCGATGTCGTCGGCGAGTACCTAGAGGAACAGAAGGAGCGACGATGACCCAGGAGGCCGAGTACGTACTGCGTATCGAGCGGACCTTCAAGGCCACGGCCGAGGAGGTGTTCGACGCGTGGACCAGCCCCCAGGTGATGCGGCGCTGGTTCCACTGCTTCGAGGACTGGGAGACGCCGGAGGCCGAGGTCGATCTCCGGGTCGGCGGAAAGGTTCGGGTCGTCATGCGGCAACCCGACGGCCGGGAGTCCGGCATGGGCGGCGAGTACAGGCTGATCGACCGGCCGCACCGGCTCGTCATGACCTGGACCTTCGACGACTTCCCGGCCAACCACCAGCTGATCGAGCTCACCTTCTCGGAGTCCGAGGGCTCGACGACGGTGCTGATGGTCAACAGCCAAATCGCAAACGACGAGCGCTACCAATCTCAGAACGTGGGGTGGGACGGATGCTTCACCGAGCTACAGCGACTACTGGCCGGCTGACCCGCGTCAGCCCGGCGGTCCTGCTCATCGCCGTCGCGGCGGTGTGCTGGGCGATCACCGCGCGGCGCATGGACGGCATGGACATGGGTCCCGGCACCGATCTCGGCAGCCTCGGCTGGTTCGCGGTCGTGTGGCTGACGATGATGGCCGCAATGATGCTGCCGTCGCTCGTGCCGATGGCGGTCACCTACGCGGGCGCGAGCCGGGACGAGGGCGCGTCCTCCCCCACCCTGGGGACAGTCGTGTTCGCGTGCGGTTATCTCGTGACCTGGCTGGCCGCGGGCGTCGTGGCCTACGGGGTGATCAAGGCCGTTGACGCTCTCGACCTGTCCTGGCTCGCCTGGGACAAGGGCGGCCCGTACGTCGCCGGCGGCGTGATCCTGGGCGCGGCCTTGTATGAGCTGACGTCCGTCAAGTCGCGCTGCCTCCGCCACTGCCGCAACCCCGAGCTGCTCACCGAGCACTGGCGCCCCGGTCTCTCCGGCGCGCTCCCGATGGGCCTCGAGCACGGCGGCTACTGTGTCGGCTCGAGCTGGGCGCTGATGGCCGCGCTCTTCGCGATCGGCGTGATGAACGTGATGTGGATGATCGTGGTCGCCGCGCTGATCGCGCTCGAGAAGCTGCTGCCGTCGGACCGTGGAGCGATCGCCGGGACCGCGCTGTTCATCGCCGTCCTCGGCATCGCGGTCGCCTTCGCGCCCGACCAGGTTCCGGGCCTGACGATCCCTATGTAGGCCGATCCGAAATCCGCGCTTGCCTGGAGGGCTAACCTGATGCAATCGCCAATTGCTGTCGCCTTCAAGGGTGCTCCTGTGCAGGATGATCTGGCCGAGCTGGCTGCGGAGCGTGAGCGCATTGCGACCGAGCGCGAGCACATCGCCGAAGAGCGCGAACAGGTCGTCGCAGAGCGCGAGCGGCTGGCGGTGAGGCAAGCTCGCGCGCTCATGGAGCGAACGGTCCGCGCGGAGCAACGCGAGGCGGCCTTCGCGAGGATGGAGCGGCTTGCCGACGAGCGCAGCCGGATCGCGGACGAGCGGGAGCGGATCGCGGACGAGCGCGAAGTGCTCGCCGACGAGCGGGAGCGTGCCGTCGACGAGCGCGAGGGCACGTCTGCGGAGCGAGAGCAGGAGCGCCGCCTGCGCGCCGACGAACGCCTTCTCCGTGAGGAGCAGGCGGAGGACAGAGAGCAGGCTCGCCTCGAGCGTCGCGTGGCACGCGACACGAGCGCCAAGGAGCGCGATTGGATCGCGGACCGTCGGGAACACATCGCCAACGAGCGCGATCGGATCGCGGACGAGCGGGAGCGCGCCGCCGACGAGCGCGAGCGGCTGGCGGACGTTCGCGAGGGCACCTCGGAAAAGCGTGAGCTGGAGCGCCTACAGCGTGTCGAGGCACGCGTTGAACGGGACCACGGGACCGCGCGCCGGGAGCAGGCGGCCGTGAACCGGGAAACCGCGGAGAGCCAGCGACGGGCGGCCAGGCGGGACCTCGACGAGGCGGCCGACGAAGCCGCCGAGGCGGATGCAGAGCGCTGAATTTCAGGTCCGGCGGACGGGATTCGAACCGCCGACCTCCTAAGGAAAGCCCGCGCTACCGGATCGCGAGCGGGTTCACCGGGCCGCCGACGCCGCCTCGAATAGGCAGAGGGCCGGCCGCCAGCAAGAAGTCGAAGTGGCCATCCGCCGCGCATGCAGCGGCGAGCGCGTCGAGCTGGAAGATCTCCCCGAGCAGTAGTCCCATGTGGACGATGCCCACCTCGTGGACGGGCAGGCGCCCGCCGCTGTCCTTCCCCAGGTGCTCCACGGCCCAGTTGTCGCACGCCACGCCTGCCACTCCCACCTCCTGGAGCCAGGGCAGGCAGTCGGCGCCGATCCCAGGCTCGAGCGGCAGCCTGCCGTGGACCTCGGTGAAGTTGACCCAATCGGCAGCCGCAGAGATCCGCCCCAAGTGGCCCGTGCGCACGAGGAGCACGTCGCCCGAGGCAAGCTCGACACGCTGCTCGGCGAGTGTGGACTCGAGGTCCGCAACCGTCACCTCGTTATCGGGCTCGAGCGACTCCGCTCCGTGATGGCGAGCGATGTCGACCAGCACGCCTCGTGTCACGAGCCGCCCGGCGACGGGCACGATGTCATTTGCGCGCGCGCCGCCGCTGGTCACCTCTGTGCAGGGCCGGCCGTTGTACATGAAGCCGCGATGGAACACGTGCGAGAGCGCATCCCAGTGGGTGGCGGCATGGACCGACATCGCAAGCACGTCATCCGAGTACGCGCCGACGCTCTCCGCGGCCGCCGCGTCCGATCCGGTTTCGGTCATGACGTGCTGTGGATTGAGCCGCCCGGATCCAGGCGGCTGGGGAAGATCGGAGCCCAACTCGAGCGCGAGCGACATAGCGGTCCCCGACCTGACGCAAGCTGCTGCCTGCACTCGCTTTTCCGGGGTGACCAGGTTCAGCATGCCCAGCTCGTCATCTGGCCCCCAGCGGCCCCAGTTGGACACCTCCCGAGCGAGTGCATCGATGCGTGTATCGATCGCTGATTCCGCGGCGTCGCTCAGGACCGATCACCTCCGCGCGCGAGTGTCCCGACCTCCTCAGGCGCGTGGTCCGCGAGGAACGCGAGCGTCGAGTCGAGATCGCGGATGCCCGCGTCCGACCCGAGGCCCTGCACCACCTGGGCGGCGGCGGCCGTCCCCAGCCACGCTGCCGACTCCTCGCTCCAGCCCGAGAGCACGCCGACGATGAAGCCGGCGGCGTATGCATCGCCGCATCCAGTCGTATCGACCACCGGCACGTTGAACGCCGGGAGAAACGCATCGCCGCGCTCGGACGCGACGAGGCTTCCCTCGGCGCCGAGCGTCGCGACGACGCAGCCCACGCCAAGGCGCCGCAGCGCGGCAGCGGCCTCGGAGGGATCGCTGCACCCCGTCATGCCCTGGAGTTGCTCCGCGTTCGGCAGGAAATAGTCGGCGTAGCGGAGCGCCGGCGCGAGGCGTTCGGCCATCTCCTCGTCGCAGGGTATGAGCACGTCGAGGCTCGTTGGGACGCCGCGCGAGCGCGCGAACTTCACGACTTCCACCAGCGGTTCGCCGGCAAAGTCGCCGAGCACATCCACACCGCCGACGTGCAGGAAATCGGCCTCGGCGATCGCGTCGAGGTCAATGTCGGCGAGTGTTAGGTGGCTGTTCGCGCCCGGCAGGCGGATGACCACCTGGCGTTCGCCGTCGTCCCCGATGAGCAGGATCGACACGGAAGTCTGGAGCCCCGGCTTTCGAGCGAGGCGCGTGGTGTCGACGCCGCGGCCCTCCAGCATCTGGACCAGCAGCTCGCCGAGGTGGTCGTCGCCGATGGCGCCCAGCACGACCGTCTCGACCCCGAGCTTCGCCAGGTCAACTGCGGTGCCGGCGGCGGTCCCGGCCGCGGTGATGCTGACCTCGTCCACCTCGTGTCTCCCACCGGCCATCGGCGGGGTGCCCACCGGCCGGGCGAGAACGTCGACGATGTGGACGCCGAGGCTCGCGACCCGTGGGCTCATTCGACCGAAGCGTGCGTGGTCGCGTAGCGGCGGCGCTTGGCTTCCGCTGCGACCTCTTCGACCTGCTCTGCGCTCAAGAGGCGCGGCTCACCAAACAGCTTCGCCTGCCAGTAGATCTGCGCGAGCCACTCAAGCAGCACGGTGAGCTCGTAGGCCTCCGCCAGCGACGACCCGTACGTGATGGCCCCGTGGTTTCGCAGCAGCACGCCCTTGCGATCCTTCACCAGCGTCGCGACCCTGTCCGCCAGCTCGTCCGATCCGAACCGCTCGTACTCGGCGACGGGGACCGTGTCCCCGCCGAAGCGATGGATGCCGTAGTGGATCGCTGGCAGCACGTCCACCGTGCAGGCGAGCGTCGTGGCGAACGGCGAATGGGTGTGCACGACGGCGGCCGCGTCCGTTGCCCTGTAGATCTGCGTGTGCAGCGGCGCCTCGGATGACGCGCGCAGCCGACCGTCTACCTGGCGGCCCGACGAATCGAGCACGCACAGGTCATGACGCTCCACGAGCTCATAGGGGACGCTCGTCGGCGTGATCGTGATCTCGTCGTCGACACGGATGCTGATGTTGCCCGCGGTCCCGGTCACGAGACCCGTGTCGGACATCAAGCGCGCGCAGTGAACTATCTCGTCGAGTCGAGCCTCGTGATCGCTCATACCGCAAGCGCGGTCGCGTGCTCGGCGGCCCACGCGTGCGCGGAATCGGAGCCGACCCATTCGATCGCGTTGGTGACGACCCGGCGGAAGCCTTCGTTCGCGTAGGCGGCTGACGCGTGCCCCGGCTGGAAGTAGACGATGGGGCTCCTCCCCGCCGACTTCACCCAGCCGATAATTCCGCTGCCGCGCGGATGCGTCCAGCCCTCCCTGTCCCACAGGCGCCCGCGAATCGCGAGCTCGCCGCTGTAGAAGTGCTCCGCCGACATGTCGAAGTCCGTGCGGAACAGCGGGATGATCCGGTCCTCCAGGATCGGGTTCAGGTACATCTCGTCGACGATGTCGAAGCCGTCCTCGACGCCGGCGCAGACCGGGTGCGACGGGTCGATGCACGAGATGTGATGCGTGAGCTCCTCCGTGTAGCCGGAGGCGGGCCACTGCCGGCCCTCGAGCTCCCCGGGGAGGTAGTGCCAGCGGCCGCCCACCACCTCCGCCCACAGCGGCCATGTCGGCCAAGCGGACATCGAGTGGTGGAGGAAGACGATTCCCTGCCCCGCCTCGAGCATGGCGGCGAAGGCCTCGGCATAGTCGGCGGGCGGCTCGAGCAGCTTCGGCGGATCGGGCTTCTGGAACTCGAAGCCCTGCATGTCGTAACAGACGATCGCGTCGAACTCGCCGGCTCGCTCCGGGCGGAAGTACTCCCGCGCCCCGGGAACGGGCGCGTGCTGCCACTCGATACCCGGGAGCTCGTCGAAGGTCGCGAGGAATGCCTCCTCCTCGAACGGGTGCCCTCCGGTGACGACGAGGACTTTGGATTTCCGATCGCTCACGCCTGCACCGCCTCCAGGCCGTACTGAGCCGCGTCGAGGAAGCGGTCGACGTCCTCGTCGCCGTGGGCCGCAGACAGGAACCAGTTGTGCCGCGGGTGCACGATCACGCCGCGGTCGAGCATCACCGCGGCAAATGCGCTGGCCTTGGCGAAGTTCTCGTCGTCGGGGAAGCTCAGATTCGGCATCTGCACCGGGCCGGTCTGCCGGATAGGGACTCCGAGCTCATCCGCGAGCTGGTTGAACTCGTCCCGCAGCCGGTTCCCGACTCGCTCCATGACGGCCACGGCGTCCTCGTCCCGCAGCGTGTTGATCGTTTCAACCGCCGCCGCCATCGGCACCGCCTGGAACCAGAACGAACCGGTGACGAAGATTCGCGACGCGGCGTCCGCGTAGCGTCCACGGCCCAGGATGGCGGCGAGCGGATAGCCGTTCGCGATCGCCTTGCTCCAGCCGCTGATGTCGGGCTCGACTCCGAGCGGCTCCCAGCTGCCCCCGTGGTTGATCCGGAAGCCGGCCCGGACCTCGTCCATCACGAGCGCGGCATCGAGCTCGTCGCAAAGCTCGCGCAGCCTGCGGGCGAACGCGGGATCGACCTCCTCCTGGTCGAAGCCGGCGTTGTGCTTGAAGGGCGAGGTGATGATCGCCGCGACGTTGCCGGCACCGGCCTCCTCGATCGCCCGCTCGACGCTCGCGGCGTCGTTGTACTCGTAGTAGTGCAGGTTGGCCCGGTCTTCCGGGGTGACGCCGTCCATCCGGATGGTCGCCCACGGTGCCGCACCGTGATAGGCCCCATTCGCGACCAGCACCTTGTTCCGGCCGGTCTCGGCGCGAGCAACCATCAGCGAGATCGTGGTGGCGTCGGTGCCGTTCTTCCCGAAGATCGCCCAGTCGGCATGCGCGACGCGCTCGACGAGTAGCTCGCCGAGCTCCACCATGCACGGCGCCGGCCCAGGCTGGGTGTCGCCCTTTGCCAGCTGCGCCGCGGCCGCCTCCTCGACGCGAGGGTGCTTGTAGCCGAGGATCATCGGGCCGAAGCTGCACATGAAGTCGACGTACTCGTTGCCGTCGACGTCCCACACGCGCGTGCCCTCCGAGCGCTCGTAGAACTGCGGGTAGGTGTCGGGCAGGTAGCCGACGGTCATGTGCCCGAACATCCCGCCGGGGATCACCGCGGCGGCTCGCCGTCTGAGGTCGTGGTCGCGCGTGCGAACCTTCTCGCCGCTGGCGATGTCAGCCATCGTTTCCTTTCGCTCCGATGAGATCGCGTGCTACCGACTCGACGCCGGCCGCATCGAGCCGGTAGTGGCTGTAGAGGGCGGCGGGCGGCCCGACCAGAACGTGCTCGTCGGGCACGCCGTGGCGGCGGAACGGTACGCCCACCCCGGCATCCGCGAGCGTTTCCGCCACAGCGGAACCCAGCCCGCCGGTGATGTTGTGCTCCTCGACGGCGAGGATCGCGCCCGTCTCGGCGGCAGCCGCGAGCACCTCGTCGCGGTCGAGCGGATCGACCGTGTGCATGTCGACCACGCGCGCCTGGATGCCGTCGGACGCGAGGCTGTCGGCCGCGTCGAGGCAGGCACGGACCTCGGAGCCGGTGGCGATGATCGTCAGATCTGCGCCGTCGCGAAGGCGGATCGCCTTCCCGATCTGGAAGTCCCCCGGAACCTCGCTGTAGACCTCCGGATCGCGCCCGCGGCCGAGCCTGATGTACATGGCGCCCGGCCAGTCGAGGCAATCGCGAAGAATCGCGCGAAGCTGGTTCGCGTCGGCCGCGCAGATGACCGTCAGGTCTGCGATCGCCCGAGTGATGGCGATGTCCTCGAGCGCGTGGTGGCTCGTCCCGTAGAAGCCGAGGCTCATGCCCGAGTGATGGGCCAGCAGCCGCACCGGCATCCCGGTGTACGCGCAGTCCGTCCTCACCTGTTCGCACGCGAGCAGCGCGAGATACGCCGCGAAGGTGGCCGCGAACGGGATCAGCCCGGTGGACGCCAAGCCGGCCGAGATCGACACCATGTTCTGCTCGGCAACGCCGACGTTGAAGAAGCGATCCGGATGCCGCGCGGCGAAGTCGACGGTGCGGTTCGCGTGCGCGAGGTCAGCCGTGAGCACCACGATCCGCGGATCGGAGTCACCGAGGTCGGCGAGCACCTCGCCCGCGACGAACGCCGGAATGGTCTTCGCCTCGATCCCCTTGCCGGTGCGCTCGTCCTTTGCATCGGCGCTGCCGCGGAAGGTGTCGCTGATCTCCTGACCGACGGTCTCCTCGCGTGTCACGTCAGCCATTGGCGCCTCCCGGGACCAGCGGTTGCAGGCCCTGCTCGATCTCGGCGACCACGTCGTCGTAGTCCTCGCCCTGGAGGTTGCCGACATGCCAGTTGATGTCGCCCTCCATGCGCCGGACGCCGCGGCCCTTCACCGTGTCGGCGATCACCAGCTGAGGCGGCCCGACCGCGGCCGTGTCGAGCTCGCCGAAGACGTCGAGGATCGCATCGAGGTCGTGTCCGTCGACGTCGTAGACCTGCCAGCCGAAGCTCTCGAAGCGCGACCTGAGCGGTTCGACGCCCATGATGCTCTCCGTGTTGCCGTCGATCGACAGGTGGTTGCGATCGACGATCCCGACGAGCGACCCGAGCTGGAATTGCCCCGCGGCCATCGCCGCTTCCCAGATCTGCCCCTCGCCGAGCTCGCCGTCGCCCATCATGCAAAAGACACGGAAGGAGCGCTGCTGAACACGGGCGCCGAGCGCCATTCCCACGCTCACCGACAGGCCGTGGCCGAGCGACCCGGAGCTGAAGTCGGCGCCCGGGATCTTGCGCATGTCCGGGTGGTCGCCAAACGCGCTGCCGAGGCGCGTGTAGTTGTCGAGGAGCGAGCTGTCGAAGAAGCCGACGTCCGCCATGACCGGGTACAGGCCGATCGCCGCGTGGCCCTTGCCGAGGACGAAGCGGTCGCGGTCCGGCCAATCCGGCTCGTCGGGCCGGTAGCGCAGCTCCGCGTAGTAGAGAGCAGCAAAGAGCTCGGCGGCGGAGAGGGTGCTCGTGTAGTGGCCGGCTCCCGCGATGCGGGTGAGCCGCACCGTCTCGAGCCGGACGAACTTCGCCCGATCCCGAAGGCGCTCGATCAGCTCTGCCCGCTCGGGGGTTCCCCGCGGCGGGTGGTTAATTCCGGTGGTCAACTCCGGCTTCGTCCAACGCTCGGGGTCGCCTGTCAAGCGGCTAGGATACATATCGGACGTTCAATCATCAACCGCCCGGGGTACGTGAGCGCATGATCCGGAGCGGAAACGGAAATCCGCCACAGAGCGCAACCCGTCCTAAGGAGAACGAAGGTGCCGAAGATCGTTGACCATGACGCACGCCGCGAGGAACTCGTGGAGGCGACGTGGAGAGTGATCGCGCGAACCGGGACGGTTGGCGCGACCATGCGTGAGATCGCCCGCGAGGCCGGCGTCTCGACCGGACTGCTCGCCCATTACTTCGCCGACAAGGAGGCCCTCCTCTCCTTCTCGCTCCGCCTCTCGCATCGGCGTGTCTACGAGCGCATTCACGCGCAGACGCGAGGCGTCGTCGGCCTCCCCGCACTCCGCGTAATCATGCTGGAAGCGCTCCCGCTGGACGAAACCAGGCTCCTCGAGGCGCAGATCGAGATGAACTTCCTGTCGCTGGCCGTGGGCAACGAGGCGCTACGCGAACTCCAGGGCCGGGAATTCGAGCGCTTCTGGGACGAGCTCCATCACCGAGTGAGCGAGGCGCAGGAACTCGGGGAGATATCGACGACCCTCGACGCCGACTGGATCACCCATCAGCTGATCATCCTCGTCGAGGGCATCTCGCAAGAGGCGGTGCTCTATCCGGCACGAGTCGATCCCGAGCACCAGGTGGAGATCCTCGAGCACTTCTTCGAGCAGGTGAGCGCAACGTCCGAAGCGTCGACGCCGAGCCGGCGTTAACAATTCTTTATTTCGGACGTTTGCTATATTACCCGCGGCGTGACTGACCGCGGAGCGGAGAAGAAGCGCACTCTGGCCACTCAACTCGCTGGCGCTCCTCTGCTCTGCCGTGCTGCATCTCGATGGACCCGAGGGACGGCTCCGGCCCCCACGGGCGACTCAACGGACTCTGCCACCTCCACCGAGAGGAAGACCCATGCGTAAGCCCACACTGGCCACCCGTAAGGCCGGAGCCATTCTCGTCTTGAGCGTGTCGCTCGCGCTCATCGTCAGCGCCTGCGGAGGTAGCAGCAGCAGTGGTGGTGGCGGCGGATCCACGGCCTCGCTCTCGGGCCTGTATGGGCCGTCGACGAGCTCCGCCTGTTCGGGCACGCCCGTCAAGGGGGGTGACCTCGTCTACGAGCGCCAGGCAGCGATGCAGACGACCGATCCGCTGAACCCACGGAACGGCAACGGCGACATCTTCGGCTACAACCTGATCTACAGCGGGCTCGTGCGGTCGGACCCGACCGGCAAGACCAACAAGATCGTGCCGTCGCTCGCGCAGAGCTGGGACGTTTCAGCGGACGGCAAGACCTACACGTTCCATCTGCGCCCGGGCATCAAGTTCTCCAACGGGCAGCCGGTGACGGCCGACGACGTCGCGTGGACGCTCAACCGCTTCGGCAATCCGAAGATCAACGCGATCATGAGCGCGGTCGCGATCGGCTTCGGCCATGCGAGCGCGGTCGACCAGTCGACGGTCAAGGTGCAGCTCACCAAGCCGATCGCGTCGTTCCTCTACAACATCAGCATCTGGCCGGCCTTCATCCTGCCGAAGGACCTGGTCGAGAAGCAGGGCAGCAGCTTCTACAAGCACCCGGTCGGGACAGGGCCGTTCATGATGAAGGAGTTCGCCAAGGGCTCCCACATCACGTTCGTCCGCAACCCGTACTACTGGGAGCAGGGGAAGCCCTACCTGGACTCGGTGCGCTTCAACTTCGTGAGCGACAGCAACACCCGCATCCTCGCTCTGCGCGCCGGCGACGCCGACGTGATGGATGTCGTTCCGTTCTCGCAGATCAGCTCGCTGCGCGCCGACAAGAACATTCAGGTGCAGGCGGCGAAGGTGCCGCTGTTCCTGGGCCTCTGGCTCAACCACCTGAAGGCGCCGTTCAAGGACATCAACGTGCGCAAGGCGCTGCAGTACGCGATCGATCGCCCGCTGCTCAACAAGCAGATCTTCGCCGGGCTCGGCGAGATCCCGAACAGCGTGCTGATGGGATTCGCAATGGACGCGCCCGACAGCGTCGTGAAGCCGTACCCCTACGACGTTGCGAAGGCCAAGCAACTCATGGCACAGTCGAAGTACCCGAAGGGGTTCTCGACGACGCTCCAGTACCCCGCGGGCACCGATTTCTATAAGCAGCTCGCGCTGGCCCTGCAGCAGGAGTTCGGGGCCATCGGGATCAAGGTCAAGCTGGTCGAGCAGGACACCGCGACAGTGACGAACAACTGGTTCACCCGAAAGTTCGACATGGTCTTCCCGTTCGCGTCGTTCACGAGCGACCTGACCGTGCCGGACGAGTACGCGGACTTCCTCGCCAACTGGGACAACGGCTTCCACGGCTTCGAGACGAGCTGGCGGAACCCGCAGATCCAGCAGCAGGTGATCCAGTTCGAGACGACCCGGAGCGACGCCGACCGTGCCAAGCAGTGGGCGACGATCCAGCAGGCGCTGATGGACCAGACGCCAGTCGCGGCGGTCCTGCACCTGCCGTTCATCAACGCCCATCTGCCCAACGTGTGCGGCACGGATCTCGACGGGCTCGGCTCCGACCATCTCGAGAACACCTGGTTCGCGAGCAAGAAGGCGGGCTGAGGCTGGACCGATGAGAACGATCGCGGGGAGCGGGGGCGGCCGGTGCTGAGCTACCTGATCCGCCGGCTGGCCTTGGCCGTGGTGGTTCTGTTCGGGCTGCTCGTCGCGACGTTCTTCATCATCCATCTCGTTCCCGGCGATCCCGTGCGGATCGTGCTCGCCGGGCGGGCGAACCCAGCGACGATCGACCGCGTGCGCCACCAGCTCGCCCTCGACCGCCCCATCTGGGATCAGTTCTCGGTCTACATCTCACACACGTTCCAGGGCCACTTCGGCACCTCGTTCACCCTCGACGCCCCAGTCGGAGAGACCATCCGCGAGCGGATCTGGCCGAGCGTGGCGCTGATCAGCTACGGCATGCTGCTCTCGCTGCTCATCGGGGTGCCTCTCGCGATCGTCGCGGCGCTGCGCCCGAACGGATGGCTCGACAACGCGATCCGGGTTGGGACGACGCTGACCTTCGCGATGCCGAGCTTCTGGCTCGGGCTGATGCTCGCGCTGATCTTCGGGCTCAAGCTGGGGTGGTTTCCGGTGTCCGGCTACAGCGGCGGGCTCAGCGGCATCCTCCGAACGCTGACGCTGCCCGCCCTCGCACTCGGCCTGTCGCTGGCCACGGTGGTGGTGCGCACGCTGCGCTCGAGTCTGCTTGAGGTGCTGCAGAGCGAGTACATAGAGGCGGCGCGCTCGCGCGGCCTGAGCGAGCTGCGTGTGGTCGGGAAGCACGCGCTACGCAACTCGTTCATGAGCACGCTCACCATCCTGTCGGTCAACATCGGCTTCCTCATCGGCGGCACCGTGGTGCTGGAGGAGGTGTTCCAGATCCCCGGCCTGGGCTCCCTGCTCGTCGAGGCGGTCGAGAAGCGTGACTACCAGCTCGTCCAGGCGCTCGCACTGCTCGCCGGCGCCGCGGTCGTTCTGGCCAGTCTCACCGCCGACATCATCCAGGCCTACCTCGACCCGCGCGTGAGGCTCGCGGGCCGATGAGCGCAGTCGACACACTCGGCCAGCAGCCGCCACTGGTCGGCGCCGTCGAGCGTCGCAGGCGCGTGGGCGGCCTTCGCGGGCTCCCTCTGCAGGCAAAGATCGGAGCGAGCATCCTCGCGGTGCTTTTCCTGGCCGGCTTGTTTGCGCCGTTGATCGCGCCGTACGGTCAGAACCAGCTCAACTTCGCGGACATCTTCAGTCCCCCATCGCTCACCCACCTGTTCGGCACCGACGGCGCCGGCCGCGACGTGTTCAGCCGCACGCTGTATGCCCTGCGGCTCGACCTCGCGATCGTGCTGGTCGTGACCTATGTCCCGCTGCCGATCGGCGTGCTGGTCGGGGCCATGGCGGGCTATTTCGGCGGCTGGTTCGACGCGGTCATCGCGCGGATCACCGACGTGATGATCGCCTTCCCGTTCATCGTGCTCGTGATCGCGGTGATCTCGATCGTCGGCCCCGGCGTCAAGGGCGTGCTGATCGGGGTGCCGATCGTCGCCTGGGCCTTATACGCGCGCTTGGCGCGCGCCGAGATGCTCGTGCTGCGCGAGCAGCCATTCATGCTCGCGACCACCGCGCTCGGCTACTCGAGGCGGCGGACGATCCTCCGCCATGCTGTGCCCAACCTGATGCGCTCGTCGCTCATCTACTCGACGCTCGACATGGTTGTGAACCTGCTGCTGCTCGCCAGCCTCGCCTACCTCGGCCTGGGAGCCCAGCCGCCGAACGCGGAGCTGGGATCGATCATCGCCGACGGCCAGAGCACGATGCTGACCGCCTGGTGGGTGGCCACCTTGCCCGGCCTCGTGGTCGTGCTCTTCGGCGTGGGCGCCGGCCTGCTCGGCGATGGCCTGTCCGACGGGAAGCTGCGAGGGAGGCTGTAGTGAGCCTCGACTCGAAGCCCCTGATGACGATCGAGGGACTTCGCGTCGAGTTCGACACCCCTGATGGCAAGGTCGTCGCCGTGCGGGACGCCGGCCTGAGCATCCGGCCGGGCGAGATCGTCGGCCTCATCGGCGAGTCCGGGTCCGGCAAGACCCTCACCTGCCGGTCGGTCATACGCCTCGTCCCGTGGCCCGGAGAGATCACCGCGGGCAAGATCGAGTTCGACGGGCGCGACGTGCTGGGAATGAGCGCCAAGGAGCTGCGCGACCTGCGCGCGCACGACGTGGGGATGATCTACCAGGACCCCTTCAGCTCCCTGAACCCCGTCTTCCGGATCGGCGACCAGCTCACCGAGACGCTGCGCCTCAACCTCGGCTTGGGCAGGGCCGAGGCCCGAGCGCGGGGGCTTGAGCTGCTGAGCGACGTCGGCATTCCCGACCCCGAGCGTCGCGCGCTGTCCTATCCGCACGAGTTCAGCGGCGGGATGCGCCAGCGGGTGATGATCGCGCTCGCCACCGCCTCGCAGCCGCGCCTGCTGCTGGCCGACGAGCCGACCACGGCGCTGGACGTCACGACGCAGGCGCAGATCCTGGCGTTGCTCATGCGGCTTCGCGAGGAGCGCCAGATCGCGGTGCTGCTCGTGTCGCACGACTTCGGCGTGATCGCACAGGTATGCGACCGCGTGGCGGTGATGTACGGCGGGCACATGGTCGAGTCAGGGCCGATCGAGGCGCTCTACAACGACGCGCAGCATCCCTACACCCGCGCGCTGCTCGACTCCGTCCCGCAGCTCGAGTCCGCCGGACGCGCGACGCGCAAGTCGGTGATCCCGGGCACTCCGCCGGAGCCGACCGAGTCGCTGCCCGGTTGCGTGTTCAAGCCACGCTGCCGCTACGCGCAGCCGAGCTGCGAGCTCGTCTCGATGGCGCTCGAGCCGGTGTCTCCGGGACACGACACGGCATGCCCGCTCCGGCCCTTCGACCCGACTCAGGGCGCGCGGGCCGAGCGTGCAGGAGCGGAGGCATGAACAACGCCGCGCCGGTGCTCGAGGTCGAGGGGCTCTGCAAGGACTTCGGGCTGCGCCGCACCCTGTCGGAGCGGATCGCGCGCGAGAAGCCTCACCCCGTGCGCGCGGTGGACGACGTCTCGTTCACGCTGCAGCGCGGAGAGATCCTCGGTCTCGTCGGCGAGTCCGGCAGCGGCAAGACCACGCTGGCTCGATGCATCGTTCGCCTCGTCGAGCCGGATGAGGGGACGATCAAGCTCGACGGCTCGGATGTCCTCGCCGCCGGCGGCACGCAACTGCGGGAGCTACGGCGCCGGATGCAGATGGTGTTCCAGGATCCGTACTCGTCGCTGAACCCGCGCATGACCGTGGGCGCCGCGCTGCAGGAGGCCGGGCGCGTGCACAACCGCCCCGGGAGTGAGAACGGCGAGCAGTTCGTGCGCGAGGCGCTCGAGCGCGTGCACCTGAGCGCCGCCCTCGCCAAGCGCCGCCCGCGCGAGCTCTCGGGTGGCCAGCGCCAGCGCGTGGCGGTTGCACGCGCGCTCGCCGTCGGGCCGGAGGTGCTCATCGCCGACGAGGCGGTCAGCGCGCTGGACGTGTCGGTCCAGGCGCAGCTGCTGAATCTGTTCCTCGACCTGCGCGACGAGCTAGGCGTAGCGATCCTGTTCGTCGCTCACCAGCTCGCAGTCATCGCCGAGGTGGCCGATCGGGTCGTGATCATGAACCGAGGACAGCTCGTCGAAGCCGGCCAGACGGCCGCCGTCTTCGCCAACCCGCAGCACGAGTACACGAAGTCGCTCCTCGCGGCGCACCCGCAGCCCCGTCTCTGACGGGGACCTATGCGCTGTGGTTGTTCAGCGCGTCCTCGAGGACCCCAAGCGAGATCCCGAAGACCGCGTGGCGGATCGTCGCCTGGGCGAAGGCTCGGCCGTTGCCCACGAGCTTTGGCATGTCCTTGCGCGCAGGGTGGTAGCGGTCGACCAGAGCGACCATCGGCCAGGTCGCAAGGTGTTCGACAAGACCCGCCAGCAGGCCGCGAAGGGCCGCTGGTCCCGGCAGGGACGGTTTGAGCCGCGTATATGCGACGCCCAAGACCGCGCCGTTATGCACGTGGAGCGCGATGCCGATGGGTTGCCAGTAGTCGCCGCGCGTCACGAGCTTGCCCAGGATCTCGATGTCGTCGTACTGGGAGTTGAAGAGGCGCTGGTCGAGGGTCCCCTCGAGCGTCATTGCCGCCGTCGCGACCGCGCCCGCGGCCGCCCCTCGCAAGCTTGTCTGCCGATTCAAAGGACGTGACCTACGACGAGCAGTCCGCGGCTTGAGACGAGACGCTCCAACTCGTCCTCGAGGCGTTCGATCTCTTCGCTTATCTGTTGCTCCCAGCGCTCCACTTCGACGATCTCTGCGATCAGCACGTAGTCGGCCTCATCGGTGGACTGTCCGGGCACGTCCAACGGCCGGGTGAGACGCCAATCCGACACCGTGTCGAGCGATCCGCGGACGACGTCCCGATCCCCCGCCATCAGACGCTCAAAATCCTCGGCCAGCTCCGGCGATCGCAGCTTGAACCACACGAGAACGGTCGCGGTAGGACTCATGCGCGAAGCGTAATCCAGACGTGCAAATCGGAGGAATCCGACGTACGCTCTCGCTGGGTGGAACTCGCGTGACCGACCTGGCCTTCGCCCCCGATGCGCTCGATGCGAATCGCAGCGGACAGCTCACCCCTAAGCAGGCCGAGACCGTCCGGGCCAGCATCGACAACAAGCACAGCGGCATCACCGGGCTCGTCGCGGCAGCCGCGGAGCGCGCGGCCAGCCCGCGCGGGAGAGATCTGGCTGAAGGCCGGGTAGAGAGCGTCGAAGGGCCGTTCAGGAAGCGGTGGTGGCAGAACTACGGCCGCATCGCAGGTGCGAATTACCGCTTCGTGATCGAGACCAGGGAGGCGGGCCGGCAGGAGTACGTCTGTTGGCACGACATGTACGAGTGGGCGCCCTACGCGGGCACCATGCGCCTGTACTACCTGCCGCGCAGCAAGGTCGTCGTCAACGTGGAGAACCTGTCGACGGGCGAGGCCACGCCGGAAGCCATCAAGCAGGCGAACGAGAACTACGCCGCCGCCCGCGAGGAGCACGACAAGGTGGCCAAGGCCGAGGCACTCGCGCAGCTCGGAGGGGTGGCGCAGGCGTTCGAGCAGGCGGTTCCAGAGGACGCCGCCTCGCTCGACATGCACTCAGACACCGCGTCGCTTGCGGAAGCCATCGTCGGGAGCTGGAAGAGCCCGTTCGGAGACCTGACCTTCCGCGACGACGGGACGGTCAGCGCCCAGATGGGCGATGGGGCGAACTTCACGGGCAACTGGTCGGTGGACGCCGCCGGGCATCTGCACGCCGACGTGATGGGCAATGCGATGGACGCGGAGGCGGCCATCCGAGGCGACGAGATGACGCTCCGGATGGACGGCCAAGCGCTAGTCCTGCGCAGGCAGGCGCTCTAACGGCACGAGCGAGCGCCGGGGGCTTTGCCTTTCCGCCCTCGACTTGGCCGGCGCCCCGGGTTATCTTGAGCACAGCACCACCCGGACTCGCGCATGGAACGCCCAAAGCACTCGTGGCGACCTGGCCCGGACACCGCAATTGCGATGTTGGCGCTGGCCATCGCACTCGGCGGTGTGGGCTACGCGGCCACGACCGCCGGGGACTCGAGCGGCAATCAGGTGATCAACGCCTGCGTGGAGCCGGCGGACAACTCGTTGAGACTGAGCACGAACGGCAGCTGCCCAGGTGGTCAGACACTCATCACGTGGAACCAGCTCGGGCCGCAGGGCCCGCCCGGCAACCCCGGCGTCTCGTCCAGCCCGGTGATCGCGAACAACCTGTCGAAGACGTTCAAGGGCAGGTTCTTCGTCTCGACCGAGATCGACAAGGCGGGCACGTACGAGTTCGAGGGCAAGGTCCTCGAGCAGGCCAACACCGCCACGTGGACGTTGAAGAAGAAGAACACCGTGACCTGTTCCCTCGCCAGCGGGGTTCCGACAAGCAACGCCCTTACGCTCCTGCGCCAGAACACGCAGTCCTTCAACTACGGCAATGGCGGCTTCGACCCGCCGTCGTTCTACGGCACGGTTGACCTCACGTACGTGGACACCGTGTCCACCGTGCCGTTCGAGATCGCCTTCGCCTGCCACGCCAAGTACAACGCGAGCGCGGCGCTCGTGAAGTTCACGGATCCCGCGCTATCCGTGCAGGACGTATCGAAGGGCGTGCTGCAGTTCGGGTCGAAGCTGCCGCACATCAAGGGACCGTAACCCGCCTACAGAACCCGAACCGCGGTGGCTTCCTGGCGCGCTGGCGGCTTCTCCTCGACTGCACCGCGCCCTGTGCCGGCTGCGCTCGTGAGTCCCCGCCGGGCGACGACGATCGTCGCGGGCAACACGAACGGGAGTAAGAAGACGACTACTGGAATTTTGGTGAAGCCGCTGGAGGCGCTGTTTCGGATGAAGTCTCCTCCGAAGACGCCAACGAACAGCACGGCGAGCCACATGCTGATGATCGAGAGGCCCGCCCACAACGCTCTGGCCTGATACCAGGAGGGCGATGATGCGGTCCCCGGCTGCGGTTCGGAATGTTCTGTAGCCATGCCTTGCGCCTTTGCGCGAAGTGATGGAACAGAATTGTCCGCGCGGCCGCCGACACGTCATCCGCAGGACCCCGCACGATTAGGCGGGAAACTCCGCACTCCTCCGGACGGGACTCTCCGGATCGTCCCGCCGCCCAAGCGACCACGCCAGGCGCGCTCGGATGCCATCAGATCGATCCCGGCCTGGGCCGAGCTCACTTAGGGGTGCTGGGTCCGTCCCCGCTTCCGGTTTTAGTGGGCGTGTCCGGCGGTGGGCTCTGGAAGCGTTTCGGTGGGTAGGTGGCTCACTAAGAGGGCGGCCAGTGACGTGGTGAGTGGTACGGCAGTAACGAGTCCGATCGAGCCGACGAGCATGGCGACGATTTCGGTTGCGACGGCCTCGCGGTTGATGGTCGTTCCGAGGCTTGTGTCTTGCGTGTAGAAGAGCAGCAGCAGGGGGAGAGCCGCGCCCGCGTAGGCGAACGCGAGCGTATTGACGGTGGCACCGAGGTGGTCGCGGCCGACGCGCATGGCTCCGGCGAAGAGTTCGCGGGCGCGTTGGGCGGGGTTCGCTCGTTGTAGCTCGATGACGGTTGATGCCTGGCTGACGGTCACGTCGTTCAGGACGCCGAGCGCCGCGATCACGATCGCGGCGAGCGTGAGGCCCTGCAGCGAGAAGGCGCGGGCGCGCGTTTGTAGGAGGCTTTGGAGTAGCGTGGCCTCGTCGGTGGAGGTGCCGGTGAGGTGCGCCTTATGGACGAAGATCAGCGCGAGCAGCGCCGTCAGCAGGAGGCTCGCGGCGGTGCCGAGCAGTGCGGCCAGGCTCTTCGGCCCGAGTCCGTAGGTGAGCACGATCGTGGCGAACAGGACCGCGAAGGAGCCGACGAGGCCGACCGCGAACGGGGAGTGGCCGGCGACGATCGCTGGGATCACGAATTGGGTGACGAGTAGTAGCCCGATCGCAAGCCCGAGCAGCGAGAGCACGCCCGAGCGGCGGCCGAGGATGACCACGAGCAGCGCGAAGACGATCGCAAGAAAGAGGATCGGGCCTTGGCGTTGGAAATCGACGAATCCGTAGGGCGCTTGGGCGGGGTCAAGCTCCTCGTCGGGGGTGGGCACGACGCCAGGGCCGAGCAGCGATTCGTCGTTGCGCAGGACGGAGATATGGTCGCCCGCTCCGACGTTGGGCACGGCTTCGTCGCCCGGCATCATCAGGAAAGTGAGCTTGCCCCGTGCCGGTCCGCTGGTAAGGCGCAGGTTCACCTGCTTGCAGCCGGGATGGGTCTCGACCGGACAGGTGCGTGGAAAGACGGCGAGCACGGTGGCTTGTTGGGTCGCCGAGGCGTTCACGGCACCGCGAAAGTGAGGTCTTCCGCCGGGCCACAGCAACGCGAGCCCGGTCACGGTCAGCAGGAGCATGCCGGCGAGCACAAGGATCACCGCTCGCCCGGCGCGGCTGCGCCAGAGCCTGCGCTGCCGCGCCCACGCCGACGCGAACCCACCGGACTCGCGGGCGCCGGCCGGATGCTGCGGGCGGCGACGGGATCGAAGCGCCACGGCGGTGGCAGGCTACCGTCGCGCCCGGCAGAAGGAGACCGGTTCCCATCGGTTCGACGCGTCCGGGCCGCCCTTCCACGGAGTAGTCTGGTCGTATGTGCTCAGCCTGTGCCGCCACGGCGATCGCAGCCGCCTCCGGGACGCGCACCTGGCTGCGCGCCCAGGGCTGGGCGTGGCTCACCCCGCGCCGTCTGCGGGCTATCACCGTCACGCTCGCCGTACTGGCCGTTCTGGTTCCCTCGGTGCGCTTTAGCGGCTCCTCCGCGCCGACGGCACCGCACCCTTCCGCACCGGCCGCCGCCGCGAGTCGTTAGCGCGACCACGCGAAGCGTCTGACCGGTCCCGAGCTTGCCTCGGCGGCCGCCTCTACCCCACTACCAAGAAATAATGAGAATCAGTCTTATTCTCATGTATGCTGCGCGTCGATGAGGTTCACGAGCGAGGAGGATTGAGACATGGTGGCGCTGCGACGCGGGTGGCGGACGCTGTTGCCGGTGGCGCTGTGCTTGCTGCTGGCTGGTTGCGGGGCGGCGGGCTCGGCATCCAGCGGCGGTGCCTCGGGCAAGCTGCAGGTGGTCGCTGCGGAGAACTTCTGGGGGAGCATCGCGGCGCAGCTCGGCGGCGACAAGGTGAAGGTGACGAGCATCATCACCAACCCCGCCACCGACCCGCACGACTACGAGCCGACCGCGGCCGACGCCCGCACCCTCGCCGGCGCGCGCCTCGCGATCGTGAACGGGATCGGCTACGACGCCTGGGCGCAGAAGCTGCTGGCCGCCAACCCGGTGAGCGGCCGGGAGGTGCTGAATGTTGGGGACCTAGTCGGCATCGAGGCGGGGGGCAACCCGCACCGCTGGTACTCGCCACCCAACGTGCGGCAGGTGATCGACGCCATTACCCAGGCTTACGCACGGCTCGAGCCCAAGCAGGCCGCTTACTTCGAAGCTCAGCGGCGGAGCTTCGAAATGCGTGGGCTGGCGCGTTACAAGGGTCTGATCGCGTCGATCCGCCAGCGCTACGCGGGCGTGCCGGTGGGCGCGTCGGAGAGCATCTTCGCGCCGCTCGCGCAAAGCCTCGGCCTGCGCCTGCTCACGCCGAGCGGCTTCCTTGACGCGATCAGCGAGGGCACCGACCCCACTGCCCGCGATAAGACAACGGTCGACGACCAGATCGCCGGCCGCCAGATCAAGGTGTGGGTCTACAACAGCCAGAACACGACGCCGGACGTGAAGCGGCTCAACGAACAGGCTCAAGCGCGCGGCATCCCCATCGCGACGGTCACCGAGACGCTGACACCGGCGACGGCGAGCTTCCAGGCCTGGCAAGTACGCCAGCTTCAAGCGATCGCGGCGGCGCTCGCTAAGGCCACCGGACGCTGAACCAACGCTGGGCGTCGAAATGCGTCGCGCAGGAACGTCGGTTGCGTTGGCGAAGCGCGAGCTGTGACACGGTCGCGTCTTCCTGACAGGGCGTCGGGTTCCCCCGACGCGCTCGAACCCGGTGGCGCCGATTGGTCGGGGATCGGGGACGTCGAACGGCCGCGGCGGCGACGACACCGCAAGTCGCCCCGCCAAGAACGTCCACGCGGCCCACGTCGCCCACCAAGCGCCATCTGGGCGACACGCGCGGGACGCACGCTCGCGGCGGCTGTCGCTGTTCTGCTGTTGGTCACCGTGGTCGGCCTGATTGCGCTCTGGCCATCGTCGCGCGCGAGCGGCGCCCCCAGCCAGGCCTTCGGCGGATCATCCCTGCCCGCCACGGTGCTCTCTTCAGCGCTCGTCCGCTGTCCTGGACCGACGGTTCAGCACTGTCGCCGCATCACCGTCAAGATCGTCGGCGGGCGCAACAAGGGGCAGACCACGCCGATTACCCTCGGCCCGGTTACCACCGCGCCCCACGTCAGCGCCAGGGCGCACATTCGCGTCACGCGCGTCAGCGCCCCGGCCGCGGCTCGGGGCCCGAACTTCGAGCCTTACTCATTCGTCGACTACGACCGGCACGGCTCCCTGCTCTGGCTCGCCATCGCGTTCGGCTTGCTCGCGGTCGTACTAGCGCGCTGGCGCGGAGCGCTCGCGCTCGTCGGCGTCGCTCTCAGCCTGCTGCTCGTGACCAAGTTCATCGTGCCCGCGATCCTCGCCGGCTCCTCGGCGCTGCTGGTCTCGCTCATCGGCTCGCTCGCGGTGATGTTTCTGACGGTCGGGCTGACCAACGGCGTCGGCGTGCAGAGCCTGGCCGCCGCGCTCGGCATCGGCACCAGCCTGCTGCTGGCAACACTGCTCGGCGCTGCCTACGCGCACCTCGCTCAGCTCAACGGCTACTCCAGCGAACTCTCAACGGTGCTGCGCCAATTCACCACACAGGTCTCGCTCGAGGGCGTCGTGATCGCTGGCATGGTCATCGGAGCGCTCGGCGTGCTCGCGGACATGGGCGTCTCCCAGGCCTCGGCCGTGATGGCATTGCGCCGCGCCAACCCTCAGTACGGCGCCCGCGAGCTCTACCGCGAGGCGTTCAGCGTCGGCCGCGACCACCTCGCCGCGACGATCCACACGCTCGTGCTCGCCTACGTCGGCGCCTCGCTACCGCTGCTACTCGTCCTTCAAAGCGCACACGCAGGCTTCTTCGATGCAGTCAACACCCAAGACGTCGCCGAACCCATCATCGCCACACTCGTGGGCTCGATCGCGTTGATCGCCGCCGTACCACTCACCACCGGCCTCACCGCGCTACTCGCCGCACAAGTGCCCGCCACCGCCCTGCCCGACACTCACCACGGGCACGCCCACTGAACGGGCATGGTGACCCTCCGATAGGGCCGCCGAGCGCGAGCCAGTAGCCGGTCTTACCGCCTTGGACCGAGAATCACCAGTGTCGGCGAGAGCGCTTGTGAGGAGTCGCGGCAGCACAGGTGCGGAATTCCGAGAGCCCCGCGCTTCCGCTTTAGACGACGAGCGCAAGCGGGCCTCTGGCCAACGGGCGCCCGCCACAGACGTCAGCGACAGCCGGCGACCAGATCGCGCGAACGTAACTGCGGAGTAGGCAGCTCGTCCCACTCGCGCCCGTCAAGCTCTCGCCCACGTGACTTGGGCCGTGGGCCTCCCCACTGCTTGAAGAAAAAGGCGACCCCGGCTTCACCGCAGCGGTCCCTCAGGGCGCGGATCCTTGAGGGTCCACTCGTCGATGTTTAGGCCCGGATTCCCCACCTGCGATGAGCCAATCGATGCCATCAAGACTTAAGCCGTCGAGGGGGCCTAGGAGGGGCTCGGCGCTGATGAAGCGCACGACCGCCGGCACTTGGCGTAGGACGTCGGCCCGGTTAACGAAACGCCGATTCTCGATGGTCACGCCGATCCAGATGTTCGGGGCCCACGTCAAGAGAGGCGCGAGCTCGAGTAGCCGCGCCTCGCGCGTCGTCAGCACCTGAAAGGTGTGCCAGTGCGCAGCACTCATGGTGTCGAAGACCCTCTCGATGTAGTCCACTGGGATTGCCTCGTGGAAGAGGTCCGACATTGAGTTCACGAAAATCGTCTTTGGCTTTCGCCAGTTGAGCGGGACCTCCAGGCGATCCGGCCAAAGTCGTAGATCAATCAGATTCCCAGTCGGGGCGGGCGGATTCGAACCGCCGACCTCCTGCTCCCAAATGAGCGCGGGCTCGCGAACGAGCGTGTACTTGAGGACACGGCGCGCACTGAAAGCCCTGCAAATAAATGGGATCAGCAGTTCAGCTTCTGGAGCGGCGACGAGCCCGAATCATGAGCTGATGTACCCGTTTTGTACCTCGATGCTGCGCAGCCGAGCTCCCCTCAAGTCCTCTAGCCACCCGGCGCCGCGACGTGGTTGAGACTTCTGCTTACGTATGGGAAGCGTTAGCGGGGCGGGCTGTCGGCGGGCCGTGGCCGGACGCAAGGCACTCGTCAGGGCGCTGGGGCGAGCGGGCTTCAAGTCACGCCGCATCCGTCGTGCCGCCGCGGTCCGCGCTCAGAAGACCCTCGCGCGACACGGCTTCAGCCCGGCGGCCACGCGGGCCCTGCGCGCGCTCGGTCTGAGCCGCAGCGAAATCGCGCAGCTACGCATGCAGATAGCGACAGCCCAGGTCGGCTCCTCGACCTTCCCCAGCGACCTGGCCTCACGCCCCGCGTTGACGGGGCAACAGCGCGCGATGGCAAAGCTGAGTCACTTCGCGGCTGGCCTGTAGCGGCCGTAAGCGCACCCACTAAGTGGTGACACCGAGAGCGCCAACCTGACAGGGCGGGCGCGCGTGTTGAACGAAACCGACAGTTCGGGCCGTTCGTCTTTTGTCGCCGTACGCCGGCTCTGACGTACACCGCCCCCGTCCACCGTCGAGGTGAAGCGGTGAAGAAGGCTTTGGCAGTAACGGTCGCGTTGCTGGCCCTTGGGTCTGCCCGCGCTCATGCAGACTTTTCCCCCGTCGCCTATTGGCCGTTCAACGAGGGCAGCGGCACGACGGCTGCGGATGCTTCCGGCCTCGGTAACGACGGAACCCTGATCGGCGGATTGCAGTGGGTTCCCGGGAGGTTCGGGACGGCGCTGAGCTTCGATGCGGGTGGCAGCTTCGTGCAGGTGCCGGACCAGCCGTCGCTCGAGCCGCCGGTCGAGGTGAGTGTGAGCGCCTGGGTCAGGCGCGCGGGCAGCCCCGGCATCTACAAGTACGTCCTCTCGAAGGGTGCATCGAGTGGCTGCATCTCGGCCTCCTACGCCCTTTACTCGGGGGCGGCAGGCGGCCTGCAGTTCTACGTGTCCACCAATCGGGGGCAGACCTACACGCTTTCGCCGGATGCCGGCGCCGGCATATGGGATGGAAACTGGCACCTCGCGGTCGGCACCTATGACGGCACGTCCGTGCGCCTCTTCGTCGACGGCGTGCAGGTGGGCAACGGCAGGCCACGCGCCGGGACCATCGACTACGACCTGCCGAAATCGAACGACCTCTTCATCGGCCATTACGCCGGGTGCCCCGGTCTGGACTTCACGGGCGACATCGACGAGCCCGAGGTCTTCGCGCAGGCGCTGACGAGAACGACTATCCAAACCAGCTTCAAGCAGCAGCTACAGGAAACGGATGTGGCGTTGCTGCCGGTGCTTCGGCGGATGAAGATTTCCCCCAGCGCCTTTGCCACGTCGGGGGCGCGTAAGCGGGGAGCGACGATCACATACACGGACTCGGTGAGGGCGACCACCAAGTTCACGGTGCTGCGTCGGGTGGCCGGCGTGAGGACCCACGGCCGCTGCACGCTGCGGCGGCCCCGGCGGGCGGGCCGGCGCTGCGCCGCGAACGTCGCGCTGGGCAGCTTCAAGCACCGCGACCGAGTGGGCAGAAACACGGTGCGCTTTCGGGGACGAATCCGAGGCCGCCCATTGCCACCTGGCCGCTATCGGCTGGTCGCAATCCCGCGTCACGGCTCAAATACGGGCGCCCGCCAGACCGTCACCTTCAGGGTCCTCAGATAGACGCGTCTTGACGTCGGACGTACGTCAGTCTGCAGACTACCCTGAATGAGGGAGACTTCTTGCACGATTGATACATCCGTCGTAATTTCGACCGAGACTCGTGACCGCACGGTCGCACCACCTCGGCGCGGCTGAGGGCCGAACGAGCCGATTCTTGGCTCTGTAGAAGATCGGGGCGGGCGGATTCGAACCGCCGACCTCCTGCTCCCAAAGCAGGCGCGCTAACCAGGCTGCGCCACGCCCCGCGACGTCGGGCGAGTATGGCAGGGCTCGGATGCCTCACTACGACGTCTGTCCAGCGACCATTAAGAGGGGTTTAGTCGCTCCTGCGACCGGCCGATTCCGCAGGGCAGATGTCTCCCGTTCCCGCTCGACTGCTCGTCGCGGTCGGCGCGCTTCTGTGCGCCGCTCTCGCGCTCCCTGCCTTCGCTCCGGCGCATCAGGCCGCGCCGAAGAAGCGCCGCGCCCACCTCGCCCAGACTGTGTGCGCGAACACGGACGTCGTCCCGACGGCCGGCAATCTCGATGTAGTCCGTGCCGCGATCCTGTGCCTCAACAACCAGGAGCGCGACGCGCGTGGACTGCCGCCGCTGAAGGAGAACGCGCGGCTGCGGCAGGCCGCCGTCGGCCACTCCGACGACATGGTCGAGCAGCGCTACTTCGACCACGACTC
>DATBKS010000302.1:0-6739 GCA_036555755.1 Thermoleophilaceae bacterium
TGGGTGCGCTGCATGAGAGTCATCGTAGCTTAGTTCCCTGAAGGAACTGTCTGTGATACGGTGCGTTCCGTTAGGGAACTGACCCCGTGAGTGAGGAGAAGAGATGCACCTCCCCCAGGTCGTATCGCCAGAGGAATGGCAAGCAGCGCACGACGAACTGCTCGTCAAGGAGAAGGCCCACATGCGCGCGAGTGACGCGCTGGCCGCCAAGCGGCGCCGCCTGCCGATGGTTGCCTTCGACAAGGACTATGAGTTCGAGGGCCCGGACGGGCGGGCCGGCCTCGTCGACCTGTTCGACGGCCGCCGCCAGCTCGTCGCCTACCACTTCATGTTCGAGGCGGACGGGACTCCCTGCGGCGGCTGCTCCTGTTACGTCGACAACCTCGGCCACCCGGCGCACCTGAAGGCGCGCGACACGACCTTCGTGCTCACGTCGCGGGCGTCACAGCAGGACATCGACGCCTACAAGGAGCGCATGGGCTGGAACGTGCCGTGGTTCACGGTTGCGACCGAGGACTTCTACCGCGACGTCGGGATCAACAAGGCCTTCGGCCTCAGCGTCTTCATCCGCGATGACGACGACAACGTCTTCCGCAGCTACTTCACGACGAGCCGCGGCGTCGAGACGCTCGGCCCGCATTGGGCGCTGCTCGACCTGACGCCATACGGCCGCCAGGAGGAGTGGGAGGACTCGCCGGACGGCGTGCCGCAGACCCCGCCGTACCAGTGGTGGCGCCTCCACGACGAGTACGACGCGTCATGAGCGACTACACGCACAAGAACCTCACCGAGGTGCACGACATGGCGCCGCAGTTCGGCGTGTCGGCGACGCAAGAGGTGCGCTTCGCGCGCGAGGCGCTCGATGCGGAGTTCGTCGGCTTCGCCCACCACCGGGTTGCCGCCGGCCAGCGGCAGGCGATCGGGCACAAGCACGACGACCCCGGCGCGGAAGAGGTCTACGTGGTGCTCTCGGGGTCGGGACGCGTGAAGCTCGACGACGAGATCCTCGACCTCGCTCCGCGAGACGCGGTGCGCGTGGCGCCGCAGGTGATCCGCTCGTTCGAGGCGGGACCGGATGGGCTCGAGATGCTCGCATTCGGTCCGCGCCACGACGGCGACGGCGAGGCGTTCTTCGGCTGGTGGAGCGACTGACTAGTGGTCGCGGAGCGTGATCGCGACCTTCGACCGCACCGCCTTGGCGCCCGGAGACGTGACGACGATCCGCAGCGTCAGGGCGAGCCGGTGGCGGCGCTGTAGCGCGCGGCGCGCGCTCGCCTTCAGCTTCACCGAGAACGACGTCTTGCCGGTGCTCTTCGACTTCTTGGTCTGGGAGCCGATGCTCACCTGGCGGGCCGGCTTGGCCAGCAGGCGGCTCGCGGCGAAGGCCGTCACGACGATCTTCGAGCCGCTGACTGGGGTGGTGACCGTGCCGCGCACCACGGAGCCGCGCTGGCTGCGCGCGAACTTCGCGCTCGGCCGCGTGGGCGAAGAGGACCCGCCCGAGCCGGTGTTACCGCCGCCGCCCGTCGTGGGTCCGGTGGGCCAGGTGAGCGGCGGTCCGCTGAGCTTGGCCGGCGGGTCGACTCCGACGTAGACCGTGCCCTTCATGAAGTCGGGGTGCGCATCGCAGATGAACGTGTAGGTGCCCGCCGTATCGAACGTGCATGTGCCGCTCCAGCCCGGGGGCCCTGGGAATGCCGGCAGCGGCGGGACGGACCCGCTGTTGTCCCCGGCGGTCTGCGTGCACGACGTCGGGGAGGGGCCGGTCCCGAAGTCGGCGTTGTGGAACGTCATACCGGCTGGGTAACTGAAGGTCACGGTGCCACCCGGCGCGAGCGTGGCGAAGTTGTCCTCCGCGCTCAGGCTGCCGTTGGCGACCCACACGGAGTCGTAGGCGGTGAAGCTGGCGGTCGGCGGGAAGTCGGTGGCGTGTGCCGTCGCGGCGGGCGCCATCAGGGCCAGGGCAACGACGGCGGCAGCGAGGACGGGGCGTTTCACCCCAAGACCCTACGTCAGATCGGGCCTTCGCGGATAGGGTGGCTGCATGAGGGACCGCGAGGCTCGCCGTGGCCGCCTTGGACTCGTCGCGATGCTCCTGCTAGCCCTTGGCGCGGCCATGATCGTGCCGGGTCTCGGCTGGAATCAGACCTCGCATTACGCGCAGCTCAAGGCGCTCGGTCGCGGCCACACGACGATCGACCCTTACCAGTGGCAGACCGGCGACAAGGGCTTCCGCCATGGCCACTGGTACTCAGACAAGGCGCCCGGCCTGGCGCTCGTCTCGCTGCCCGCGTACGAGCTGCTCCGCGGGGTGGGCACCCCGAGCGCGGCGCGGCACATGCAGCTCTCGCTCGCGGAGACGCAGTTCCCGCGCAACCTGCTCGGCATCGCCGCGTTCGGGCCCGGCGGCGCGGTTGGCCGCCCGCCCGGCCAGCCGCGGCTCAGCACCGCGCGCGAGCTCACCGGAATGATCTGGGCGCTCGGGCTCGTGACGAGCGTGCTTCCCCTGCTCGTGCTGCTGCTGCTCGTGCGCCGTGTGGCGGAACGGCTCGAGCCGGGGCTCGGCACGGCGGCCGCCGTGACGCTGGGCCTCGGCACGCTCGTGTTCCCGTTCTCGACCGTCTACTTCTCGCACGTGCTGGCGGCGACGCTGGTGTTCGGCGCGTTCGCGCTGCTCTGGCACGAGCGCGACCGCGACGAAGGGAACCTGCCGTGGGTGGCCTGCGCCGGCCTCTTGTGCGGGCTGGCCGTGACCTGTGAGTACCCGGTGGCGCTCGTGGGCGCCGCGCTCGGCCTCTACGCCCTCGCGGGCACGCCGCGCCTGCCCCGCGCACTGGCGTTCGCGGGTGGAGTGGTGGTCGGGGTGCTGCCTCTGCTCGCGTATGACTGGTGGGCCTTCGGGTCGCCCTTCCACGTGAGCTACGGGTTCGTCGAGGCGAACCACAGCGGCTTCTTCGGCACCGGCGCGCCGAGCTTCCGCGAGGCGGTGGGACTGCTCTTCTCCGCGCGTGGGCTGCTGCGGCTGAGTCCGGTGCTTGCGCTGGCGATCGCCGGGGTCGTGCTGCTCTACCGGCGCGGGCGGCGAGCGGAGGCGCTCACGATTGGCGGCGCCTCGGTCGCCCTCCTCATCTATGACTGCGCCTACTGGCAGCCGTTCGGCGGCGCCACGCCGGGGCCGCGCTTCCTCATCGCGGCACTCCCCTTCCTGGCCGTCCCACTCGCGCTCGTCTGGCGGCGGCTGCCCCTGACCACGCTGGTGCTCGCCGGCGTGTCGGCTGCGTGGATGCTCGCGGCCACGCTCACCAGGCCGCTGATCCCGCTCGACTCGGAGATCGGCGATTGGGGCGACCGGCTGCGTTCGGGGAACCTCACGACGACTGTGGTCACAGCGCTCGGCGGCGGGCACGGCTGGCTCGCCACCATCCCGATTCTGCTCGCGGTGGCCGGGGCGCTCGCGTGCGCATCGCTCGCCACGGGGCGGATCGTCGTGTCCAGCCGCGACCTCTACACGGCGGCTGCCGCGGCACTCTTCTGGGCGCTGCTCGCATACGCGGCGCCGCACCTGCTCATCGTCGACCGGGCCGTGGACCAGCAGTACGGCGCGGCCGCGATCGTGGTGTTCGTGGCGGCCGCCGCGCTCGCGCTCGTCCGGGCGTTCCGGGCAGGTCCGCTGTCGCTTGTGGCGGCCGTCCCACTCCTCGGGTTCGCCTTACCCGGGGTCCGCGACCACACGAAGATCGCGCTTGTGCTCGGGCTCGCCGCGCTGGGCTGCCTGATCGCGGCCGAAGCGCTCGACCGGCGCAGGGCGGTGACGCGCTTCGGAGCGGAGGGGGAGGGATTCGAACCCTCGAGACCGGTCAACCCGGCCTAACGGTTTTCAAGACCGTCGCATTCAACCGCTCTGCCACCCCTCCGGGGGCTTTGTAGAGCCGGGTGATGAGGGTAGTTACATAGCGGCGAGCAGGTCGGCGCACGCCTGCTCACAGCTGCGGCACACCTCGGCGCAGACCCGACAGTGGTCATGGTGCGGCGCGTGGCGCTCGCACTCCTCGGCGCAAGCACGACACGCGACGAGGCAGGCCTCGATCGCAGCCCTTATGACCTGCAGGTCGGGCTCGGTCTGACGTGTCACGACCCGTCCCGTCGCGTTGCACACGTCGGCGCAATCGAGGTTGAGTCGAACGCAGCGCACCAGCTCCGGCACGTCCGGCTCGCCGAGGCACGCGTCGGCGCAGCTGGTGCACGTCGCCGCACAGTCGAAGCACTCGTCGATGCAGCGCAAGAGCAGGTCACGGTCAAGACTGACGGGCCGCGGATGCCGCTCGATGATCTCTCTGACTGTCACGTCCCCTCCGTTCCTCTGAAGCCTCAGCCGGGCAGGTCTTCGGGCCGCTTCTTGGCGAGGTGTCCTTCGAGCATTCCCGTGGACTGGCCGACTTCGATCATGTAGCCGTCGGGGTCTCGCATGTAGCAGCGGATCTCGGCGCCGCGATCGATCGGCGGCGTCACGAATTCGGCGCCCTTTGAGCTCCACTCCTCGTAGCACGCCTGGATATCGGCGACGCGCAGGTTCATGAAGGTGGAGACCGTGTTCCCGGGCTCGTAGTCGACGACCGAGATGTCGGGCTTGTCCGGTGTCGGGCCACCTCCCGGGTTCATGATCACCCAGGAGTTGGCGAGCTTGACCATGCACGGGTTCTCGTCCAGCACCACCTGGCCGCCGAGGACCTCGGAGTAGAACGCCCGCGACCGAGCAACGCTCCGCACGGTGATGAAGTGGGTGACGAGTAACCCCTCGCTCGGGGCCGGCAGGTTCTCGAAGTCGATCGCCGGGGTGTGCTCGCTCACGTTCTTCGGAGCATACGCCGACTAGACCGCTCGCTCAGCGAACGCCGCGAGCTCGCGATCGAACCGCTGCGCGCTCTCGATGAACGGCATGTGGCCGACGCCTTCGTACCAGGAGACGGAGGCCGTCTTGCAGTGTTCCAGCGTGTGCTCGGCCATCGACGGGAGAACGATGGCGTCCTCGGTGCCGTGGGTGACCAGCACCGGCACCGAGAGGCCCGCGAGCACGTCCTCGTTCTCGATTTCGCGCGAGATCAGCGCGAGCCTGACCTCGGGCGGGACGACCATGTTCCAGCACAGCGCCCTGCTCCAGAGCATCTCGTCGAGCTCGCGAGCGGTGCAGGAGCGCAGGAAACGTTGGACGGCGGGGATGCTCGTCCCAAGGTCGGGGGCGCAGACATCCGTTGCTCTGTCGAGGAGGCCGGGCCCCAGGTGGTCGAATGACGGCGGCCGCAGGCGCACGGCGGCTCCGACGAGGTCGATGCCGGCGATGCCGGAGTCGCCGTGAGCGCGGACGTAGTCCGCGACGATGAAGCCCCCGTAGGACCAGGCGACGACCACCGGACGTTCGAGACCCGTCCCGTCGATCACCGCCGCCACGTCGTCGGCCCAGAGCCGCCCATCGGCGTAGCAGCTTGGATCGAGCGGCTTCTCGGACGTTCCGTGTCCCCGGTTGTCGAACGTGACCATTCGAAAGCGCGCAGCGAGCGGGCCGCTCACCTGGGCGACCCAGCACAGGTCGCACTGCGACCAGCCGTGAACGAACAGGATCGCGCGGCCGTCCGGGTTGCCCCATTCGCGAGCGCGGAGCGTGATGCCTCCACCGCCGCGGATCTCGTATTCACGAATCGGCTCGACGGCCTCGGCTTGCTTCGAATCGAACGCGAGTTCCTGTGTCATGTCACACCCCTTCCCGGGCTGGTGAAGCGCCGCTGGTTGATACTCAGCGCACGCTAAGCGCGCCCCGCCGCGACGTCATCGGCGCCAGCACCCAACCTCGTGGCGGGGGCTCTGGGCGGATACACGCAGCGCTGTTCAGCGCAGCTGGCGGCTGGGCGAGCTCTGCTGCTCCACGAACGAGACCGCGGCGGCCGCGCGGGCGGCCTTCCCCGAGAGGCGCAGCTTCGCGTAGACGTTCGACAGGTGGTGCTCGACGGTGCGCTCGCTGAGAACGAGCCGCGCGGCGATCTCGCCGTTGGTCAACCCTGCGGCCACCAGCTCGAGCACCTCGAGCTCGCGGGGACTGAGATCGCTGAGGCCAGCCGATCGAGCAGGCGATCCCGCCGCGCCGAGGAACGCCTCGAGCTCCGAGAGGAACTGGTCCCACGCCGGCTCATCGGCGAGCAGGATGTGGTTCTCGGAGTCGAGCACGACCAAGCGCGCACCGGGAACGAGCGCCGCCAGCAGACGCCCCTCCTCGACCGGCACCACCCGATCGCCACGCGCGTGGACCACGAGCGTGCGGGCCCCAACCTCGCCCGCGACCGCCGTGACGTCGATCACGCCTCTCGCCCGGAACAGGCGAGCCGCCGTGTCGGCAGACGTGGTGCTGCGCAGCAACTCGTCGTACCAGGCCATCTGGGTCGGTGTGCCGTGCGGGAGGAACAACATGCTGAAGACGCGACGGAACGCCGGATCGTCGCTGGTCCACCCCGCGCGAATCGCCGCGACCAGTGCGTCCTCCTGCTCGCCTTGTCCACGCACCTGTCGCCCACGCGCGTAGCCGCCGTACAGAACGAGCTCGGAGACCCGCTCTGGGTATCGCGCGGCGTACGCCATCCCGACCGCGGCTCCCTGCGAGATGCCCAGCAGCGCAAAACGCTCGAACCCAGCCGCGTCCACCACCGCGCCGAGATCGGCGACCCAGGTCTCGATCGACGGCACGCCGGGTTCC
>DATBKS010000303.1:0-4036 GCA_036555755.1 Thermoleophilaceae bacterium
AACTAAGAACTAAGAACTAGACCAAAGGTCTGACGACGAGGCCTTTATCATCGCGCATGGGAATGGATGCAACAAACGGCCAACCAGTAATCGGTCTCTGCGCCGTCCGGGAGAGCGCGCGTTGGAGCTTCTGGGAGGAGACGGCGCACCTCGTCTCCGACACGTACGTCTCCGCGGTTCAGCGCACCGGCGCGGTCGCCGTGATCCTGCCGGTGGACACTCGCGCCCCGCTCGTCCTGCTCGACAGGATCGACGCGCTGATCGCGATCGGCGGCGCCGACCTCGACCCCTCTTCCTACGGAGCGGAGCGCGACGAGCGCACCGAGTCCACCTACCCCGAGCGCGACGCGTTCGAGCTGGCGCTGATCCGCGGCGCGATCGAGCGCGAAATGCCGGTGCTCGGCATCTGCCGCGGCATGCAGGCGCTCAACGTGGCGCTCGGCGGCACGCTCGTGCAGCACATCCCCGAGATGAACGGCACCGGCCCGCACCGGCGCATCAAGGGCACCTTCGACGGCAACGAGCAGACCGTGTGTCTCGATCCCGGCTCGCTGGCCGCCACGGCGGTGGGCGAGGAGATCCACATCGGGCGCTGCCACCACCACCAGGCCGTTGACGTTCTCGGCGAGGGCCTCCTTATCACCGGCCGCGCGCAGGAGGACGGGATGATCGAGGCGATCGAGATTCACAACGGCCTGTGGGTACTCGGCGTGCAGTGGCACCCGGAGGTCGACGAGCAGACGCGGCTCTTCGCCGCGCTCGCCGACGCCGCCCGCGCGCGCAGCGCCGCCTAGCCCCCGACCCGCAACAGTGTCTTCCCGATCGTCGCGCGCGACTCGATCGCCGCGTGCGCATCGGCCGCTCGCTCGAGCGGGAACGTCTGGCCGATCACAGGGCGGAGGCGCCCGGCGGCCGCCTCGGCCAGCGCAGCGCGCGTGAGGTCGAGCGTGTTCTCCGGCGTGACCCCCGCGCCGCGGACCACGGTGACCTCGCCGACATCGTCGGGAAGCTGGGTGAACGTCCCGCTCGCGAGGCCGAAGGAGCACATCCGCCCGCCGGGTCGCAGGAGATCAAAGGCCGCGTGGCCGATCTCACCGCCCACGCCGTCGAACACGACGTCCACCGGACCCACCAGCTCGGTCCAATCCGGCTCCGCGTAGTCGACGCCCACATCCGCGCCAAGTTCTCTGGCGAACGCGAGCTTGCGGTCGCCCCGCGCGGCCGCCACCACGCGCGCGCCGGCGTTCCGCGCGAGCTGCACGAGCAGGCTCCCGACCCCGCCCGCCGCGGCTTCCACCAGCACGATCTCGCCCTCCTTGATCTCGGCCGCGCGGACGAGCCCCATCGCGGTGCGCCCGTCGGCCAGCAGCGCCACGGCATCGGCAAGCTCGAGCTCCTCGGGCACCGGCAATACCCCGGCCCGAGGCACCGCCACGCGCTCCGCGTACGCACCCGCCCCGCCCGTGCTCGACACCACCCGCTCGCCATCGGCGGCTCCGCCCACGCCGTTGCCCGGTATGTACGGCAGCTCGGGCGCCATCGCGGGATTCGGAGCCCGCCCCGCCCGCACCATCGTCTCGACGAACGTGATGTTCACGAGCTCGGCCTCCACGAGCACCTGGCCGGTACCGACTTCGGGCTCGGGCACGTCGCGCACCGCCAGCACCTCGGGCGGTCCGAACTCGCTGACAACCACGGCTCGCATCACGCGTCCCTTCTCTATCTAAGGCAGATTGACATAGCCGTGGCCCGGTGCTGTATACAAGTGCTAACTCACCTGGAGGGGGGACGGATTGGCCACGTCGACACCCATAGCTGGGGCTTTCCCCAGCCCGTACGAGATCGAGACTCCGCCCGGCTGCGAGGGCTGGGAGGAGATGTATCCGTACTACGCGCTCTTCGACGAAGCCCGTCGCGACGCCGATGAGAAGCGCTTCTGGTTCTGGAACTCGATGCACTTCCCGGTGCCGATGCCGGCGTTCGATGTCCAGTGCATCGACAGCCCGTACCAGGCCGTTGGCGCATGGCAGAACCGCGTCTTCGCCGTCCCGCCCGCCATGGGCATCGACTACCGGGTGATCAACGGCTTCATCTACATCTCCGGCAACCCGGTCACGGACCCGGAGAAGATCGCCGAGCGGGTCGAGTTCTTCCAGCGCCGCGCGGGCTACTACTACGAGAACTGGGCCGAGCTGTACGAGAAGTGGAAGGACAAGGTCCGCGGGCTGATCGACGAGATCACGAACCTCAAGGTGCCCGAGCTGCCCGAGTACGAGCCCGACGAGGTGATGCACGAGGCGGGGCGCAACACCGCGTTCATAGACGTACTCGACGCCTACCAGCGCACCCTGCGGCTCGGGGACATGATGTGGCAGCGCCACTTCGAGTTCCTGCTGCTCGGCTACGGCACGTACTCGACCTTCTCCGACCACTGCAAGGCCAACCTGCCGGACATCCCGGAGCAGCACATCGCGCAGATGGTGGCCGGCATCGACGTGCTGCTGTTCAAGCCCGACGCCGAGCTGCGCCGGCTGGCGCGGCGCGCGATCGCAGACGGCGTGGACGGCGCGTTCGTCGAGGGGCGCACGCCTGACGAGATCGAGGCCGAGCTGTCGCAGTCAGACGCCGGCAAGGCCTGGCTCGAGGACCTCGAGCAGGTCAAGGACCCGTGGTTCAACATGGCCACGGGTGACGGCCTCTACCACTACTACCGCAGCTGGCTGGACGAGCCCGCCATCCCGTACGCCTCGCTGATCGGGCACATCAACGCGCTCAAGGCGGGTAAGCAGATCGACCGCCCGACGGAGGAGATCGAGCGCGAGCGCGACAGGCTCGCCACCGAGTACCGCGAGCTGCTCCCCGAAGACGCGAAGCAGCCGTTCGATGAGCTGCTGGGCCTCTCGCGCATGGTGTTCCCGTACGTCGAGGAGCACAAGTTCTTCTGCGACTACTGGTTCCTCACGCGCTGGTGGAACAAGCTGCGCGAGTTCGGCGACCTGCTTGCACGCAACGACTTCCTCGAGGACTCCGAGGACATCTTCCAGCTCGGCCGCCACGAGGTGATGAGCGCGCTCGACGAGCTGGTGCTCTGCTGGGCCACCGGCGGCGCGCCGCGCGGGCCGAGCTTCTGGCCGCCGATCGTCGCGCGGCGCAAGGAGCTGCTCGCCAAGCTGGCCGACTGGACGCCGCCGCCCGCCGTGGGCGTGGCGCCCGAGGTCGTCACGGATCCGATGACGATCATGCTCTGGGGCGTCACCACGCAGCGCGTGCAGGAGTGGGCGCGCCAGTCGGACCCCAACGCTTCCGAGCTGGTCGGTGCGCCGGCCTCACCGGGAACTGTCGAGGGTCCCGCGCGCGTGGTGAAGACGGTCGACCAGATCGCCGACGTCCGCGAGGGCGAGATCCTCGTGTGCTCGATCACCTCGCCGGCGTGGGCGCCGATCTTCTCCAAGATCAAGGCGGCCGTGACCGACATCGGCGGCGTGATGTCGCACGCGGCCATCGTGTGCCGCGAGTACGGGCTGCCCGCCGTGGTCGGCACGGGCAACGCCACGGGGCGGATCCAGACCGGGCAGCGCGTCCGGGTGGACGGCACGGCGGGTACGGTCACGATCCTGTGAGGCAGCTGGCGGACCTGCGCGCGGCCGACGAGGCGGAGTTCGGCGGCAAGAGCGCCAACCTGGGCGAGCTGATGGCCGCGGGGCTGCGCGTGCCGGACGGGTTCGCGCTCGCCGGCGCGGCGGACGACGCCGAGGTGGCCGCCGCCTACGCGAAGGTGGGCGGCCCCGTGGCCGTGCGCTCCAGCGCAGTGGGCGAGGACAGCGCGGACGCCACGTTCGCCGGCATGCAGGAGACGTTCCTGAACGTCCAGGGCGCCGGCGCCGTGGTCGACGCGGTCCGGCGCTGCTGGGCGTCGCTGTTCGGCGCGCGGACGATCGCCTACCGCGCGACGCGCGGGCTCCCGCAGGCCGGGATGGACATCGCCGTGGTCGTCCAGCGGCAGATCGCGTCGACGCGGTCCGGCGTGATGTTCACC
>DATBKS010000304.1:0-3643 GCA_036555755.1 Thermoleophilaceae bacterium
AGCGGCAGAAGGTGGCGCGGCAGAAGGAGCTCCAGCGGCGCGCCCACCTGCCGGCGAAGAAGCGCAGGAAGCTGAAGCCGCTGCCGCGGATCAAGCCGCCCACCGATCCGCTGCCGCAGCTCGAGATGGTGCGGCTGCCAAATGACCACACCGCGGGCACGCGCGCCGGGCGGCCGACGCCCGAGGCGTACATGGCGGACAACGACATCGCGCTGGGACACCTCGTCGAGGCCGTCTCGCACAGCTCGTACTGGCGCAGCACGGCGATTCTCGTGACCGAGGACGACGCGCAGGACGGGCCCGACCACGTGGACGCGCACCGCACGCTCGGCTACGTGATCAGCCCCTACACGCAGACGCCGAAGATCGACTCGCACCAGTACGACACCGCGTCGCTGACGGCGCTGCTCGAGCGCCTGCTCGGAATGCCTCCGATGAGCATCGTGGACGCCCGCGCGCCGTCGATGTGGTCGGCGTTCACGAACAAGCCCAACTTCGCGCCCTACACCGCGATCCAGCCGCAGGTCACGCCCTTCGGCGGTGGGCCGTACGCGGTCAACTCATCCAACGGCCCGATGGTGAAGGCGGCGGCCGGTTGGAACCTGCGTGACGCCGACGCCGCCCCCGACATCGGGCTCAACGAGTCGATCTGGAAGTCGATCCACGGCCGCAATGCGGCGATGCCGGCGCCGAAGCACGACGCGATCGCCGGCTCGGGGGCGGTTGAAGGCGACGACTAGCGGAGCTGCTGCCGCGTTGCGCTTTACAGCAGCAATAACGGGTCAGCAGCTGGGGTCTGCCCAGACGTTCCGTCAATTTCGGGCGGTATAGGCACCCAAATTGACGGAACGTCTCGTTCGCCAGGACGTGTGGTCAGTTTCCATCCATAGTCGGGGGAAAGTGACCTCACGTCCGTGCGGCCACTCGCCGGACACCCTTATTGCTGCTGTAGACGCCCGAGCGACCGCGCCCTACCGGTGCACCAGCACCTCGTAGCCGCCGATCGTCCGCTTCACCCAGTAGCCCTTGCCGAACTGCTGCGGGCGGAAGTCGATCGCGATCGGCACGGATTCGGGGAACTTGTCCTCCTCCGTCTCGATCCGCAGCTTGCCGAAGTTGCGCGCGAGCACGAGCGCGCCGATGTGGCCGAACTTGGAGTGCTCGAGCGTGTCCGCGGTGCACTTCGGCCCCGGGCACCGCGCAGCGGCGCGCAGCACCTCGATGCGCTGGGCGAGGTGCGCGTCGGGGTGCGCGTAGCGGGCGCGCAGCGGTAGGAAGCCGTAATAGGGCTTCGTCACGAGCAGCGCGTGATCGCCCGCAACGATGTTGAGCTGGTCGGGGCGCTTGTGCGTCGTCCCGGTGATGAAGTCCGAGATCTGGTTGGTCTGCGACAGTGCCGGCCGCTCGTGCGCCTCGCGGGCGAACGGCCCCGAGACCTGGTCCGAGAACTGCGTCGCGCCCAGCACGAAGATCGCCGGCAGCGCGACCACTGCAGCGAGCGTGCCGAACACGCGCGGTAACGGCGGCTGCAGCAGCTTCCCGAGCCCCCGGTTCGGGCTGAACCCCTCGAGCGCCACCGGGATCGCGGCGCCGAACGTGGCCCACATCATCGTCACGGCGCGATGCGGCTGGAGCTGGTTGTGGGCGAACACGAGCGAGGCGACCGAGATGAGCTGGTAGCCCACGCAGCCCACGAGCAGGCCGCCCACCGCCTGGCTCGCCGGCGACGACACCGTCAGCGCCAGCGCTCCCACCACCACGAGCACGAGAACCGTGAGCGCCACCGGCCGTCCGATGCCCACGAACACGTGCAGGAAGTCGGGCCGCACGAAGCCACCCTGCGACGCAGCGCCGTGGGCGAGCGCCTTCAACAGCGGGATCCAGAACTCGGCGGTGAGGGCGGCGATGCCGACGAACAGCATCCCCATGCGGCGCATCGTGCGCCAGCGATTCTCCTTCGGCGCGACCGCCAGCACGATCAGCACGACCGCCAGGATCAGGAACAGCAGGTAGTAACAGAGCGCGAGCGCCGCCCCCACAAGCCCCAGCACGAGGAGCCGCCAACGTGCGCTCCGGGCCGGCATGCGCAGGCTCACGATGGTGGCCGCCAGCCACGCTGCCCCGGTCACGGCGACGAAGCACGAGTAGGGCGAGTACCACGCTTGTGTGGCGAACTTGATCGGCCCGACCTGCGAGTCGAGCACAAGCGACGAGCAGATCGCCGCCGACAGCGCCCCCGCGGGCGACAGCGTCATCCGCCACAGGAAGTACGCGACGAACAGCGCGGCCCCGATCGTGAGGATCGTGAACGGCTTCATGATGTGCCACGGCTCGTGCAGGCCAAGGATGTGCGCGGCGCGGCCGGCCACCCAGAACCACGCCGGCGGATAGAAGGCGTGCAGCCCCCTGAACGTGTAGTCCTGCAGGTGCCAGGTGGAGGCGAAGCGCGTGACGTACTCGGTGCGGAATGCCATGTCGCCGCCGAGGATCGTGTTGAGCGGCTGGTCGGTTCCGCGCAGGCCCGCGGTGATCGGGCCGGTGATGAATCCGGTGGCCGCGCCCGCGAGCAGCGCGACGATCATCCGCGCTCGGGCCTGGTGGGCGACACCGGTGAGCCGCTGAACGAGCTGCGCGCTTACAGCGATCAGCAGCATGAGCGCCGCCCACAGGGGACCCAGGCCCGAAGCCACTTCGCCGAGCGGATTGAAGTTCGTCGCGACGAGGAAGACGTGGACGAGCCACGCGCTTACGGCCGCGCCGGCGAGGACAAGACCCAGCTCCGCGAAGGACCAGCCGACGTCGGGAAGACGCGCTCTCGAAGAGGTGCCCTGCACCGGTTCGGGGGGGATGATCTGCGTGGTGCTCATCGTTCGCACGCGACGCCCTGCCGCCGAAAGTAGCGGGCCGATCTGTGGGTTCTCTTACTCGCTAATCTCGCGTTAGCAGGTCCCTCGCAACCCTTCGCCCGATCGGAGACCCCATGGCCACGGACACGCCCGACGCCGCCCCCACGGCGCAGTCGCCAACCATCGTTCTCGTCCACGGACTCTGGCTCACACCGCTCAGCTGGGAAGGCTGGAAGACGCGCTTTGAGTCGAAGGGCCACACCGTGATCGCGCCGGCGTGGCCGGGGCTCGAAGGCACCGTCGAGGAGGTGCGCCAGAACACCTCCAAGTACGAGCGCCTCGGGATCAAGGAGATCACCGACAGCTACGACACGATCATCCGCGGGCTCGACTCCCCGCCGATCATCATGGGCCACTCGTTTGGCGGACTGATCACCCAGCTTCTGCTCGACCGCGGCCTCGGCGCCTCCGCCGTGGCCATCAGCCCGGCGCAGATCAAGGGCGTGCTCGGCCTCCCGTACTCCCAGGCCAAGGTGGCGCTCGTGGCGTTGAAGAGCCCGGCGAACCGCCACAAGACCGTGACGCTCACGCCGGAGCAGTTCCACTACGGCTTCACCAACACCCTGACGCTTGAGCAGTCGAAGCCGATCTACGAAAAGCTCGCGGTGCCAGGCCCCGGCCGCCCGCTGTTCCAGGCCGCGTTCGCCAACTTCAACCCCAACGCGGTGACGAAGGTCAACAGGCACAACACGAGCCGCGCGCCGCTGCTCTTCCTCGCCAACGGCAAGGACCACACC
>DATBKS010000305.1:0-26509 GCA_036555755.1 Thermoleophilaceae bacterium
CGCCCGCGGCTCCTATCAGCGACGCAACTTCGCGCTCGCGCGCGCGGCCGCCGAGGCGTATCTGGGCGAGCTCGACGCCGAGGCCGTGCGCGCGGCCGCCGCCTCGACGCTCGTGCCGGGGCGCTTCGAGCTCATCGACCGCCAGCCCGACACCGTCGTCGACGGCGCTCACAACCCGGGCGGGATGGCCGCGCTGGCCGAAGCGCTGCGCGGGTTCCTCGACGGGCGGCGGCTGGTCGCATGCCTTTCGATCCTCGACGACAAGGACACGGCGGGGATGCTGCGCGAGCTGCTGCCGCTGTGCGCCGAGGTCATCTGCACCGCCAACGCCAACCCGCGGGCGCTGACCCCGGCGACGCTGCAGTCGCTGTGCCGCCAGCTCGGCGGGCCGCCGGCGCGCACGGTGCCCGACCCACGGCGCGCGCTGGAGCAGGCGCGCGTGTCAGCCGGCGAAAATGGGGTCGCGCTCGCGACCGGGTCGATCTACCTTATTGCCGACCTGCTGCGTCCGGCGGGCGCAGCGCGCCGGAGCACGCTATGAGCGACGACGGGCCATCGGTGCCGGCAATGATCGCCGCGGTTGCGGTGATCGTGGCCCTCGTGATCCTCGTGTTCTTCGCGCTGGGCTACGGATTTGGTCGTTTGTTCCTGTGAGCGGGTATGCCCGTGCGGCGATGCCAGCCGCCGCTTGGTCTAGCCTTCGCCCCGTCCCATGCTGCCCATAGGCCTCTTTGGCATCGACAACGAGGGCCTCGACACGGCCGTCAAGCTCCTCATCCTCGTCCTCGTGGTCGTGTGGTTGGCGCTCGTCTACTACACGTACGCCGATGCGCGGCGGCGGATCGCCGATCCGATGCTCGTCGGCTGCGCGACGGCCGCCTCGCTCTTCCCGTTCGTGGGCACGGTCGTCTACATGATCGTGAGGCCGCCGGAGTACCTCGAGGACGCGCGCGAGCGCCAGCTCGAGATCGCGGCCGCGGAGGCGAGGCTCGCCGAGTACGAGCAGGGCTGCCCGTACTGCGGCTTCCGCGTGGAGAAGAACTTCCTGCGCTGCCCGAGCTGCCTGAGGCGGCTCAAGGAGCCGTGCCAGACCTGCGGCAAGCCGCTCGATCCGCTGTGGAAGATCTGCCCTTACTGCGAGTCGGAGATCGCCGGCGCGGCGCCCGCCGCGGTCACGGAGCCGACGCCGACCCGACGCAGAGGCCGGCGCTCTTCCGCGGCAGCATCCACTCTGGCCGAACAGCCGCCGCCCACGCGGCGCCAGCGCCCCGGAGGCGACGGCGGCGCAGCCGCCGCACCGCCCGGCGCCTGACCTCAGATTCGAAAGGAGCACCCCTTGGAGAGGACCCTGATCCTGGTAAAGCCCGATGCGTTCGCCCGCAACCTCACCGGCGAGGTGATTGCACGCTTCGAGCGCAAGGGCCTGCGCATCGTCGCGCTCAAGCACATGCAGGTTGAGCGCTCGCTGGCCGAGCAGCACTACGCGGAGCACGCCGAGAAGCCGTTCTTCGGCGAGCTCGTCGACTTCATCACCGGCGGTCCGCTGGTGGCGCTGGTGCTCGAAGGGCACGAGGCGATCAAGGCGGCGCGCCAGGTGATCGGCGCCACCAACCCGCTCGAAGCGGCGCCCGGCTCGATCCGCGGCGACTACGCGCTCGAGGTGCAGACCAACCTCGTGCACGGCTCAGACGGCCCCGAGTCGTCCGCCCGCGAGATCGGCCTGTTCTTCCCAGACCTCTCCTAGCCATGCTCACCCTCGCCTCGGCCTCGCCGCAGCGGCGGGCGATCCTCGCGCAGCTGGGGATCGAGTTCGAGGTGGTGGTGCCTGACGTCGAGGAGCTCACCGGCGGCGAGCCGCGCGCGACCGTGGTCGAGAACGCGCGGCGCAAGGTGCGCGCGGTGGAGGGCGATCCGGTCCTGGCCGCCGACACCGAGGTGGTGCTCGACGGCGACGTATTCGGGAAGGCGGCGGACGAGGCTCAGGCCGAGCGCTTCCTGCGGCGGCTCTCGGGACGCACCCACGAGGTGTGGGGCGGTCTCGCGCTGCGCAAGGACGGCAACGAGCGCACCCGCGCCGCCGTCACGCGCGTGAGCTTCCGCCGGCTCGAGCAGTCCGACATCGACTGGTACCTCGGCACGGGCGAGTGGCGCGACCGCGCGGGCGCCTACGCCATCCAGGGCAAGGGCGCGAGCCTGGTCGAGTCGATCGACGGGGACTTCTGGAACGTGGTCGGACTGCCACTTGCCGAGCTCGTGAAGCTCGCTCCTGAACTGCTCCTGCAATGAATGGATCCCGGCTGGCACGGGTCCCAGACCGCTAGAGCAATCCTGCGCTAACGCGCTGATCCCACTAGGGGCATGGGACGAATCCAAGTCAATCCACAGGAAGTCGAGCGGGTCGGCGGCCGGGTCGTGAGCGTGGCGTGCGGCCTCGGCGACGTGCAGTCGACGATGCGGGGCCTCGAGGGATCGGTCGCCGAGCCCACCGCCACGGCCACCGCCTTGAGCGACCTCACGAATCAGTGGACCGCGGGCCTCGCGAGGCTCGAGGAAGACGTCATCAGCCTCGGCCGGGCCGGTCAGATCGCGGGGTTCCTCTACACGCTCACCGACGACAAGTCGATCCCCATCAGCCCACCGCCCGGTTCATGATCGCCACGGGAGGGACGCCGGCCAAGACGCTCGACGGCCTGCCGTGGCCGGAGGGCGACGCGGACGCGCTGCACAGCGCGGCCGGGCGCGCTCGAGCGGGCCGCCGGGGCGCTGCGCAAGCTGTCCACCACCGTCAGCCAGGCGCAGGAGCAGGTGCGCACCCTCGCCCGCGAGGTGCGGGCGGCGGAGGAGGCCGCGGAGCTCGCCTCCGCCCGTTCGGTGGCACTCGGCGCCGCAGCCTCGGTGGCGCACAAGCTCGCCTCGATGGCCGGCAGCGACCATGCCGCGCTCAACGCGTGGACCAAGGAGTGGAACATCGATCCCCGTGACATCGAGGCCTGGTACGCCAAGCGGACCGAGCAGCGAAAGCAGGGCGACGAAGACAAGACGAGCACCGCTCAGGCCGGCAACAACAAGGAGTTCGTCGGCGGCAAGGGCGGGCCGAATCCGTCGGTCGAGCTGCAGTACTCGTTCGTCGACGACAAGCCGTCGATCGTGGCGCTCGACTTCTTCTGGCCGCGCCCCAGCGGCACCGAGAACGGCACCCCGGCGACCCAGAACCGGCACTGGCGCGGCGGGCGCGCGTCGGTTAGCGTGGACCCGACGGCTCGCGCGCGACCCTCAGGAGGGACGCCGTGCCAGTACGCCGTGCCTTGCGGAAGAAGAGGACGCTCAAGGCCAAGGTCACGCTGGCGGTCAAGGACGCCGCCGGCAATCCCAAGACGCGCAAACTCGCGCTGAAGGTGAGGCGCTGATGTCCAACCCGTTCCGCAACCGCAGCCGCTCCGCCCAGGTCGCGCTCGCCGTGTTCCTGCTGGTCCTCGCCGCGGCACCGGCCACTTTGGCCGCCACCATCATCGGCCAGACAGATGCGCCCGCGACCGCGACCCTCGACACGGTGGCCGGTCCCCACTTCGTGGCCCAGATCGGCACGGCCGGCGCCCCGAGCTACACGGCTCCCGCCCCCGGCGTGATCACCTCATGGTCGGCCCAGCTCGGCAACGGAGCCGATGCGGGGAGCTATGAGTTGGCGCTACACACGCTGCGCCCGTTCTTCGCCTCCTACATCGATACCGGCCAGGACCGTGAGGTTGTCCCCCTCGCGGCGGCTCAGCTGGAGACCCTGCTCACATTCTCGGCGCGGCTGCCGGTGCAGGCAGGCGACACAATCGGTCTCTGGGTGTTCGGCGCGGAGGGCGTCAGCGGACCCGGGGTCTTTGTCAACCCCGAGGCAGCGGATGGCGACACCGTGGGGCGGATCGACGCTCCCGAGCCCGTCCTGGGCGACCAGTTCACCATCCCCGCGACCTTTACGAACAGCCGCCTCTTGATCTCGGCCGTGATCGAGCCGGACGCGGACAACGACGGCTTCGGAGACGAGACCCAGGACAAGTGTCCGGCGAGCGCGGCCACCCAGGGCGCCTGCCCGGCGGCCCCGCCGCCACCCGACAAGACGGCGCCGGCCTTCACGGTCTCGCGGAGCGCCCTGAGGCTGTCGAAAAAGGGTTCGATCTCGTTCTTCGTGACCTCGAATGAGGCTGCAACGGGCGTTGCGGGCGCAACCGTCAACCTGGGAAAGACGGCCAAAGTCGTGCGCTTCAAGCGGGCCAAAATCAAGCTAACGGCAGGCAAGCGAACGCGCGTCACGCTGAAGCTCGCGAAGAAGAAAATTCCCTCAGTTAGGCGTTCACTCCGCAAAAAGCGGCTTACCGCGAAGGTCGTGCTGACGCTTCAGGACTCGGCGGGCAACAAGAGGGCGAAAACGCTCAAGCTCAAGCTGAGGTCTTGACCTGCGAAAACCCTCAAGTTCTCCTGCAGAATTCGCCCATGGCCGCCGGATTCTTGGCTACACTACGCGCGGCTTCGGCGCCCCGCTCACGTGCAGGATTCCTTGCGGCAGCCCGAGCTATAGCGGGCTGCGCCGCTACTCGACTTAGTCTTCTTCGATCAATCGGTAAATGGGCTTCTTCTCCTACCTAACTGGCTTCGGCGGGCGTGACATGGCCGTCGACCTGGGCACAGCAAACACGCTCGTCTACGTGCGTGGGCGCGGAATCGTGCTGTCCGAGCCCTCCGTGGTCGCGATCGACTCGCGCACGGGCGAGGTCCACGCCGTCGGAATCGAGGCCAAGCGCATGCTCGGGCGCACGCCGGGCACCATCTCCGCGATCAGGCCGCTGAAGGACGGCGTGATCGCCGACTTCGACGTGACCGAGCAGATGCTGCGCCACTTCATCCAGAAGGTGCACCAGAACCGCTGGGCGCACCCGCGCGTGGTGGTCTGCGTGCCCTCGGGCGTCACCGGGGTGGAGAAGCGCGCGGTTGAGGAGGCCTGCCTCTCGGCGGGCGCGCGCCAGGCCTACCTGATCGAGGAGCCGATGGCCGCCGCGATCGGCGCCGGCCTCCCGGTCGGGGAGCCCACGGGGAACATGGTCGTGGACATCGGCGGCGGCACCAGCGAGGTTGCGGTGATCTCGTTGGGCGGCATCGTCGTGTCCCAGTCGATCCGCATCGGCGGCGACGAGCTCGACGAGGCGATCATCAACTACGTCAAGCGCGAGTACAAGCTCATGATCGGTCAGCAGACCGCCGAGGAGGTCAAGCTCGAGATCGGCTCGGCCTTCCCGCTCGACGAGGAGGTGCAGGCCGAGATCCGCGGCCGCGACCTCGTCTCCGGCCTGCCCAAGACCGTCGTCCTCACGAGCGAAGAGGTGAGGCTCGCGCTCGAGGAACCACTTCAGGCGATCATCGACGCCGTCAAGGAGACGCTCGACCGCACTCCGCCCGAGCTGGCCGCGGACATCATGGACCGCGGCATCATGCTCGCCGGTGGCGGCTCGCTGCTCCAGGGCCTGGACGATCGCCTCCGTGACGAGACTCAAATGCCTGCGCACCTCGCGGAGTCGCCCCTGACCTGCGTTGCAGTCGGTTCCGGCCGCTCCCTCGAGGAGTTCGAGGCCATTCACCGCAGCAACCGCAATTCCCGACAGCGACGGCGCTACTAGCCGGCGGGCGGAGGTACACCTCCGGTGTACGACAAGAAGGTGGTCCGCAGACGCCGGGCGGTGTTGGGCGTGCTCGTCGTCCTGTCGCTCGGCCTGCTCACCGTCTACTTCGGTGAGAACGGCGGCGGCTTCCTGCATGGCGTGCAGCGCGGCACCTCGGCCGTCTTCTCGCCGCTCGAGCAGGGAGTGAGCGTGGTCTTCCGCCCGGTGAGCAACTTCACCCACTGGACCGGCGACGTCTTCCACGCGAACAAGGAGAACAAGGAGCTGAAGAAGCAGGTGCAGCAGCTCCGCGAGCAGCTCGCGCAGAACCAGACCGCGCAGCGCGACGCCGAGCAGCTCCGCGGCCTCGTCGGGCTCTCGCGGACCAGCAACTTCGCCTCCCAGGGCAAGCTCGTCACCGCGCGCGTGATCTCGCGCTCGCCCACCGTCTGGTACTCGAACATCGTCATCAGCAAGGGCAGCTCCGACGGCATCCACATCAACGACCCCGTGATCGCCGCGGGCGGCCTGGCGGGCAAGATCAGCTCCGTCACCGGCGGGCAGGCGCAGGTCACGCTGATCACGGACGAGTCGAGCGCCGTCTCGGCCGAGGTGATGCCGGATGGCTCGAACGGCATCGTCAGGCCCGAGGTCGGCAACCCCAACGACATGCTGCTCGACTACATCCAGAAGGGCGCGAAGATCGCGAAGGGCGACAGCGTCATCACCTCAGGCTTCACGAGCTCCTCACTCGACTCCGTCTTCCCGCGCGAGATCCCGATCGGCCGGGTCACGAAGGTCGCGCCGGGCGAGCTCGAGCAGTACTCGCGAGTGCACATCCAGCCCTACGCCGACCTGCGCCGGATGGACTACGTGCAGGTGCTCACCGGCGCCGTCGAGGACCAGCGAGCGCAGGTGACCAAGTGATCCTCACCCCCGGAGCGGTTGCGCGGCTGGTTGCGATCGTGATCCTCACGGTCGTGATCCAGTCGGCCGGCCTCCAGGACATCACGATCCTCGGCGGCACGGTCAACATCGTTCCGTTGGTGGTCGCCGCGATCGCGCTCTGGGGCGGCAGCATCGCCGGCGCCGCCGTCGGCTTCTCGTGCGGCCTCCTGGTGGACCTCACGCTCGGCCAGGACGTCGGCTCCTCGTCGCTCGTGCTCACCGCGGTGGGCTACTTCGTCGGGCGCTACGGCGAGGTCAACGAGCCGGCGCACGGCCTCCTGCCGCTGGCCGTCGGCGCCGCCGCCACGACCGGCTACCTCCTGGGCACGACGATCGTCAGCCTCATGCTGGCCTTCGACGCGACGCTCAGCATCTTCGCCTTCCGCGACATGTTCCTCACGATCTTCCTCAACACGCTGATCTCGCTGCCGCTGTTCGCGCTCATCCGCAGGATCATCCGCCCGGTCCTCACGCGGGACCCCTACGACCGGCGGCGCAAGCGGGCGACCTCGATCGAGTCCGGCCCGATCGGCCTGCGAGGACTGGGCATCTAGGCCGCGATGTATCTCGACAACGAGAACCGGCCGGCGATCACGCCCCAGCTGGCGCTCCGGGTTGCGATCCTCGGCGGGATCGCCCTCGTCATGTTCGCGATCATCTTCTTCCGGCTCTGGTACCTCCAGGTCCTGTCCGGCGACAAGTACCTCGCGCAGGCCAAGGACAACCAGATCCGCAACGTCCTGATCCACGCGCCGCGCGGCAAGATCGTGGACCGCAACGGCAACGTGCTGGTTGACAACCGCATCGGCTACGCGGTCACGATCAGCCCGGACAAGCTGCCGAAGACGCAGGCGGTCAAGACCGAGCTCTACACGCGCCTCGCGCGGGTGCTGCACATGAGCCGCCGCGAGATCCGCACGACCGTACGCACGCAGCTCAGGGCGCAGCCGTTCGCCAAGGCGACCGTCAAGACCGACGTCCGCCGCGACGTCTTCGCCTACATCCTCGAGCACCAGACCTCGTTCCCCGGCATCTCGGTGGACCAGGTCTACCTGCGCTCCTACCCGCAGCACACGCTGGCGGCCCAGATCATGGGGACCGTCGGCCGGGTGACCGCCGAGGAGCTCAAGCTGCCCGACTTCAAGGGCGTCGACCAGAACGACACCGTCGGCCAGACCGGCATCGAGTCCTCATACGACCGCTACCTGCGTGGCGTCGACGGCGCGGCCCGCGTTCAGGTGGACGCCTCCGGCAACTTGCGCAATGAGCTCGCCAAGAAGGAGCCGGTCCCGGGTCACCAGCTGCGGCTGTCGCTCAACATGGAGGCGCAGAAGATCGGGCAGGCCACGCTCCAGGGGCGCAAGGGCGCGTTCGTGGCGATGGACGTCCACAACGGCTCGATCTATGCGCTCGGCAGTTCGCCCACGTTCGACCCGAACGTCTTCTCGAACGGCGTCAAGGAGTCGACCTACAAGCGGCTCAACGACCCGAACAACGGCGCTCCGCTCGCCAACCGCGCGATCCAGGGTCTCTATCCGACGGGCTCGACCTTCAAGCCGATCACCGCGGTGGCGGCGCTCTCCTGCGGCGTGATCACGCCCACGTCGATCCTCTACGACGGCGGCACCTTCAAGCAGCAGGGCACCGTCGTGCGCCACAACGCGGGCAACGCCATCTACGGGCCGCTCAACGTCACCAAGGCGCTGCAGGTGTCGAGCGACGTCTTCTTCTTCAACATGGGCGCGGACCTGGCCAACTCCTGCGGCGGGCTCCAGCTGCAGAAGTGGGCGCGCAAGCTCGGCATCGGCCGCAAGACCGGCATCGACCTGCCCGGCGAGAACCCGGGCTTCCTGCCGACGCCGCAGGCCGTGGACAAGCTGCACAAGGAGAACCCGAAGATCTTCGACCGCGGCTGGTACCCGGGTGACAACGTGAACCTCGCTGTGGGGCAGGGCTTCCTAGAGGCCGACCCGCTGCAGATGGCGGTGGCCTACGGCGCGATCGCCACGGGCTACAAGGTGCGCCCGCACCTGGCGATGCGAGTGGAGGACAGCGAGGGCCGGGCGCTACAGGAGTTCTCGACGCCCGCGCGCCAGAAGGTGGACATCAATCCGCTCTACCGGCAGGCGATCATGAACGGCATCTACGCAGCGGCCAACGACCAGGGCGGCACCTCGGTGGACGTCTTCAAGGGCTTCCCGATCAAGGTCTGCGGCAAGACGGGTACGGCGGAGAAGGGCCTCGGGCGCCAGGACCAGTCCTGGTACGTGGTGCTCGCGCCGTGCCCGAACCCGCAGTACGTGGTGGCGGTGACCGATGAGCAGGGTGGCTTCGGCGCCCAGACCGCCGCGCCCGACGCGCGCCGTATCCTGGCGGCGCTGTTCGGAATCAAGAACCAGGAGAACAAGGTTGTCAGGGGGTCGAGCAAGACCCTCTAGGGGTCGGCTCGTTAGGGTGAGAGACAGATGACCGCCACTCCGTACGGCGCATCGGTAAAGGGCTTCCGCGAGGAGGAGTCGCCCGTGAGGGCGATCCCAATGCTGCGGATCGATCCGTTGCTGTTCCTCGCGACCCTGGGGCTCTGTGCCTTCGGGATCTACACGATCTACACGGCCACGAGCGGTGACATCCAGGGGAGCCCGTACTACTACGTCATCCGCCAGGGCGTTTACGCCGGCGTGGGCGTGTTGCTGATGCTGATCGTGTCGCGCTTCGACTACTCGCGGCTGAGGGAGTGGCGCTGGGGGATCTACGGGCTGCTTCTGGCCACGATCCTGATGACCCTTGCGCTCGGGACTGCATCGCACGGGTCGAAGCGCTGGATCAACTTCCCCTTCTTCAACTTCCAACCCTCGGAGCTCGGCAAGGTGCTGCTGACGTTGGCGCTTGCCGGCTTCCTGGTGGATCGAACGCGTCGTCTGGGGGAGGCTGAGACGACGGCGCGCATCATGTTGCTTACGGTGATCCCGGCGATGCTGGTGATCGCCCAGCCGGACCTGGGCAGCGGCTTCGTGTACATCGCGATAGCCCTTGCCCTCCTGTTCGTGGCGGGCACGAAGTGGACGCACTTCGCGGCCCTCGGCACGCTCGGCGCGGTGGCAGTGACACTCGTGCTGGTGGTGGCGCCGATGGCCGGCGTTCACGTGATCAAGGAGTACCAGGTGCAGCGCCTCACGGCGTTCGTGCACCCGACGGACAACCCGCGCGAGCAGGGCTATCAGCTCAAGCAGTCCATTACCGCGATCGGCTCCGGTGAGAAGTCGGGTCGCGGCGCAACCGGGGCGACGCAGACCAAGCTCGACTTCATCCCCGAGCACCACACGGACTTCGTGTTTTCGGTGGTCGGTGAGGAGTTCGGATTCGTGGGTGCGGCGATCGTCCTGTCCCTGTACGCCCTCCTCATATGGCGAGGGCTTCGTATCCTCACCATGGCGAAGAACCTTTACGGCAGCCTGGTAGCGGGAGGCATCGTCGTGATGCTTATGTTCCAGGTCTTCGTCAATGTGGGCATGACTGTGGGAATCATGCCCATCACGGGGGTGCCCCTACCATTAATGAGTTACGGCGGCAGCTCTGTGATAGTCACATTGCTGGCAATTGGCCTCTTGCAGTCGATCCACGTGCAAGCACGCGAGATCGCTCAGGCCAAGGGCCGTCAGACACTTCTATGAGAGGAAATCTTGAGAAAACGAGTACTCGTCACGGTGGACCGTGGCGAAACCCGAGTCGCCATCTTGGAGGCGGAGGGGGAGCCCTCACCCAGGAATGACTCGGGTGAAACCAAGCCGACCGGCGGAAGGCGCCGGGGCGGTGCGAAGACCTCCCAGAAGAGGGAGGAGCTAGACGGCAACCACGTGGCCGAGCTGTATATCGAGCGCCGTGGAAGCCGATCGATAGTCGGAAACATCTACAAGGGCAAGGTCGACAACGTCCTGCCCGGTCTCGAGGCCGCTTTCGTCGATATCGGCCTCGACAAGAACGGCTTCCTGCACGCGGATGACATCGTCATGCCCGGCGTGGAGGTGGCCCGCCGCGGCCGCGGCGGAAAGGGGCAGCGCATCACCGAGCTGCTCAAGCCCGGCCAGGAGATCGTCGTGCAGGTGATGAAGGACCCGCTCAAGACCAAGGGCGCGCGTCTGACCATGCAGCTGTCGATCGCCGGCCGCTACCTCGTGTACGTGCCTCAGGGCGAGGGCGTGGGGGTCTCCCGCCGGCTGGAGGACAAGGAGCGTGACCGGCTGCGCAAGCAGGCCGCGAAGCTCGATCTCGGAGAGGGTGGCGCGATCATCCGCACTGCCGCCCGCGGCGCGGGGCGCGCCGACTTCGAGCGCGAGATCAAGTACCTCCACAAGCTGTACGAGCTGCTTCAGAAGCGCGCGAAGGAGACCGTCGCCCCTGCGATGGTGTTCCAGGAGGCGGACCTCTCGGTGCGCGTCGTGCGCGACATCTTCTCGTCGCACTTCGAGGATGCGCTGGTGGACGACGAGAAGGCATACCAGCGCCTCGTCTCGTTCCTCACGCGTACCGCACCGGAGCTGGTGGAGCGCGTCGAGCTCTACAAGGACGACAAGCAGCCGCTGTTCGAGAAGTTCGGCATCGACAAGGTGATGAAGTCGACGCTCAGCCGCAGGGTGGACCTGCCGAGCGGCGGCTACCTGATCATCGACTACGCCGAGGCGATGACGGTGATCGACATCAACTCGGGCTCGTTCACGGGACGCGGCAAGGGTGCCCGGCTCGAGGACACGATCTCGAAGACCAACCTCGAAGCCGCCGAGGAAGTGGTGCGCCAGCTGCGGCTGCGCGACATCGGCGGGATCATCGTCATCGACTTCATCGACATGGCGCGGGCGCGCAATCGCGACGCTGTGCTGAAGACGCTGCGCAAGGCGCTCGACGAGGACCGCACCAAGACGTACGTGATGGAAATCTCGCCGCTCGGGTTAGTGGAGATGACGCGCCAGAACGTCACCGACGGCGTGCGCGAGATCCTCACCAAGCCGTGCCCGACCTGCAACGGCGATGGCGTGGTGCTGTCGGAGGAGACCGTTGCGATCGAGGTCGAGCGCAAGCTGCGTGAGCTCGCTGCCGAGAAGCCGAAGGTCGAGGCGTTCCTGATCCAGGTGAACCCGCGCGTGTCGAGCGTGCTGCTGAGCGGCCCCGGCCGCCCGCCGCTGCTCGAGGTCGAGGAGGAGGTCGGCAAGCACTTCCACTTCGAGGGCTCGGAGGGCCTGCCGATCGACCACTTCGCGGTCACGCTCGAGGGCACCCGCGCCGAGGTCGAGGAGCGCGCGCTCCCGTTCCGCGAGGGCGAGGAGGTGCTCGTCACGATCGAGGAGCCGCACATGTACAACGAGGACGACGCCGTGGCGAAGGTCGACGGCTACGTGATCTCGGTGGCCCGCGGCGTGAAGCACCTCGGCGAGAAGCGCCTCGTGCGCATCGAGGGCGTGACCCGCAGCGCGGCCTCGGCGACCATCGTCGACAACGGCGCGACCTCCGAGGACGACAAGGCCAAGGAGCAGGAGGAAGAGAAGCCGAAGCGCAGCCGCGGGCGCAGGGGTGGCCGCGGGCGTCGCACGAAGGCCGCTTCCGAGTAAATGACCCCGCTACACTCCACCACCGGCGCCCAAGCGGGCGTCTCTTTCTGAGCCTATGTATGCAGTAGTCAAAGTCGGCGGTAAGCAGTACCGCGTCGAGAAGGGTGGATCTCTTCTCGTCGACCGCATGAGCGCGGCCGAGGGTGACAAGGTCACGCTCGACCCGCTGCTGCTTGCCGACGGCAAGGACACCGTGTTCGAGGGCTCGGATCTCGGCAAGGTGAAGGTCGAGGCAGTGGTGACCGGACATGAGCGCGGGCCCAAGGTGCACGTGCTCAAGTTCAAGCCCAAGCGGGGCTACAAGCGCCGCACGGGCCACCGCTCGGACCTCACGCGCCTCGAGATCAAGGACATCAAGCTGCTGCAGCGCGCCTCTCCCGCCGTGAAGGAGGCGAAGGAGGCCGAGGAGACGCCCAAGGCAGAGGCCGCCCAGGCTGAGGCGAAGCCGAAGGCGCCCGCGAAGCCGCGCGCGTCGGCCGCCAAGCCGAAGGCGGAGACGGCCAAGAAGCCGGCCGCTCGGAAGCCGGCTGCCAAGAAGCCCGCGGCCAAGCCGCGCACCACGAAGAAGGAGACCGAGGATGGCTCATAAGAAGGGTCTCGGCTCAAGCCGCAACGGGCGCGACTCGAACGCCCAGCGCCTCGGCGTGAAGATCTTCGCCGGCCAGATCGTGACCGGCGGCGAGATCATCGTGCGCCAGCGCGGCACGAAGTTCCACCCGGGCGACGGTGTGGGCATCGGCAAGGACGACACGATCTTCGCTAAGCGCGCAGGCACGGTGGAGTTCAAGTCGGGCCGCCGCGGCCGCGTGATCTCGGTAGCGCCGACCGAATAACTTTCCGCCTATGACCTACTCGCTGGTCGCCCGCGATCCGGAGACCGGCGACCTTGGCGTTGCCGTCCAGTCCCACTTCTTCTCGGTGGGGTCGGTCGTGTCGTGGGCAGAGCCGGGCGTGGGCGCGGTCGCCACGCAGTCGTTCGTGGACGTCGCCTACGGGCCGCGCGGGCTCGAGCTGATGCGCAAGGGCCGCAGCGCGGTGGGGGCGCTGGGCGAGCTCGTAGACCAGGACGAGGGCGAGCGGGTGCGCCAGGTCGCGATGATCGACTCCGGGGGCCGCGTGGCGGTGCACACCGGTCAGGGCTGCATCCCCGAGGCCGATCACCGCGTGGGCACGCAGATGTCGGCGCAGGCCAACATGATGCGCAACCCGGGTGTGCCGGACGCGATGGTGGAGGCTTACTCGGCGATGACGGGTGACCTCGCCGACCGGCTGCTCGCGGCCCTCGATGCGGCCGAATCGATAGGCGGCGACATCCGCGGGCGCCAGTCAGCCGCGCTGCTGATCGTCGGCGGCAAGCCCACCGACACGCCGTGGACGGAGCGCCGCATGGAGCTGCGGGTGGAGGACCACCCGGAGCCGCTGCGGGAGCTGCGCCGGCTCGTGGCACTGCGGCGCGCCTACGACGTGCTGGAGGAGGGCGAGGAGCTCGCGGCCCGCGGCGAGCTGCCGGCGGCCTTCCCGTACTACGAGCGCGCACACGCGGCTGCGCCGGACAACCTGGAGCTCACGTTCTGGTTCGGCCTCGCGCTGGCCGGAGCCGGGCGTGTGGAGGAGGCCATGCCGCACCTGCAGCGTGCCTTTGCAGCAAACGACGGCTGGGCCGAGCTGGTAAGGCGCCTCATCGCCATCGAGATGATCCCGGCCGACGCTGCCCAGCTTCTGCCGGAGCAGTAGACGGTGCTGGGCGGCGCCGAGCTGATGTCGTTCGTGGCGACGACAGACCTCGATCGCGCGCACGACTTCTATGCCGGCACGCTTGGCCTCGAGTTCCAGGGTCGCGACCAGTTCGCCTGCCAGTTCCGCGGCCTCCGCGTGACGCTGGTGCAGGAGGTGGCGGGCGCGCCGTACACCGTGCTCGGCTGGCGGGTGGACGACGTCGAGGCGCGCGTGCGTGAGCTCGCCGAGCGCGGAGTGGCGTTCGAGACCTACGACGGGATGGAGCAGGACGAGCTCGGGATTTGGACCTCGCCGAGTGGCGCGCGCATTGCCTGGTTCAAGGATCCGGACGGCAACACGCTGTCGCTCGCGCAGTCGTCGTAACTACCATCGCCCCGTGCTCTACGACCGGGCGAAGATCTTCGTGCAGGGCGGTGGCGGCGGCAACGGCGTTGTGTCGTTCCGGCGCGAGGCGCACGTGCCCCGCGGCGGCCCCGATGGCGGGGACGGCGGCCGCGGCGCGGACGTGCTGCTCGTCTGCGACCCGTCGCTGCGCGACCTTCAGACGTTCAAGCGCAAGGCGCACTACAAGGCCACGCGCGGCGGCCACGGCGAGGGCGCGAACCGCCACGGCGCGAGCCCGGATGCGCTGGTGGTGCGCGTGCCACCGGGCACGGTGGTCGAGGACGTGGACGGTGAGCTGCGCTACGACTTCACGACGCCCGGGGAGAGCGGCGTGGTGGCGCGCGGCGGGCTGGGCGGGCGCGGCAACCGCCACTTCACGACTCCCACGCGCCAGGCGCCGCGCTTCGCCGAGCGCGGGCTGCCGGGCGAGGAGCGCTGGCTCGAGATGCGGCTCAAGCTGCTCGCGGATGCCGGGCTCGTGGGGCTGCCGAACGCGGGCAAGTCGTCGCTGCTCTCGCGCATCACGCGCGCGCAGCCCAAGGTGGCCGACTATCCGTTCACGACCATCGAGCCGGTGCTCGGCACGATCGAGCGCGACGATCGCCAGCTCGTGGTGGCGGACATCCCTGGGCTGATCGAGGGCGCCGGCCATGGTGCGGGGCTCGGCCACGAGTTCCTCGCGCACGTGGAGCGCACGCGGCTCCTCGTTCACGTGCTGGACGCCGCACCGCTCGACGGCTCCGATCCGCTGGAGAACTACGCCACCGTGGAGGCCGAGCTGGCGGAATACGGCGCGGGCCTCGAGCGCCTGCCGCGCATCCTCTGCCTTTCGAAGGCGGACCTCGTTCCGCCCGAGGACGCCGAGCGTGCCCGCGCCGAGTGGGCCGAGCGGCTCGGGCTCGAGGTGGTGGTCACCTCCTCGGTTACCGGGCAGGGGCTGGACGAGCTGGTGGAGGCGATCTTCCGGGCGGTGCCCGAGGAGCCGCTGCCCGTGCCCGCCGAGGGGCTCGAAGAGGCTCAGCCGGAGCACCGCGTCTATCGCCCGGGTGACGACGGCGGCTTCCAGGTGCAGCGCCTCGGCGATGGGACGTTCCGCGTGTCGGGCGGGCGCGTGGAGCGCCTGATCGCCCGCCACGACATGGACAACGAGGACGCGCAGCGCTATGTGGAGGACCGGCTTCGCTCGATGGGCGTAATCCGCGCGCTCGAGTCGGCCGGCTTCGAGCCCGGCGATGATGTGGAGATCGCGGGCATGGTCTTCGAGCTCGATCCCGGCGCGCCCTTCGGCTCGTGAGGTCGAAGCGAGCGATATTCGTCGCGCCGTTCGACGAGCTGTCGGACCCGCGCGTGCTGTCGCGGCTGGCGGCGTCGGCGGAGGAGCAGGGCTTCGACGGCTTCTTCGTCTGGGACCACGTGAACTACCGGCCGCCCACGAGCGCGGTGGCGGACCCGTGGGTTGCGATGAGCGCTGTTGCCACGGCCACAGAGCGCGTGCTGATCGGGCCGCTGGTCACGCCGCTGCCGCGCCGCCGCGTGCACAAGCTCGCGCGCGAGACAGCGACGCTCGACGTCCTGAGCGGTGGACGGCTCGTCTTCGGCGTCGGCCTCGGCGGCGACAACAACGGCGAGTTCTCGCAGTTCGGCGAGGAGCTGGACCCGCGCGAGCGCGCAAAGCTGCTCGATGACGGACTGGACAAGCTCGTGGCGTATTGGGACGGCGAGTTCGAACCGCGCCCGCTCCAGGAGCCGCGCATCCCGGTGTGGGTCGCGGCCCGCTGGCCGAACAAGAAGCCCATGCGGCGCGCCGCTCGCTGGGATGGGCTCTTCCCGATCGACCACGACGAGCCGGAGCAGCTCGCGGAGATGGTCGCGTACGTGAACGAGCACCGCCCGGATCCGTCGGCGCCATTCGACTTCATCGTCGACAACCCGCCCGGCACGGACCCCGCGCCGTGGGAGGAGGCGGGCGCCACGTGGTGCATGACGGGCTTCGGCCAGACGCCTACGGAAGCTGAAGTACGGGCTGCAATAGAGGCCGGACCGGGTTAGGGTTGGCCCGTGAGGGCTCGCATCGTTCTCACGGTCCTGGCCGCAACTCTCGTCGCGCCGCCGCTCGCGGAGGCCGCGTTCCCGGGCAAGAACGGCCTGATCGCCTACGTCCAGAGCAAGCATTTCAGCCAGGACCTCTGGGTCGTTGGTCCGAAGGGCGGCAAGGGCAAGGACATAACGCGCACACGGAAGTTCGCCGAGACGGCGCCGTCGTTCGGGCGGGATGGGCGCACGATCGCGTTCAACTGGTCAAACCGGGCCTACACGAAGCAGGGCCTCGGCATCGTCGGCTCGAACGGCAAGGGCCTGCGCCACCTGACGGCGGGCAGCCCCACGAGCGACTTCTACGGCCCGCCCTCGTGGAGCTCCGACGGCAAGAGCCTCGTCTACACGCGCGGGCACTTCGACGCCAGTGGCGAGCCGTCATTCGAGATCTGGTCGATCCCGGCGCGCGGCGGGACTCAGCAGCGGCTGCTCGCGGCCGATCAGCCGCGTCTCTCGATCACCTCACCGATCGGCCCTCGGCTCGCCTACCTCATCGTCGACCCGCTGGGGGCGGGCGAGGACGTGCTCGAGACGAGCGACCCGGGCGGCTCGAACGTCGTGCGAGTGGGTGGCCCGGTGCCGATGAGCGACTGGTCGCCGGACGGGCAGCGCTTCGTGTTCATGTCACACCTCGCCGTGGCAACGCGTGCGGCCGACGGCAGTGGCACGGAGACCCGGATTGCAGACGGGCCGCTCCGAGACTCCGATCCGTCGTACTCACCCGACGGCCGCTTCGTGATCTGGAGCAACGAGGCAACGCACGATCTCTGGATCGCGAAAGCGAACGGCGGCGGGGCTCACGTCTTCACCCACCAGCCCGGCTACGCCAAGGATCCGAGCTGGGGGCGTCGTCCGTAAAGGAAACTCCCGCGTTTCTGGCGGGATATCCGTACACAGCCGCGCCTGCGGGCGGGTTAGGTTCGCCCGCATGACCATCCGCAAGCTTCCGATACTCATCGCCGCGGTGGCGACCTCTCTCGCGGCGTCGCCGGCAGCACTCGCGGCCTTCCCGGGCAAGAACGGCCTGATCGCGTTCCAGAAGTCGAAGGGCGGGGCGCTCATCAAGGACATCTACGTGATGAACGCGAACGGCAAGCACCAGCGCGACATCACGAACACGCCGAAGGTCTCGGAGACCGATCCGTCCTTCTCGCCGAACGGACGCAAGCTCGTGTTCGCCTTCCAGACGTTCGACTACAAGCACGCCGGTCTGGCCGTGATGAAGGCGGACGGGAGCCACATGCGGCGGATCGTCAGCGGCAGCCCCGACGAGGCCGTCATGCAGCCGTCCTGGACGGCCGACGGCAAGAGCATCGTCTTCACGCGCTTCCAGGGGACGAACCCGCCGAGCCACGTCTACGTGGTGAGCGCGAGCGGCGGCAAGCAGCGCCAGCTCACCTTCGGCGACGAGGTGCAGGACGCGGGCCCGATCGCGTCGCCGGTGACCGGGCGGATCGCCTTCTTCAGCTCACCGCCCGGCTCACAGCCGTTCGAGTACCTCGTCGGGCTCAACGGGACCGTCGCCGGCCAGGTGGGCGAGCACTACGCCAACGACTTCTCGCCCGACGGCAAGCGCTTCATCTTCGAGCGCGATCACGACATCTACGCGAGCGCGAGCGACGGCAGCGGCCTCGTCAAGCTCGCGGCGCTGCCTGCTGTCGACGAGACGCCCGTCTGGTCCCCCGACGGCAAGAAGTTCATTTTCACCAGCGAGGGCAGGCACGACATCTTCGTCGCAAATGCCGACGGCAGCGGCCTGAAGAACCTCACACACGCGCCGGGCTTCGAGCACGATGCTTCCTGGGGCGTGGCGACGAAGGTCAAGCACAAGCGTCACTAGCCCCTTAACCTTCGCTCAACATGAGCATCACGGTCGTAAAGCTTGGGTCCAGCATCGTCGCGGACGACACGGGTGTCGTTCGCCGCGAGGCGCTGGAGCAGCTGTGCGCCGAGACGGCGAAGCTCCATGCCGCGGGCCAGGCCGTCGTGCTCGTCACGTCCGGTGCGATCGCGCGCGGGATGGAGGTGATGGACCTCGCGATCCGGCCGCGGGCGATGGACGAGCTGCAGGCGGCGTCGGCGGTCGGGCAGGGCAAGCTCTTCCGCGTCTACGACGAGCTGTTCCAGGCGCACGGCGTGTCGAGCGCGCAGGTGCTGCTCACGTTCTTCGACATGTCCGCGCGCAGCCACTACCTCAACGCGCGGCAGACGCTGCGCAAGCTGCTCGACTGGCGCGTGGTGCCGGTGATCAACGAGAACGACACCACCACCACCGACGAGATCTCGTTCGGCGACAACGACTTCCTCGCGGCGCAGGTTGCGATCCTGCTCGACGCGGACCTGCTGCTCCTGCTCACGGACACCGATGGCCTCTACACGGCCGACCCGCGCCGCCATCGCAGCGCGCGGCACGTGCCGGAGGTCACCGACTTCGAGCTGCTCGAGAAGATCGACATCGCGGTGTCCACGTCGCCGCTCGGCTCGGGCGGAATGCGCTCGAAGGTGGTTGCCGCGGAGATGGCGACCGCGGCCGGGATCCCCGCGGTGATCGCGAGCGGCCACCGCGAGGGCGTGATCGGCTCGGCGGTGGCGGGGGAGGAGGGCGGAACGCGCTTCCGGCCGCAGGAGGGCCGCGTGTCGAGCTTCAAGCTCTGGCTGAAGTACGCGAAGCCCACGCACGGCCGGATCGTGGTGGACGACGGCGCGGCGCACGCCTTGAAGGAACGTGGCACGAGCCTGCTGCCTGTGGGCGTGGTGGACGTGCAGGGCGAGTTCCAGGCGGGCGATGCGGTGGACGTCTCGTCGACGAACGGGGACGGCCGCCCGATCGGCAAGGGGATCGCGAACTACTCGGCCGAGGAGCTACGGCGCATCAAGGGCCTCAAGACCTCAGAGGTGCGCGAGCTGCTGCCGCGCGCGAGCGAGGAGGCCGTGCACCGCGACTACTTCGTGCTCGAGTAGCGCGCGGCCAGTCCGTCGAGACCCATCGGTCCGGCCTCGCGCGCCACGCGCTCGAGCAGCACGCGACCCTGATCCGCCTGTCCGCTGGCGATGAGCGCCTCGCCGAGCCGCGCGCGATGGTGGGTTGCCCAGATCGCCATGCCGGCCCGTTCCTCCCGTGCGATGGCGTCCTCGTAGCGCTCGATCGCGAGCGCCTTCTCGCCTCGCAGCTCGGCGAGGCGCGCGAGCGCGCCCATCACGCTGCCCATCATCATGAAGCTGCGCGCGGAGGCGACCATCCTGTCGGCGAACGGCTCAAGCAGCTCCTCGATCTCCGCACCCAGCTCGCGGTCCCCGAGCAGCACCGCCGCCTCCGACAGCTCCTTCATCGCGGAGAGCCAGTTCGTGTCGCGCGGCCAGCCGCGCGGGAAGCCCTTGCTGCGCTGGTCGGCGAGCTCGCGCCGGGCATCGTCCTCGCGGCCGAGCGCGACGAGCGCCCAGGTGTACATCGCCCTGTATGCCCAACCCACGGGCGAGTTGCGGACCCTCTCCTCCTGCCAGGTCATCTCGAGTTGCTCGAAGCCGTCTTCGGCGAGCGCGCTCACCCAGTGCGAGCGCGCCACGAACTCCACATTTGGATCGCCCACGCGCCGGCCCAGCTCGACCGCGCGGCGCTGCAGCTCACGCGACTCGTCCGGCCTGCCGGCCAACCCGGCGCGCACGCCGCGCCAACCCGGCACGTACCAGGCGTAGGTCGAGAGGCCGCTGCGGGCGGCGGTGTCGGCGAACGCGTCGATCTCCGCCTCCGCCGCGGGCGCATCGCCCAACTCGTCGAGGTCGACGATCCGCCACGTTCTCCCGAGAAGCTCGAGGGCCGGGTCGCCGGCACGGAGGGCGAGCTCGATCATCTCGTCCGCGAGCCCGATGCGCTGAGGCGTGTGGTCGGGACCCCACAAGACCACGTGCCGGGCGCTCAGTGCGGCCGCAAGCGTGCGGGGCTCTCCGCTCGCGCGGGCAGTCGCAAGCGCCTCCGAGCTGAGACGGCCGCGGCGCTCGCCGTCCGGGTCATAGGCCAGCTCGATGGCGAGCCTCGCCTGCACCCGAGCGCGCAGGTCCTGCGCGTTCGCCGGCAGCGCGTCGAGCGCCTCCTCGAGGGAGCGGACCCGCTCGCGCTCGACTCGCCGGATCGTCACGTGGGGACCGACGCTTCCCAGCGCCGCCCGCGCGAGCAGTTCGCCGTCGCCCGCCCGCCGGGCGAGCGCGCTCGCCTCCATGAAGCTGCCGCGCGCGGCTTCGGGATCGTCGGCGGCGTGGAGCGCGTCCCCGTGAGCGCAGCGCAGGCGGGCCCGCAGGCGCGGCGATTGGCCCCGGGCGTCGGCGAGAGCGATCGCGCGACCGAGCAGCTCCGCGGCGTCCGCCGGCGCGAACGCCGCGATCAGGGCGGCGCCGGCGAGCTCCGCCAGCTCGACGGCGCGCTCCGGTGGGATCAGCGGCGCTGCCGCCAGCGCGTGGCGAGCCGAGGCCACAAGCGCGTCGTCGGAGCCGGCCTCCACGCGCCGGGCGAGCACTTCCACGGCTCGGGCGTGGAGCGCCGTGCGCTCGCCCGGGGCGGGCATGCGCTCGAGCGCCTCCTGCACGAGCGCGTGAACGAACGCCATGCGTCCGGCACCGGCGGGTGTCACGAGGTGCGCCTTCGCGGCAGCGTCGAGAGTTGCCAGCGCGGCCTGCGGCTCGATTCCCGCGGTGGCCGCTGCGAGCTCGAGGTCGAACTCCCGGCCGGTGATCGCCGCGGCCTCGAGCAGGTCGCGCACCTCCGGGCCGAGCCATTCGATCCGCGCGGCCACGAGCTCGGCCACACCCGCGGGCAGGTCGCCTCCCGCGGTGAGGCCCGCGTCGACCAGCGCCTCGAGGAAAAACGGGTTGCCGCCGGTGCGGCGGACGAGGCCCTCGACGTCCGCCTCCCCGCCGCCGGCACGGCCACTCACGAGCGCCGCCGTCTCGTCGAGCGTGAGCCCGCCGAGCGTCACGCGGGTGACCGGGGCGTCGCGCGCGATCTCTATGAGCGCGCGTGCCAGCGGCGCGCCCGCCGACAGCTCGCCGGGCCGGGACGTGGCGATTACGAGGGTGGGCATCGCGGTGCCGCGCACGGCCAAGCGGCGCAGAAACTCGAGCGTTCCGGCATCGGCCCAATGGAGATCGTCGAGCACGAGCGCGAGCGGGCGTCCGGCGGCAGCCTGCTCGAGCGCAGCGGCGAGCGCCTCGTGGAGGCGCATGCGTCCCGCCCGGTCGTCGCTCAGGCCGGCTTCCGGCGGGAGCAGGTTGGCCGCGTCGGCCGGCAGCGCCTCGAGCAGCGGCTGGTATGACTCGAATGGCTCCTGCTCCGCGCGGCCCGCGAGCACCACCGCGCCGGCCGCGTGCAACTCGCCCGCGAACTGGGCGGCCAGACGCGTCTTGCCGATCCCCGGCTCGCCCACCACGACCGCCACACCCAGCCCTCCGCGCTGCTGCGATGCCCAGGCGCCGCCAAGCCGGGCGAGAGCATCCGCCCGCCCGACGAACTGGCTTCGCCAGCGATGCGGCTCGAGCCGGGAGGGCAGCGGCGGTGGACCCCCAGTGGGAATGGGGGTGACGGCCGCGGGCTCCTCCGCGCGCATACGCGAGACGAGCTCGCGGGTAACCGCGGACGGTGCCACGCCCAGCTCGCGCCGCAGTCGCTCGGCGAAGCGCTCGTAGGCAGCGAGCGCGCCTGCTCGGTCCCCGGACCGGGCCAGGCGCACGATCAGGTCGCGGTGCGCCGGCTCGTCATAAGGACCCAGGTCCGCGCGCCGGCGGGTCCAGCCGAGCGCCGCCTCCTGGTCGCCGGCGACGTCGGCGGCTTCGGCCAGCGACGCCATCGCCGCTCCCTGGCGGTCGCGGTGCCGGTCCCGCGCGCTGAGCGCCCAGTCGTCCTCCACGCCCGGCAGCAGGTCTCCATCCGCGAGCGCGAGCGCCTCCTCGGGCTTTCCCCCCTCGAGAAGGAGGTCGAACTCGAGCGCGTCGACGGCCACCTCCGGAGGACCCGCGATGCCCACGTGCTCGCGGCCGCTGCGAAGGACGTCGTCGGCAGGGCCCAGCGACTGCCTGAGCGCGGACAGCGCGGTGCGCAGGCTCGCGCGGGCGCTCGTGTCGAGCACATCGGGCCACAGCGCAGCGGCCACCTGGGAGCGCGGGTGAGTGCCCGGGTGAAGCGCGAGCCAGCCGAGCAGCGCGCGGGCGGGACGCCCCGCCGGCGCGGCGAGCGGCTGCCCGTCCAGCTCGAGCTCGATCTGGCCCAGAACGCGAATCCTCAGCATGGCTCTCTTGGGCGAGCGTACCCCCGTATCTGGCGCCCCGCAGGGTGTTGACGAACGCTTTGCGCTCCATTTGCGATGCGATTGCGGGCGCGCGCGACAGTGGCGGCGTCACTCGACCAGGAGGTTCACAAATGACCACCGCCCAACAGGACCGCGCGATGCCGACCGCCGCCAGGATCGACGATCTGCCCGCGCTCTTCGACGGCCTCATGAAGCTCGCGCGCTCGGGGCTCGGCATCACCGCCTTCGGCGTGCAGGTGCTGGATCTGCCGCCCTCGTACACGACCCAATCCCACGACGAGACCGCGACCGGGCAGGAGGAGCTGTACGTCGCGCTGCGCGGCGACGGCGCCGTGGTGACCGATGGCTCCACCGGCACCCACTTGACGCCCGACGTCCTCGTCGTGGTTCCGCCCGAATGCGAGCGCGCGCTCCAGAGTGGCCCTGGAGGCCTGCGCGTGCTGGTGGTCGGCGGCACCCCCGGAGCCGCATACGAGCCGCCCGCCTGGACCGAGACCGAGGAGGCAGCGCGATGACCACCGCGATTGAGCACAGCGCGGCGGAGGAGTTCGCCGGCCGCGTGGTCGGCGATGTGGCCGCCACGATGACGAGCGTTCTCTGCGCCCTAGGCGACAAGGTCGGTCTGTTTGCCGCGCTCGCCAAGGGCGGCCCGGCAACGTCCGCGGAACTGGCCGAGCGCGCCGGCGCCGACGAGCGCTACGTGCGGGAGTGGGCACACGGCCTCGCCACAGCCGGCTATCTGCAGCTGGCGGGCGGCCGCTTCGTGCTCCCGCCGGCGCAGGCCGAGGTGCTCGCCAACGAGGGTGGGCCGATGTTCCTCGGCGGCGGCTACCAGGAGATCGCCGGCATGTTCCAGGTGATCGGGCGCGTGGCCGAGGCATTTCGCGCGGGCGGCGGCGTGCCGCAGGCGGCATATCCCGACGACGCATACGACGGCATGTCGCGCTTCACCCGCGCTTGGTTCGACCACCGGCTGGTGGCCGACTGGCTGCCGCTCGTGCCCGGGCTGAGCGAACGGCTCGAGCGGGGAGCAAGCTGGGCGGATGTCGGCTGCGGCGCGGGCCGCGCGGTCATCCGGCTGGCACAGGAGTTCCCCGCCTCGACCTTCGTCGGGTTCGACGCGTTCCCGGCGCAGGTCGAGCGCGCGCGGCGCATGGCCCAGGAGAGCGGCGTGGCGGAGCGCGTGAGCTTCGAGGTGGCGGATGCGGCAAGGGGGCTGCCCGGCAGCTTCGACGTGATCTCCACCTTCGATGTCGTGCACGACGCGGTCGACCCGGCGGGCCTGGTGGCGGGCATCAGGCGTTCTCTCACCGACGATGGCTCCTACCTGTTGCTCGACATCAACTGCGCCAACGATCCAGCCGAGAACGAGGGCCCGATCGCGACGCTGATGTACGGCTTCAGCGTCCTCTACTGCATGACGACGTCGCTGGCGCATGGCGGCGCAGGCCTCGGCACCTGCGGCTGTCCGCCCGCGGTGGTGCAGGACCTGGGGACATCGGCCGGCTTCGGCTCGATACGCGAGCTGCCGATCGAGGACCCGTTCAACCGGCTCTACGAGCTCAAGCCATGAACGCGCGCCGCGACCTGGCCATCCTGGTGGGCGCCGTGGGAGTCTCGGCCGCGGGCGACCTCGCCGCGCTGTCGGCACTTGCGGTGCACCTCCAGCAGACCACCGGGTCTGGCCTGGTCGTGGCGGCGCTCGCCGCGGCCAACTGGCTCCCGCTCGCATTGGGTGCACCGGCGGCGGGCGCGCTCGTGGACCGAATGGATGCGCGTCGCCTGTTGATCGTGGCCTCGACGGGCCAGGTGCTCGTGGCCCTTGCGCTCGCGACAACGCCAGGGACCGGCGGAGTGCTGGCCCTCACCGCGCTGCTCGGAGTGGGCGGCGCGGTGGCGGTGCCGGCCGAGTTCGCGCTCGTCGGCGTGCTGGTTGCGCAGGGAGCCGGCAGCGGGCGCGCAAATGGGCGAGTCGAGACGGCGCGTTACGTCGGATATCTGGTGGGGCCGCTCGCGGGCACGGCCCTCACGGCCGCGGCGGGGGTGGGCGCGGCGCTCGCTGCCGACGGCGCGAGCTTTGCCGCCGTTGCGCTCGGCGCCGCCCTGCTGCACTCGCGCCGGCCGCCCGCGCCGAGCGATGCGCCCCGGCCCCGGGCGCGTGACGGGATTGCGCTTCTCGCCTGCGATCGCGTGCTGCGACTGACGGTGGTCGTGCTCGTGGGCTCGCTGCTCGCCATGTCGACCTCGGTCAGCGCCGACGTCTTCTTCGCCCAGCAGTCGCTCGGGGTTGGCAGCATCGGGCTCGGCCTACTGCTTTCGGCGTGGATGGCGGGCATGGTCGCGGGATCGCTCACACTCGCGCCGCGGGTGCCGGCCGGTCTGCTGGCCCTGGCCGCCCTGGCCGCGACGGCGGTGCAGGGCAGCGGCAAGCTGTTCGGCGCCGCGATCGCGCTGCTGCCGGTCACGCTCGCGCTCTACGCGCTCGGAGGGGCAGGCCAGGGCGTGAAGAACGTGAGCGCCCGCGCACTGATCCACGAACGAGTGGCGCCCGAGGCGCACGGTCGTGCGTTCGCGGCATTTGCGGGGCTTCGCAACTGCGCCGAGCTTGCCGCGCTCGGTTTGGGCGGGCTGATGGTCGACCTGCTGGGCGCTCGCACGACGCTGATGGTCGCCGGAGGCGGTACGGTGCTGACCGGTCTCGCCGGGCTCCTGATGCTGCGGCGGCCGGCGCTGAGCCGCCTAGCCGGCGTCGCGCGCGAATCACTCAGGAGAGGCACTCCAAATGAGGGATTTGGAGCATAGTATGCGCGCGTGCGGGCATATCCACACGCGGTGCTCTACGAAATTCCGTACTTCAATCCGAAGACCGGCTCCTACGCGCTGATTCCCGTGGACGCACCCTCGTGGGAGGAAGCGAAGCAGGTCGTGGCCGGCGAGCTCGACGTCACTCCTGATGGCGTGGCTCAGCCGCGAGAGAACGGGGCAAGACCCAACGGGGACGGGCGGCCCGCGCGAGCGGAGCCGGCCGCTCACTCGGCGCGGTAGCTGCTCGGCCCCCGTTGCCGGAGGCGGCCGGTACCCTTGTCACGTGGCCACGACAGCGGCATCGGTAGCGGAGATATGCGCGGGCGCCAAGCGCGCCTCGCGTGAGCTTGCGCGTCTCGACACCACCACGAAGAACGCCGCCATCGAGGCGATGGCGAACGCTCTCGAGGCACGCGTGGACGAGATCCTCGAGGCGAACGCGCGAGACATGGAGACGGGCCGCGAGGCCGAGCTCGAAGCATCGCTGCTCGACCGCCTGCTGCTGACGCGCGAGCGCGTGAGCGGGATCGCCCGCGATGCGCGCCGGATCGTCGCCCTGCCGGACCCCGTGGGCGAGGTGATCGCGGGCCACAAGATGTACAACGGGCTCGATCTGCGCCAGGTGCGCGTGCCGCTGGGAGTTGTGGCGGTGGTGTACGAGGCGCGGCCGAACGTGACGATCGACTGCAGCGCGTTGTGTTTGAAGTCCGGCAACGCGATCGTTCTGCGCGGGTCATCGACCGCTCTGCATTCGAACACGGTGCTGGCGTCGATCGCGTCCGAGGCCGTGTCGGGCGCCGGGCTGCCGGAGGGGTCGGTGTCCCTGGTGGCCGGCGGCGACCGCGACGAGCTGCGCCAGATCGCGACCCAGGAGGGGATCGTCGATCTGATCATTCCGCGTGGTGGCGAGGGCCTGAAAGCAGCGCTGAAGGAGCACGCCAAGGTGCCGGTCATCTACGCGGCGTCGGGCAACTGCCACGTGTACGTGGACGAGTCGGCCGACCTCGAC
>DATBKS010000306.1:0-25051 GCA_036555755.1 Thermoleophilaceae bacterium
CGCAGCGTGCCGCACGCGCTGAGCCGCCCATAGCGGTACACGAGCCGGCGCTGGATCCGCGCCGCGCGCTCGGACTCGATCAGCTGCTCCGTGATGGCCCACGCGAGCGCCTCCCATGGCTCCGCCCGCCGCCGCGGCCGCAGCCACGGCTTGCGCCGGATGACCGGGCCGAGCAGCGGGTGCCACTTGAACTCGCGCTGGAACTCGGACAGGTCGTGGTCCACGCCGAGCGCGAAGCGCATGCGCTCCACCGCGTGCTCGGCGGCGTCACGCGACGACGACTCCGCCCGGATCCGCATGCACGGCCCGGCGGCCCAAGCCCGCACCACCGCGGCATCCTCGCCGTGGTGGATCAGCCGCTCGAGCGCCCGCTCCCGTCGCCGCACAACGCCGTCACGCCCGGCATGCGGCATCCGGTAGGGGCCGCGCGGGCGGACGTCGAGCTCGACGACCGCCAAGGGCGCTACCTGTCCTTGAGCAGGTGGACGTCCACGAGGAACGACCGCGTGGCCGCTACCTCGACGCCCTTGCGCTTGTTGCGGCGCGCGATCGCCGACCGGCGCCGGTCACCGCGCAGAATCCGCACCGCCACCCAGGTGGCGACGCCCATCAGGAAGCCGCCCGCGGCAGCCACGGCCGGGGCCGGAAGCGACCTCAGGAACTGCTGCAGCCCGCCGCCCTGCGGAGGCCGCTCGATCGGCCGCGCCTCGGGCACATTGGACGGCACCGGCAGATGCCGGACCTCTTCCTCATCCGCGGGCATCGGATCATGAGCGGCGTCGGACATAGAGCCGTGCGAGTCTACTCCCCGTCCGGACGGCCCTCGACCAACGGCTTCTCGTAGAGACGGTAGGTCTTCACGATCCGGCCGTTCATCGCCTTCATGCCGCGGTTCATGGCCTTGTTGGTCTCGAGGATCCAGCCCATCTCGCCCCAGGTCTGCGGTGTGCGACCGGCCGAGTTGAAGTGCTCGACGTAGAACTTGGCCGCCACGCCTGTGTGCTGCCAGTCGCGCTTGACGCCCAGCGCGAACACCCGCACCGAGTCGATCTTGCGCCGCGCGACCAGCGCCTTGGCCCAGCCGATCGGCAGCAGCCGCCCGTTGAGCTTCGCGAGCACCTGGTTGTAGTCCGGGATCGACAGCGCCGCCCCCACGACCTCCCCGCCCTCCGACTCCGCGATCCAGGCCCAGTTCTCATCGAGGATCGGCTTGAGCTCCTTGGCGTACGCCTTCAGCTCGTCCTCGGTCAGCGGCACGAAACCCCAGTTGTTCTCCCAGGCCGCGTTGTAGACCTCCATGAACGAGCGCACTTCCTTCTCGAAGTCGCGCTTGCGCATCGGCCGCACCTTCACGCCGTACTTCGGCTCGACCTTGTCGGCCAGCTCGAACATGATCGGGAGCATCTTCTCCCGGTCGGCGATCTTCAGCTCCCACTTGTAGAGGTCCATCACCTTCGACAGGCCGTAGCCCTCGATCAGCGCGCCGTAGTAGGGGTGGTGCCAGTTCTCGAGGATCTGGGGCGGGCGTTCGAAGCCATCCACGAGCAGGCCGCACTCGTGGTTGGTGGTGAAGTCCATCGGGCCGACCATGTTGTCCCGGCCGCGCTCGCGCAGCCACGCCTCGGCGGCGGAGAGCAGCGCGTTCGCGATCTCGGGGTCGTCCTCGGACTCGAAGAAGCCCCACAGGCCCCAGTCGTTCTGCTGGAACTCGTTGAAGCGATGGTCGACCTGGGCGCTGATCCGGCCGACCACCTGATCGTCGCGCCAGGCGAGGAAATACTCCGCTTCGGCGTGCTGGAAGAACGGGTTCTTCTCCCGGTCCAGATGGTGCTTGCGCTCCGAGATGAGGGGCGGCACCCACCGAGGAGAGTTACGATAAAGCCGCCAGGGCAGCTTGATGAAGCGCATCAGGTCGCTCTGCGAGTGGACTGGCCGCACCTCGATCGACATCGGCGCGGCACCTTATCCGAACCATGCCCACCGTCACCGATTTATTCGAGAAGGCCCGCACGCACGAGCGCCTCGAGCAGCTCGCGGCGGCCCGTGAGCACGACCTGCTCCCCTACTTCCGGCTGATCGAGTCGGAGGCCGGCCCGGTGGTGGAGGTCGAGGGCAAAGAGCGCGTGATGCTCGGCTCGAACAACTACCTCGGCCTGACCGGCGATCCGCGCGTGAAGGAGGCAGCGCGCCAGGCGCTCGAGACCTACGGCACCGGCCTCACCGGCTCGCGCCTGCTCAACGGCACCACCCCGCTGCACGAGGAGATCGAGCGCGAGATCGCCGAGTGGATGGGCACCGACGACGCGATCGTCTTCACCACCGGCTACCAGGCGAACGTCGGCTGCCTGTCGACGATCCTCGCCCCCGGCGACACCGTGATCTGCGACTCCGGCGACCACGCCTCGATCATGGACGGCGTGATGATGTCGCGGGCGCGCCTGCGGCCCTTCCGCCACAACCGGCTCGACAAGCTCGGCACGATGCTCGAGCGGGCGGCCGACGACGGCGGCGGGGTGCTCGTGGTGGTCGACGGCGTCTACTCGATGGAGGGCGACGTCTGCGACCTGCCGCCGATCGTCGATCTCTGCCAGACCCACGGCGCCCGCCTGATGGTGGACGAGGCGCACGGCGTGGGCGTGCTCGGCGCGCGCGGCGCGGGCGCCTGCGAGGCGTTCGGGCTCGAGGACAGGGTCGACCTGCGCATGGGCACCTTCTCCAAGTCGCTCGCGAGCTGCGGTGGCTTCATCGCGGGGCCCGCGGACGTGATCGAGTTCCTGCGCATCCAGTCGCGAGCGTTCCTGTTCACCGCCTCGGCGGTGCCGGCGGCGGTCGGCGCGGCGCTCCAGGCCGTGAAGATCTGCCGCTCGGACGAGGGGCCGCAGCTGTTCGCCAAGGTGCTCGACAACGCGCGCTACCTGAACCGAGGGCTCAACTCGCTCGGCTTCAACGTGGTCGAGCCGGTGCGAATGGCGGACGGGTCGGAGATGTTCACCTCGGTCGTGCCGGTGCGCATCGGCGACGACTGGCAGGCCGTGCTCTTCTGGAAGGCGCTCTATGACGCGGGTGTCTACTCCAACGTCGCGATCCACCCTGCCGTGCCCCACGGGCACGCCCTGCTGCGCACCAGCGTGATGGCCACGCACGAGCGCGAGCACCTCGACCGCGCCCTCGAGATCTTCGAGCGCGTAGGTCGCGAAGCACAGCTGATCTCGTAGTCAGCAGGCACATTGATCCGTACGGCTTTCCGCACCGTAAACGGTGTATGGGTCGATTTAGGCTGTCCGGATGCATGCTCTAGATCGCGCGCTCGACCTGACGGTCGTGCCCGGCTACAGCAGGCTCGGGTACTCGGTCCGGAGGCGCTGGTGGGACGAGTTGCCGCGGATGGATGGGCGTGTGGTACTCGTCAGCGGGGCGACGAGCGGGATCGGGCTGGCGGCCGCCACGGCCTTCGTGGGGCTGGGCGCCGAGGTCCACCTGCTGGCGCGCGACGAGGGCCGCGGCGCACGCGCACGATCTGAGGCGGGCGCCGAGCGCGTCTGGGACTGCGACGTGTCGAGCCTGCGCTCGGTGCGCGAGTTCGCCGGCCGTTTCCGCGAGAGCCAGCCCGAGCTGCACGCGCTGGTGAACAACGCCGGCGTGCTGCCGCCCGAGCGCTCGCTGTCGGTGGACGGTTACGAGCTGGCGTTCGCCACCAACGTGCTCGGCCCGTTCCTGCTCACCGCGCTGCTCGCCCCCGCGCTCGAGGCGGACCCCCCGTCGTCGATCGTCAACGTCTCATCGGGCGGCATGTACACGGCGCGCCTCTCGGTCGACGACCTTCAGACCGAGCACCACTCCTACGACGGCGCCTCCGTCTACGCGCGGCAGAAGCGCGCCCAGGTGGTACTGAGCGAGCTGTGGGCCGAGCGCCTGCACTCCAAGGGCGTGCTCGTTCACTCGATGCACCCCGGCTGGGTGGACACGCCGGGCCTCGAGCACTCGCTGCCGCGCTTCTACAAGCTGATGAAGCCCGCGCTCCGCTCGCCGGACGAGGGCGCCGACACGATCGTCTGGCTCGCGGCATCAAACGTGCCCGGCGGCCGCTTCTGGCACGACCGCGAGGAGCGCCCCACCCACGTGCTGCCCCGCACCCGCGAGAGCGAGGGCGAGCGGGCGCGCCTGTGGGAGGAATGCGTGCGCCTGGCCGGCCTGAACGAGGACGAGCTGTGAGAGTCGCGGTGGTGGGCGCGGGCGTGTCCGGCCTCGTGGCCGCCTATCTGCTCGAGCGCGAGCACAACGAGGTAACTGTGTTCGAGGCAGGCTCGAAGCCCGGCGGCCACACGAACACGATCCGCGTCGACACCGCCTACGAGACGCACTACGTCGACACCGGCTTCATCGTCTTCAACGACCGCAACTACCCGAACTTCGAGCGGCTGCTTGCGCGGCTCGGGGTGGGGTGGCAGCCGTCCCAGATGAGCTTCGGCGTGAGCGACGCGACCGGCGAGTTCGAGTACTCGAGCTTGTCGGCGAATGGGCTCTTCGCCATTCGCCGGCACCTCGTGTCCCCGCGCTTCCACCACATGCTCATGGAGGTACGCCGCTTCCAGCGCGAGGCGCGCGCCCTACTCACCCGCGACGCCGACCCGTCGCTCGGAGAGTGGCTCGAGCAGCTGCGCTTCTCGCGCCTGTTCATCGACCGCGTGATCGTGCCTCAGGCGTCCGCCGTCTGGTCCGCCGATCCACGCCAGATGTGGACCTTCCCCGCCCGCTTCCTCGTGAGCTTCTTCGAGAATCACGGCGTGCTGCATCTGCGCGACAGGCCCAAGTGGAGGACCGTGCAGGGCGGCTCGCACACCTACGTGGACGCGCTCACCGCCGGCCTCGCCGACCGCCTCCGCACGGCCACCCCGGTGACGGCGATCGAGCGCCACGACGATCGCGTGAGCATCACGCCGCGCGGCGGCGAGGCCGAGTCGTTCGACCACGTGATCATCGCCGCGCACTCCGATCAGGCGCTGCGCATGCTCGCCGACGCGAGCGACCGCGAGCACGAGATCCTGGGCGCGATCCCCTACCAGCCGAACGAGGCCGTGCTCCACACGGACCGGCGCCTCCTCCCCCGCCGCCGCCGCGCCTGGGCGAGCTGGAACTACCACCTCGGCGGCGAGCCGAGCGGGCGCACCCGCGTGACCTACCACATGAACCGCCTCCAGGCCCTGAGCGCCGACCGCGAGTTCTGCGTCACGCTGAACCGCAGCGAGGCGATCGATCCGGAGCATGTGATCAAGACGATCCAGTACGACCACCCGGTGTACACGTCCGAGGGGGCGGCCGCCCAGAAGCGCCACGAGGAGATCAGCGGCACGGGCCGCACGCATTACTGCGGCGCGTACTGGGGCTGGGGCTTCCACGAGGACGGCGTGGTGAGCGCGCTGAAGGTCTGCGAGCGGCTGGGGGCGCACCTCCGGTGACGGCCAGCGCCCTGTACGAGGGCAGCGTCCGCCACCGCCGGGAGGCCGTGCGGCGACGTGAGTTCCGCTACGCCATCCACATGGCCTACATCGACCTCGACGAGCTGCCGGGCCTGCTCGGCGGCCGGCTGGCCTCACCAAGCCCCGGCGTCGTGCGCTTCCGCCGCCCCGACTACTTCGGCGACCCGCGCGAGGACCTCGCAGGCGCCGTGCGCGATCGAGTCAGCGAGCTGACCGGCTCGCGGCCCGCCGGGCCCGTCCGGCTCCTCACCAACCTGCGCGCCTTCGGGCACTGCTTCAACCCGGTGAGCTTCTACTACTGCTTCGACCCCGCCGGCGAGCAGGTCGAGGCCGTGATGGCGGACGTGACCAACACCCCCTGGGGCGAACGGCACGCATACGCCCTGTCGCGGCAAAATGGGGGTCGCGTGCTCACTGGCCGATCCGACAAGAAGCTTCATGTGTCTCCATTCATGGGGATGGATCACGAGTACCAATGGAACGTCGGAGTGCCCGGCGAGCGCCTGAGCGTGCATATCGAGAGCCACCGCGACGGACAGCGCGCCTTCGACGCCACGCTCAACCTTGCGCGCCGGGAGCTCACCCGGCGCTCGCTCGCGTCCGCCACGGCTCGCCATCCGATGAACACGCTCCACGTGCTCGCGCGGATCTACGGACAGGCGCTGCGGCTCAAGCTGCGCGGCGTGCCCGTGCACGCCCACCCGGAGGCCGGCGCCCGATGAACGCGGAGGCTCTCGGCCGCCGCGCGATCGGGGCGATCCTGTCGCGGCTGCGCGTCGGCAGCGTGACGATCGCCGAGAACGGCACGACGCAGACGTTCGGCAGCGGCGAGCCGAGCGCGTTCGTCGAGATCCACTCGCCGCGCGTGTGGGCCGCCGTGCTGCACGGCAGCCGCGGCCTCGCAGAGAGCTACGCCGACGGGCTGTGGGACTCGCCCGACCCCGCGGACGTGATTCGCCTCTGCGCGCTCAACATGGAGCCGGCGGACCGGGTGCGGCGCCTCCTCGCCCCCTTGCGCGCGCCGCTGCGGCGCGCCGGCGGCGTCGGGCGACGCAACACCCGCAGCCGGGCACGGGAGGCGATTGCCGCCCATTACGACCGCGGCAACGAGATGTTCGAGCTGATGCTCGACCCCACGATGACCTACTCGTGCGGCTTTTACGAGTCGCCCGACTCGACGCTCGAGCAGGCTCAGGTCGCAAAGCTCGACCGCGTCTGCCGGAAGCTCGACCTACGCGCCGACGACCACCTGCTCGAGATCGGCACCGGCTGGGGCAGCCTCGCCGTACACGCCGCCCGCGAGTACGGCTGCCGCGTCACCACGACGACGCTGTCGCAGGAGCAGTTCTCCCACGTCCAGGACCTGATCGGGCGGCTCGGGCTGCGAGATCGGATCACGCTGCTGCTCGAGGACTACCGCGACCTCCGCGGCCGCTACGACAAGCTCGTGTCGATCGAGATGATCGAGGCCGTGGGCTGGCGCGACTTCGGCACCTTCTTCAAGCGCTGCTCGGAGCTGCTCGACCGGGCCGGCACGATGCTGCTCCAGGCGATCGCGATCGACGACCGCGCCTACGCCGTCGAGAAGGACTCAGCCAGCTTCATCCGGCAGGTGATCTTCCCGGACGGCTGCCTGCCCTCGGTGGACGTGATCTCCACCTGCGTGGCCCGGGAGACCGACATGCGCTTCATCGGCCTCGAGGACATCAGCGCCCACTACGTGCGCACCCTCCGGACGTGGCGGACCAACCTGGAGCAGGAGGCCGAGGAACTCCGCAACCGCCATTTCGACAACCACTTCCAACGCCTCTGGCGGTTCTACCTCGCCTACTGCGAGGCGGGCTTCGCGGAACGCCGCATCAGGGACCTCCAGGTGTTGCTGGCCAAGCCGGGGTTCAGGGAAGAGGCCGGCATCGAGTATCGAGTATCGGGTGCTCGAGACTCAGCCCTCGAGTCTCGAGACTCGATACCCGAGACTCACTCCACCGTGTGAACCTTGAACAGGTTCGTCCCGCCTGCCTTTCCAGCGGGCAGGCCGGCGGTGATCCCGATCCGGTCGCCCGGTAGGACGACGCCCGCCGCCTTGGCGGCCTGAGAGCACTCCTCGAGCAGGTCGAAGGTCTCGCTCGGCTCCTCGTTGAGCATCGCCTGCACGCCCCAGTGCATCGAGAGCCGCCGCACCACGTCCGGACGCGGCGAGAGCGCGAGCACCGGCACCGCCGGCCGGTGGGCCGACATGAGGGCCGCCGTGCGGCCCGTGAGCGTCGGCACGACGAGCGCCTTGAGGTCGAGCTGGTAGACGGCGCCCACGGCCCCGTAGGCGATCGTGGCGGACTCGTCGGCGCCGTTCTGGTGACCGCGGTCCGCCAGCCAGCGCCCATAGGGCAGCTCGCGCTCGGTGGTCTCGGCGATCGACGCCATCATCGCCACGGCCTCGACCGGGTAGCGGCCGATGGCCGTCTCCTGGGAGAGCATCACGGCGTCGGTGCCGTCGAAGATCGCGTTGGCCACGTCTGTCACCTCGGCGCGCGTCGGCCGGCTCGAGTGGACCATCGACTCGAGCATCTGGGTGGCCGTGATCGACGGGGTCGCGTACTTGCCTGCCAGGTCGAGCAGGCGCTTCTGCACGAGCGGCACCTCCTCGATCCGCAGCTCGATGCCGAGGTCGCCGCGGGCGACCATGATCCCGTCGGCCGTCTGGATGATCTCCTCGGCGTTGGCGGCAGCCTGCGGCTTCTCGATCTTCGCGATCACCGGAATGTCGCGCCCATGCGTGCCGAGGCGCTCCTTGACGGGCTCGAGGTCCGCGCGGCTGCGGACGAAGGACAGCGCCAGCAGGTCCACCCCCATCTCCACGCCGGCGTCGATCAGGCGCAGGTCCTCCTCGCTCACGGCGGGCAGCGCCATCGTCACGTTCGGAAGGTTCAGCCCCTGGCGCGAGGCCAGCGTGCCGCCCACCTCAACCTCGGTGATGATCTGCCCGTCGCTCACCTCGTCGACGCGCAGGCGGATCGCTCCGTCGGCGAGATAGGCGATGTCGCCCTTGTGCATGATCTCGGCGAGACCGGGCCAGGCCACCGGCAGCCGCTCGGACGTGCCCTCGATCTGCTCCGGGGTGAGCACCACACGGGTGCCGGTGCCGAGCTCCACTACGCCCCCCTTCACGGGGCCGATCCGGAGCTTCGGTCCGGGCACGTCCTGGAGCACCCCCACCTCGCGCCCGGCCGCCTCCGAGGCCTCCCGGATCAGGCTGACGGTCGCGGCGTGCTCCTCGGGAGTCTCGTGCGCAAAGTTCAAACGCGCCACGTCCATCCCGGCACGGATCATCCGCTCGAGGACGTCGAGCGATCGCGAGGCGGGACCTATGGTCGCGACGATCTTGGTGGAGCGCATCTAGAAGATCTCCCTCCGACAGTGTGACGATCCGGCCGAACCTGCTTGTCCAGATTTGGACAAGAAGGTGAGAAAACGAAAAGCCCGCTCTTAGCGACTGGCCCACCGTCCAAGCGGTTGACCAAGTCGCGGGGGACATCGTAGGTTTTCCGGGTCGGTCACGGCTTCGCGGCCCACACAGGAGAGAGGGACACGCCGGACTTCGAGAGGGAGTTCGCCCTTTCCGGGGCAGTGCTGCGGGGGTCGTGGGAACTCAATAGTTGAAGTACGCGGGGAGGTTTCATGGGCGACACCGCCACGGTCGATGCTGCGCCACAACACCTGCGCGCACTCGAGCAGGCAAATCGCGTCCGGCTAGCGCGGGCCGAGCTCAAGCGCAGGGTTGCTACGCAGCAGACCAGTGTCGTAGACGTAATCAGTCAATGCCCTTGGCAGGCGGAAAGCATGTCGATCAGCGACTTGCTTATGAGCCAGAGGCGGTGGGGTCGCGCCCGCTGCCGGAGGCTGCTCCTCTCGCTGGGGATTCCCGAGAACAAGCAGATCGGGACGTTTACCGAGCGCCAGCGGGTTGCGCTCGTCGCTGGATTGTCGGCGCGATATTCCGAGCCGCGCGAGCTACAGCCGCGCGAGACCCCGGCTCGCAGCCAGCCGTTCGAGCGGGAGCATCGATTCGAGCTCGTCGGCGCGGCGCGCTGATTCGGAGGCAATAGGCCAGAGGCCACAGGCCACAGGAACTCACCTCCTGTCGCCTGTGGCCTCAGGCCTGTGGCCTTTTATCTCCCTGCCTTAAAGCCCACCCCGCCGGAGCGGCGCTTGAACGCCTCGCGCGCCAGGTAGAACGTGAGGCAGAACATCGCCAGCGCCACGAGGGCGACGATCCAGAGCTTGATCGGGTGGATGACCAGGGTGACCACGACGATCGTCAGCACGCCTGCGGCGGCGGCGAAGATGGTGGTGTGCGAGCGGTAGCCGGCGAAGTGCTCGCGGATGCTCACCTCGAGCCCGCCGAGCGAGCCGAGCAGGAGGCCGGCGGCCAGCATCGTGCGGCCACGTTCGCCGCGGACGACGAAGGCGCCGATCAGGAGCCCGATCGCGAGCAGCACCACGAGCTCGGTGAGCGGGAACGGCCCCCAGGGCGCGGGGAGCCGCGGGTCGTCGCGCTCCTTCGCCGCACGACTCGCCTCCTGGGCGCGGCGCCGGCGGGCCTCGTCACGGTCAGCGCGCGTGCTGGCGTCCCGCCGCCCCGCCGAATCCTCGACGGTCAGGCGCTTGCGGCTACGCCGCCCCATTGAATCGGCCTCTCATGCTCGTGCGTGTCGGGGTCGCGGCTCGCAGCCGCGCCCCCTGGCTAACGGACAGCCGGACGAGATGCAGACGCGCCACCAGTTCATCAGCATGCCAAGCAGGCCGTAGCGCGGGCGCACATGCCAGTGCTTGCAGCCGGACTCGCCGATGTCGCAGTTGCCGACGCGCACCCAGCGGTACTTCTCGGGCTCGAGCAGCATCTCCTCGATCAGGCGGCGGTTCTCCTCCTCCACGAGCGTGCGCTCCGAGAGCTCGCGGCGGTTCTCCTCGAGCCGTGTGGCCAGCGCGTCACGCACCTGCTCGAGCTCCCCGAGCGTGAGGATGCGCGGTCCGCCGCGCGAGGGCACGCCCCAATCGAACCCCGTGCGCGGATACGCGCTGCAGAAGAGGGTCGCCAGCTCCGACTCGAGCTTGGCGATCTGGTCGAGCAGGGAGCGGCGAGCTGCTCGCTCGTCTACTCGAAGCGGGGCGACGCCAGGCGCCCTCGGTGCAAGAACCTCCGCTATGGCGTGTCCCTCCCTGTCGGGGCTTGGGGCCATCGTACCACCGGCCTACCCGGCCTCGGCGAGGGTTTCTGCGGCTATCCAGAGCGCTTCTTCGACGCTCACGTCGGGCACGCCCTTCACCTGCACCGCCGCGAGCAGCACGCTGTTCGTGTCCGGATGGACCCCGCGCCGCGCGGCCGTGTCGCCGAACAGCACGGCCACTGCGTGCGCCTCGTCGGCCACGACGATCTCCCCGCCGTGGAGGTCGCGGCCGTCGCCGCCGAGGCGCTCACCGGCCAGCCCGAGGCGCAGCCCGAGCTCGCCGTCGAGGCGCGCGGCGTCGTAGGCGAGCAGCGGCACGCCGGTCTCCACCGTGGCGATCACGAGCGCGTCGTCGAGCAGGTTCTGGCTCGTGAAGGCGCCGGCGCGCATCCGCTCGAGCGCCGCCGCCTCGGGCGGTGTGCGCTGGTGGTCCGGGTCGATGCCGATCTGGCGGAAGAAGACCCGGTAGGCCCACGGCACGGGCTGCTGGCGCACCTGCACCGCCTTGGGCCCGGTGAAGCGGTCGCTCATCGCCTTCAGGCGTTCCTTCACCGCATGTGGGCTGCGGCCCAGGCGCGCTGCCACGGTGGTGTGAACCAGCCCGAGCTCCGGGAACTCCGCGGCCAGCTCGTCCCCCACCCAGCCGCGCCGCAGGTCGAGCTCGTCGCTCACGCCCCGCCCACGGCGCGCAGCCCGGCCACCACCTGAGCCTGGCTGAGCGGCTTGATCGAGGTGCTCTGCACCTTGCCGCCCGGGTAGGCGAACACCGTCGTCGGGCAGACCGCCACCCGGTAGAGGTTGAACACCGACAGGTCGCGGTCCACGGCCACGGGGAAGGTCCAGCCGTGCTCGCGGGTTAGGTCCGCCACCTTCTGGTGCTTCCCGCCGCTCACCACCGCGGCGAACTGGGCGCGCGGATGCGCCGCCGCCATGCGCTGGAAGACGTCGAGCTGGCCCTCGCACTTCTTCGCCCCGGGAACGATCACGGCCAGCACGAGCGGCTTGCGGGCCAGCGCGCAGGAGGTGATGCTCCCCGGCAGGTGGACCTGGCAGGCGGGCTTCGCGCCGAGCTGGTTGGACTGCCCCGCCCGCTGCTTCACGTTCGCGTCCCCCTCGAGGCTGCTGGTGGCGAGCGGGGCGGCGAACTGCGGCAGCACCTTGCCCACCGCCGGGCCCCGCAGGCTGCCGCCGCTGTGGCGCAGTGCGTTCACCCCGGCCACGACCACGACGATCACGAACACCACGCCGACCACCCACATGTAGCGGCCGCGCGGACGCGGCGGGGGTCCGGCCGGCCTCGCCTCGCGCTCCTGCTCGAGCTCGAGCTCGTCCAGCTCCTGGAGACGCTGCGCAGGGGACTTGTCGCGATCGGGGCCGAGGTCCCCGAAGCGGTCCTCAGTCACCGGCCTGGAGGCGCGGCCGCCGCCAGCGCAGGCGGGCGAGCAGCCGCCGCGGGTCGAGGTCGCGCAGCGTGAACGGCCCGTGCTGCTCGGCCCACATCAGTGCCGCCGGCAGCACCACCATCACGCCGAGCAGCGACACCGTGAGGTCGACCACGGTGACGATGCCGAAGTCGCGGAGCATGCGGATGTCCGAGGCGATCAGCGCCGCGAAGCCGGCGATGGCGGTCGTGCCAGAGGCGAGCACGGCAGAGCCAGTGGAGGCGTAGGTGCGCTCTAGTGCGCGGGCCGGCCCGGCGCCGGCGCTCAGCTCCTCCTTGTAGCGCGCCGACAGCAGCACGCTGAACTCGGTGGAGATCGCGATCACGAGCGCGCCGAGCGCTGCGGACATGGGGTTGAGCGGGATGCGGAGCAGGAACAGGACGAGCGCCGACCAGCCGGTGGCGAACGCGATCGGGATCAGCGGCACGGCCGCCTCGCGCGGGCGGCGGCGGATGGCCAGCAGCACGAGGAACACAGCGGCGAGGCCGGCCAGCAGGGTGAGCGCGCGGCGCCCGGTGGACGACAGCTCGCTGTTGGCATCGGCCGCGAGCACCGGCAGGCCGACGACATTGGCGGTCACGCCGGGTGGAGGCTTGAGCTTGCTGCGGATGTCATCGATCACCTTCTTCTGACGGTCGAGTGGCATCAGGCGGATGCCGAACGCCATGTTGGCCACCGTATGGTCGCGCGAGATCACGCCCTGCGAGAAGTAGGCGGGCACCGCGCTCAGGAGCGACTGGATGCTCTGCTGGGTGATCGCGGAGCCGCTGGTCGAGAAGAGGTCGGGGAGCGAGAGCGCCGGGCACACCTCGGGCGGGTTCTTGGCCTGGTTGCAGGTGTCGCCCGCCTTGTAGCCGTGCGCGGCGAGCACACGCTGCTCGAACTGGGTCATCCACTTGACCACGCTCGGGTCCGTGAGGTCCTTGGCGCGCACCATCACGTCGAGCTCGCCGGACACGCCGGTGGCCTTTTCGAGCTGGTTCACGTCCTTGAGCGCCTGAAGGTTCTGCGGCACCAGCTCGCGCACGTCGGAGATCACCTTGGTCTGGGTGTCCGCGGCCCAGCCGAGGGCGGCGAGCAGCAGTCCGATCGCCAGCACGCGCTTGGGCCGTTCCACCGAGGTCCCCACCGCGCCGGTGGCGATCCGCCCGAGCCGCTCGCGAACGCGCGGGAAGAGCGGCGGCACGTCGTCGGGCCGGGCGAAGCGCGACGGCCTGTCGCCGAAGCGGGCGAGCGCCGCGAAGCCCGCCGTGAGCGCGCAGCCGAAGGCGAAGATGATCCCGAGCACCAGCACGACGCCGAAGCCGCGCACCATCGGCACCGGCGAGAGAAGCAGGACGAGGAAGCCGACGCCGGTGGCGATGCCAGCGCTCGCGATCGTCGGGCCGCCCGCCGCGGCCGCGGTCGGGGCGGCGTCCACCGGCGCGAGGCCGGCCGCGCGCGCCTCCTCGAAGCGCGCCTGGAACTGGATCGCGTAGTCCACGGCTAATCCGATCAGCACCGGCAGCGCGGCCACCGAGGCCATCGTCAGGCTGCCGCCCACCACCGCCACCACGCCGAACGCGAGCGCCGCCGCGGCGAGCGCGAGCGCCAAAGGCAGCATCCGCAGGCGCGCCTTGAACACGAGAGCGAGCGTGGCCGCCATCACGATCAGGACCGCGATCAGCAGGACCACCACCGCGTGCTGCACGGACGTCGCGAGCGCGTCCGCCACCACCGGCACACCGCTGACGATGTACTGCTGGCCGTTGCGCATCTTGAAGAACTTCTCGTGCGTGGCCTTCTCGATCAGGCCGATGGCGTGCCGGCGCTGGTCGTCCGAGAGGCCCGGCTTGAGGCGCACCTGCACGAGCGCGGCGTTGGGGCTCGGCACGAGGTAGGCGAAGCGCGCCTTGGGCACGTTCACGCCCTTGCTCGGATCGAACATGAGCTGGGACACGAACTCCGTGTTGTTGATCGCCGGCACGCTTGTGAGGCCGTAGCGAAGCGCCAGGCGCGCCGCCTGGTCGATGAACTGCGCGGCCACGAGCTTCTGCGCCTCGGCGGCGAGCTTGTCCTGGCGGGCCTTCGAGTAGCCCTTGGCGGCCGCCGCCTTGCGCGCGGCCTCGCCCACCTGCTGTGACCTCGCCTGCTCCTGCGCGCTCACTTGGCTGAGGCCCTGTGTGATGCGCTCGACCGCGGTGTTGACGAACGTGCCCGGCCCGTAGACGACCTTCGCCGGCTTGGTCTCCGCGAGCCCCGTGCACTCGCTCGGCATGCGATCGCGCCCGACCGCCACGACCTTGCCGTTCTGCACGACGCTCTTGGCCGGCACGTTGCCGGACAGGCAGCCCTCGAGCTCGATCAGCGTCCGCAGGTCGGACGTGAGCAGCGTCCGCTGGAGGTCGCCCTTCACGAGGATGACCACCGCGTCGTCACCGAACTGCTTCTTGAACTGCTCCGTCGCCTTGAACGACGAGGACGACTTGTTCACCAGCGTGTCGGTGGACGCGCTCGGCTCGAGCCGCAGGGCGAAAACCGCTGCAAGCACTGCCAAAACGCCGACACCGGCGAGCACCGGTATGGGTCGCCGGGCAACGAAGCGGACAAGCCGCGCAAAGGTTGCCGCACCCCTCATACGCTCAGATTAGAGGGGTCGCAGGTGGCAGGTGGCAGGTGCCAGGAACGACCGAAAACCGCCCTGCGACCTGCGACCCGCGACCTGCGACCTCTATGGCGAGTCGGGCGCTTCGGTGACATGCGGGTACTTCCCGGGCTGGCCGAGCAGGTTGCCCAGCGGCGACTGCTCGCGACATGGCACCGCGGCGACGTTGCCGGGCGGCTGGTCGCCATAGACGAACTTCTGGATCAGGTCGAAGGTGGCCTGCGACAGGAGCGTTGTGATGGGACCGACGCCGGGGTTGTTCGGGTCGGTCGTCTGGACGACGGTCGGCACCGGGTTGTTCGTGCACAGGTAGTTGCCGAAGACCTTGAGGCCGCCCTTGCCGAGGTCCTGGTAGCCGAGCGGCTGGAAGTACGGGTTCGAGCGGTTGCTCGCGATCCGGGTCGGGTAGGCGGCGAGCGCCTCCGGGTTCACCGGGTTGGTGGTGCGGAGGTAGTGCACCTGGTTCGCGTTGTTGCCGGCGGTGCAGAGGTGGGTCGGCTTGTCGCACACGGCCTGGGTCGCCTGCGTGGCGGCGGTGTCGAGGGCGAAGAAGGCGGCCGCTTCGTGCTTGTAGCGCCCCAGCCAGTCGAGGAACGGGTTGATGCTGCGCAGGAAGGGATCCACCTGGCCGAGCACCGGCCGGGTGGAGTTGAGGAACGAGGAGACCGCCGGGAGGCCGCGCTTCGACACCTTGGCGAGCGGGGCGATGTCCTCGAACAGGCCCTTGAGCTGCGGCGCCAGCTTGGCCGAGGCAATCAGCGTGGGCGACAGCTGCACGGCGGCCGGGCGCAGCTGGGTGATCAGCGGGTTCGCGTTCTGCGCGAACTTGGTGAGCCGGACGGAGATCGCACGCGACTGGTCCTCGAACGTCGGGAACGCGACGAACGCCGCGGCCAGCTCCTTGTCGCGCTGGGCCGTGGTCTGGAACACCTTGTTGGAGTTCGAGATCAGATCCGTGAGCTGGCCGTCGCGCGCGCTCAGCGCGTCGAACACCACGCCGGTGTTGCGCACCAGGCGCGAGGTCTCCTGCTTCTGGACCCGCAGGATCGCGAGCAGCTTGTCGACGTTCTCGGCGAACGGCGTGAGGTTGCCGAGCGCGTCGTTCAGGTCCTGGCCGCGGCCGGTGAACGCAATGCCCTGCTGCTGCATCCAGGTCTGGAACGCCAGCCGCGTCTGCGGGTCGAAGGTGCGGAAGATCTCGTCGAGCTGCACCGTGGGCGCCACGTTCCCGTTCGCGAGCGAGCCCCTGTCGGGGACCATCTGGCCGGCCTGGCGGTCGCCCGGCGACAGCTCCACGTAGGTCTCGCCGAGGAGCGTTTTCTGGCGCAGGATCGCGCGCGTGTTCTGCGGAATCGGCGCGTACCTGTGGTTGATCTCGAGCGTGACCGCCGTAAGCGGCTTCACCTGGCCGTTGATCACGACCACCTTCTTCTTCACGACCTTGCCGACGTTCACTCCCGAGATGCGCACGTCCGCCTGGTCCGCGAGCGTGACCGCCTCGGGGAAGTTGACCGTGACCTGGTAGCCCTTCGGCCGCAGCGGCACCGCGCCGCCGAACGTCAGCCACAGGTAGAGCAGGATCGCCACGCAGGACAGCGAGAAGCCAACCATCACGAGAATCCGGCCGAGGCTGGGGGCTTGCTTCTGCATTAGGGCGTCGGCGCTCCTCCGCAGACTTCCTGCTGAGTCGGGGCGTTCAGCAGGTCGATCAGGACCTTGAGCTGCGGGTTCAGGGTCTGGATGGTCTGGAGCACGGCGAGGCTCGTGCAGTCCGTGATGAACAGGCCGCGCCGAACGGCGCCGTGCGCGTCCTGGGTCGAGAAGATCGAGGCGCCGGCGTGGTTGAGCCACGCCGCCCAGTAGAGGAAGCCCTCCTCGGAGCCCGGCGGGTTGTAGGCCAGCGTGTTGAAGAGGACGTTGAGGAACGAGGCGGTGCGCGTGAGACGCGGAGCCGTCGGCTCGAGCTTCTGAGCGGCGAGCCGCAGCTGGTGGACGGTCGGCTGGGCCTTCACGGAGAAGGGCCGCAGCTGGTTCTTGATGATCGGCGTGGTCTGCTTGAGGAACGGGCGCACCTGCTCGAGCGACGGCCCGAGGGCGCGGGCGCCCGGAATCAGAGCGTTGAAGGTCGGCCCGAGCACCTGCGCGAGCTGGTCGGTCTTCCCGAGCGTGGTGTTGGCGGTCTGGAGCGTGCCGGGCAGGAGCCGGAGCGTCTCCTCGAGCTTCGCGTCCTCGGAGGCGATCGCCTGGAAGTTGGCGTTTGAGGCATCCACCAGCTGCGTGAGCTGGTGGTCCTTGCCGGCGAGCGCCTCCGTCAGCAGGCGGAAGTTGTGGATCACGTGGCGGAGGTTCTCGCGGCGCTTCGAGAGGAGGCCGGTGAAGCGCGCGGTGTCCCGGCTGGTCGCGTAGAAGCGCTTGAAGGTCGAGCGCAGCGCCGCCGGGGTGCCGGGGGTGCCGAAGGCCTCTCCGCCGGCGTTGATCAGGATCTCGAGGTAGGCCCGCGTGTCCGAGTCGAGGTTCGAGAGGATCTCGTCGAGGTTCACGTCCGGCAGCGTGTTCGACACCGGCAGCGTTCCGCCGTCCGGCACCGCGCCCGCCGCCTTCGTGCCGGGATCCATCTCGATGTACATGTCCTTCAGGCCGGTCTTCGGGCGGAGCAGCAGCGTCGCGTTCTTGTAGATCGGCGCCTCGCGCTGCGACTTCTTGATCTTCATCTGCACGACCGCGACGCCGTTCTCGAGCTTCACCCCGCCGATCTCCCCAATCGGGACGCCGGCGATGTTCACCGTCTGTCCCTGGCCCGGCACGACGGCCTGCGCGGTCGAGAACTCGGCGTTGACCGTGTAGAAGTCGGTGCCCACGAACGGCACCCACGCGGGCAGGTAGAGCCGCTGGTGCCCGAGCACGTAGGCCGCGACCGCCATGGCGATCAGGAACAGGCCGATGATGGCCACGAAGTCGCGCATGTGCTTCTTGATCGCGTGCTTCATGGACCCGGTCCGATCGGCGCGTTGTTCAGGTTCGGCAGCTGGCTCTTGTAACAGGCGGTCTTGGAGTTCTTCGGCGGCTCGCGGCCCGGCGCCTTGGGCTGGGTGCCGAGCGGCTTGGCCGCGGCGTGGCCGAACAGCTGGCCGGTCGGCGAGTTCTGGGTGGCGACGCTCTGGTCGCCGCCGCCCGGCTGGAAGCGCGTGTACTGGCCGTTGCCGTCGAAGTTCTGGGACTCGGAGGAGAGCCCGGCCATCGCCTGCCAGAACTCCTTGTAGTTCGGCAGCCCGGTGGTGAGGAAGCCGTCCTGGATCGGGACGTCACCCGTCGGCAGGATCACGTCGGTCGCGCAGCGGTTGATCAGGTCGAGCTGCGGGATCAGCTTGAGCGACTCGTCGGTGACCCCCGCGAGGTCGTGGATCGTCGGCCGCAGCTCGTTCACGAGACCGCCCAGCTCGGCGGGCGACACGAGCTTGCGCGTCTGTGCGATCCACGGGAAGGAGGCGTCGATCGTCGCCGCGGTCTGGTTGACGCCCGGGATGATCGCCAGCGCCCACTCGCGGGTCGGCGGGAACGACTGGTCGAGATGGAAGAGCGTCGAATGCGCCTTCGTCAGCACCGGCCCGAGCAGATGGACGGACTCCTGGAGGTTGTTCTGCTCCGCCGCGAACGCGGCCATCGTCCGGTTGAAGTTGACGATGAAGTCCTGCAGGACGCTCTCGTTCGAGTTGAGCGCGGCCGCCACCTTCTGCGTGCTCGCGACGAGCTTCGACAGGTCGTGGACGTCCTCGCCCATGAAGCCCTGGTTCACGAGTGCCGTGCCGTTCAACGCACGCGGCGAGTAGTTGAGCGACTTGTTGAGCGCCTGCCCGGCCGTGAGGCCCCTGACCTGTGGCACCTGGCTCGCGTCCTCGCCTGGCAGCGGCTTGCCGTCGATCGCCCGCCCGTAGCCCGTGAGCAGGTTCTGGAGGTTCGCGCGCGTGCTCGACTGAAGCGCCGTCAGCAGCTGGTCGATCTGCACCGGCGCGCTCGTCTGGGTCATCGGGATGGTGCTGCCGGAGTCGAGACTCGGCGCGCTCGGGCTGCCGGGCTGGAGCTGGACGAAGAAGTTGCCCTCGAGGAACAGCTTCGGCCGGATCTTGAGGCTCGCGTCGTTGTGGATCGGCAGCCCGTTCTTGTTCAGGCTCATCGTCACGAGCGCCGCGCCGGTGGCGGTCCCGTTCGAGTCCTTGTACGCGGACACCTTCTTCACCGTGCCCACCTCGACGCCCGCGATCCGGACCGGCGAGTTCGTGCGCAGGTTGGTGGCGTTCTCGAAGACGGCCTTGAGCTGGTAGTGATGCGTCAGGAAGGGGATGTGCTTCGCGAACGCGAGGTAGCTGCCGATCGCCACGACCACGACCGCGATCAGGCCGGCGCGGAAGGGGCTCATCCCGCCGTGGCGTCCGCGTCGCATTACTTCTTCACCTGCCCGTCGGTGCGCGTGCCCTGGTTGCCCGCGATGTTCCCGATCGACGTCTTGCCGGGCGTGTAGACCTCGTTCCCCGCCTCACATTCCTTCGTCTGGCCCGGCGACGCCGTGTTCGGGTAGTTGTTGGCGTGCAGGTGGTTCTCGGTGCTCGGGCCGTTGGCCGGGGCGCTCGAGGGGCCGGTCTCGCTGTTCGGGCCGGTCGGCGTGGCGATGATGATGAAGCGCTGCCAGGTGCCGTTGCCGTCGCCCACCGACAGCAGGCTCGCCACGTTCCGCAGGAAGAGCGTCACGTAGTTGCAGGTGGTCTGCACCGGCGTGAGGAACGCGAGCGTCGGCTTGAGCGAGACGAACGTGTTGTTCAGCTGGGTGAGGCCCTTCGGAACGAGCGGGTCCGTGGAGAAGGTCTGGAGGGTCTTGAACGTGCCCTCGAGCTCCTTGTTGATCTGCGGCGTCTTCGGCAGGTTGCGAATGCCGGCCGACAGTGCGTCGGCGAGCACGGGCGCCGTGGTCGGGAGCACGGCCACGCCCGGGCGCAGGTCGTGCATGAAGCCCGTGAGGTTCACGATGAACGGCCGCTGCAGCGGGAGCTGGGCGGTGACCGTGTCGAGCGTCGGCGGGCCCTTCGAGATCGTCTCCTGGATGAACGGCCGCGCCACGCTCGCGAGCGCGGTGAAGGTCGTGTCGAGGTTCCCGAACAGGTCCGCCTGGGTCTGCGCCACCGGCGCCGTGAGGCCCGCCGCGCGGTTGAGGGCCGGGAAGAAGCGGTTCAACCGGGTGCGCGGCGCCGCCAGGTTGGCGGCCACCGGCTGGAGGTCGGTGAACAGCGGCGGCAGCACGCGAATCGCCTCGTTGAGGTCCTCGCCGCGGCCGGCAAGAGCGTCCCCGAAGCCCCGGATCGAGAGCTCCTGGCCGAGGCGGGTCGGCTTGTTGAACATGTTCAGGAACTCGTCGACCTCGACTGGATGCGGCTGCGCCTGCGACAACGGGATCGTCGAGCCGGCCGCGTAGCCCGAGCCGGCATTCCCGGGCGTGATCTCGACGAACTTCAGGCCGAGCGCCGAGCGCGGCCGCACGAGCACCGTCGAGTTCTTGGGCAGCGGGTCGACGCGCTTCTCGAGCTTCATGGAGATCACCGCGGTCGCGACGCCGTTCTGGTGGCGGACGGGCTGGATGTCCGACACCGTGCCCACGCGCTCGCCGCCGATCCGGACCTCGTTGCCCTTCACCAGGTTGGCCCCGCTCGGCAGCTCCGCCTTGATGTTGTACGTGGGCACGAACGGCAGGCCGTTGTTCGCGTTGTAGGCCAGGAACACCGCGACGATCGTGACCAGCGTGGTCACCGCCCCGATCAGGACTGGGCTTCCGGTGAGAGCTCCTCCTCCTCCGCGTCGTCTCATCACGGCCCCAGTAGGTAGTTGAGGGCGGGATCGGCCTGACCCAGCGCGTCGGAGCCCTGGCTGGATCCGCCGCGGCGGATGCGGTTGAGGGCGTTCTCGCGCTCCTTCGTGGTGTCGGGATTCGCGAGCGCGAGGAAGCGCTGGAGGAAGCTCGGCTGGCGCTCGGGCGTCGACGTCGGCACGGTGGTGCCGAGAGGCTGGTCGCTGTCTGACAACGCGCCCTTGCCGCTCAGCGCCTTGAGGATGCCCTCGTGGGTCCTCTGCAGCACGGGGTCGGTCGGGTCGAGGCTCGAGGCCGACACCGCGGCGGTCGAGCTCGACGCCTTGCTGAAGTTGGCGCTGCAGCCGGGGATCGCCTTGACGACGTATGTCGAGCAGGCGTTCAGGATCAGCCCGGCGCGCAGGTAGTGACCGATGCTGTCGAAGCCGTTCACGGCCTGCATCTGGAAGAAGAGGAAGTCCATGAAGTGACCGACGCCGCCGGTGGCGTTCAGGCTCTTCGTGAGCAGGTCGAGGTTCTTCGAGACCGGGTCGGCGTTGGTGGCGACCTTGCGCAGGTCGTTCGCGACCGGCTCGGATGCGACGAGCGCCGGGGTGCCGACGTCGGCGGCCTCACCCAGCGACTTGATCGCCGGGATCGAGACCTTGGAGAACGGGCCGAGGTCCTCGGTGAAGCGGTTGAGGCCGGGCGCCGCCTTGCCGAGGTCGGTGATCACCGGCGTCATCTGATCGGCCAGCGCACCGAGGTCGGCGAGCGTCGGCTGGAGCTGCTGGAGGAAGGCCGGGAACTTCTCGATGTTCAACGAGATGTCCTGGCGCCGCTCGGCCGTCGCCTGCGCCGTCTTGTTCGACTCGACGATGAAGTTCGCCACCTGCTCCTTGCGCTTGGCGAGCGGTGCGAGCACCGTGTCCGAGTTCTTCGCGAGGTCAGCCAGCGTCCGATTCTGGGCGGCCAGGACGGCGAGCACCTTGTCCGTGTCGCGCAGCGCCGGGTTGGCGCGGTGGATCGCCTCGTTCAGGTCGTTGCCGCGCCCGGCGAGCGCCGTGCCGAACTCGTTGATCAAGATTGCCAGGCGCTCGCGCGTCGGCTCGCGCATGATGTCGTTGATCTCGTCGATGTCCACCGGCGAGCTCGTGTTCGTCACCGGCAGCAGGTGCTGGCCCTTGCCGTCGCCCTGCTTGATCTCCGGCAGCTTCGGCGAGTTGAACGTGCCCGGCTGGCAGTCGGCGAAGGTCTCGCCGATCAGCGACTGCGGCCGGATCGTGCAGTGGGCGTTCTGGTGGAACGGGGTGAAGCCGGAGTTGTTGATCGACAGCACCACCGCCGCCTTGTTGTCCGGCGTCACGTGGAGCGACTCGATCGTGCCGACCTTCGCGCCCGCGACCTTCACGTCCTCGCCCGGCACCGCCCGCACGAAGTCGAAGATCGCGCGCACCTTGTAGTTGCTCCCGCCGCCATCGTTCGCACCAAGGCCGAACACGAGCACCAGCGGCACCGCGATCAGCAGGAGGGCTATGGCGATGAGGCGTTTCACGGGCCGGGCGGGACGCTCGAGCGTTGACAGGTGGTCTGCGGCTCGGTGTACGGGTTCGAGCCGTCGGGCGCGGGCTGCGTCGCGCCGCCGGGGCAGCGCTGCTGCTTGCCCGTCTGGAAGCCGGACAGCCGCTGCGACGGGGGAGCCGCGGTGAGGAACGCGCCCGCCGGGTTGTCGGTGTAGGTGAACGCGTTGAACAGCGGCTGGATACGCGCGTAGTGGCCGTTGGCGTCGAAGTTCGCGGCGCCCTGGCCGAACTTGGTGAGCCAGCCGACGAAGTCAGGCGCATACGGGCGCAGGTAGTCGACCACGGGCTGCCCCTTCTGGAGCGCCTTGATCGTGCGCGGGAAGTCGGTCTTGGCGAGGTTGGCGAGCTTCGGCTGCTTGCTGAGCAGCTCGATCAGGTCGTTGTTCGGGCCGGGCGTGCGGATCAGGTTGCGCAGGTCGGTGACCGTGGGGGTCGCCTGCTGGATGAGCGGGCGCAGCTGCGCGAGGAACGGCGCAAGCTGCTTCGTCGCCGGCTTCGACGCGTCGACGAGCTTGTCCAGGTCGTTCAGCGTGGAGTTCAGGTCCACGAAGGTCGAGTTCGCCTGGCGCAGCGTGGCCGGCAGGACCGCGAGCGCCTGGTTGAGCGACACGTTCTCGTCCCCGATCGCGCGCGTGGTCGCGTTGGCGTTGCCAACCAGCGCCGTCAGGTCGTTGCTGCGGCTGGCAATGGTGGTGACGACGCCCGAGGTGTCGGTGACGAAGCGCGCGAACTCGGCCTGGTCACGCGTGAGCTCCTGCGTGACGAGCGACGAGGTCGACAGCGCGGGCGCCAGGTACTTGAGGCTCTGGTTCGCATTGATGCCCTTGCCGTCGAGCTGCGCCGCGGAGCCCTTGATCAGCTGCTGGAGGCCACGCCGCGTCTTCGGGTCGAGCGTGTTGAAGAGCTGGTCGAGGTCGACCGCAGACGTCGTGTCGTTCGTCTTGATGGTGCCGCCGCTGTGGATCTCGTCCGCGCTGTTCGGCCCCGGTTGGAGCGACACGTAGCGGTTGGCGATGCCGGACAGCGAGTTCACCCGGATCGTCGCCGTGGTGCCGGCGTGGAGCGGCGCGAAGTCGTCGTCCACGCTGAACTTCACGAGCGCCAGGCCGTTCGGGGCGAGCGAGATGTCCTGGACCTTGCCCACCTCGCGGCCACCGACCTCCACGAGGTTGCCCTTCACGAGCTGGCTCGAGTTCTGGAACTCCCCGGTGACGTGGTAGCCGCCGCTGCCACCGAACAGCAAGACCGCCACCACGACCACGGCGGCGATCACCCCGACTATCGCGATTGTGCGAGCGAGTGCCGAACCTGCCTCGCCGCCCCCTCGTCGCGGCGGGTTATGTGAGGTCTTGGGAGAGGCCAACAACGAGTCTCATAAGTCGGACGCCTCCCGTTGCGTCCGGAATGTGTTCGGGGCGACGCGTCTTGCGCCGTCGTCTTGCGTGCAAACCGCCCTACTCCATCCCGAGCGGGCCCTTGGCCTCGCCTGAGAGGAACTGGCGCACGAACTGGTTGTCGGAGTTGAACAGCTCCTGCGCCGGACCGGACTCCACGATCCTCCCCTTCCAGAGAATCGCGATGTACTCGGCCACGCGGCGGGCGGACATGATGTCGTGAGTGATCACGACGTAGCAGCCGCCGTTCTCGTCGTGGATCTCCTTGATCAGCTCGCACAACAGGGCCGTGCGGACCGGATCGAGACCCGAGTCCGGCTCGTCGAACAGCACGATCTGCGGATCGAGCACGAGCGCGCGCGCAAACCCTGCCCGCTTGCGCATGCCGCCCGAGAGCTCGTTGGGCATCTTGTCGCCCGCTCCGCCGAGGCCGACCTCCCTGAGTCGCCGGTTGCAGATCTCGGCGATCTCGTCCTCACCCTTGTCCGTGTGCTGGCGCAGGGGGAAGGCCACGTTGTCATACAGGTTCATCGAGCCGAACAGCGCGCCGTCCTGGAACAGGACGCCGAACTTCTTGCGCATGTCGAACAGGTCGTCGTCGGCCATGCCGGGGACCGACTCGCCGTGGACCAGCACGTCGCCCTCGTCCGGGTACAGCAGGCCGACCATGTGCTTGATGCAGACCGACTTCCCGGTGCCCGACGGGCCGAGGATCATCGAAATCTTGCCCTCGGGGATGGCCATGTTCAGGCCGCGGAGGATGCGGTTACGGCCGAACGACTTGTGGACGTCCACGAACTCGACGGCGTCCGGCGCGCCGGTCGGGCGCTGCTTGCCGGTGTGCCACTTGAACTCGTCGTCGCGTTGTTCGGTCGTTGCCACGTTCAGCCTCCGATTGGGGCTCGGGGGTTGGCGCCCCAGAACAGCTGGGTGCCCAGCATCCCGATGAGATGCACCAACACGATGTTAAGCACCATCGATTTGGCCGTTGCCGTGCCGACGCCCACCGGTCCGCCGCTGGCGTTGTAGCCGTAGTAACAGCCCACCAGCACGATCACGGTCGCCATCGCCATGCCCTTGATGACGCTGTAGAGCAGGTCGGGTGGGTTCTGGAACATCCAGAAGATCAAGAAGAAGCCGCCGCTGGAGACCTCCCCGATCTGCTGGACCACCGCCAAGTAGGAGGCCAGGAAACCGGCGCCGATCCCGGCCAGGTAGACGAACGGGAGCACCATCCAGCTGGCCAGCAGCCGGGTGGCGCACAGGAACGTCATCGAGGAGATGCCCATGACCTCGAGGGCGTCGATCTCGTCCGAGATGCGCATCGAGCCCAGCTCGGCCACGATCCCGGTGCCCACCTTCGCGGACATCATGTAGCCGAACGTCAACGGCACCGCCTCGCGCAGGTCACACCAGGCGGCGAACACCCCGGCATACGCCGGAGCGCCCTGCGCCT
>DATBKS010000307.1:0-1536 GCA_036555755.1 Thermoleophilaceae bacterium
GCAGGTCGCAGGTGGCAGGTGGCAGGGGCCGTTGGCGTTGCCTTGGTCCTTGCCGGTTGTGGGTCTTCTGGGGAGCCCACAAATACCGGCAGTGAGGTAGGCCCCAGTCCGCTCGCGGTAATCAGTCCGGACTTCAAGAACGGGGGGACGATTCCGCGCCGGTTCACCTGCGATGGCGGTGGCGCGCGGCCGACGCTGGGCTGGGCCGGGGTGCCGGCGAACGCGGTCGAGGTGGCCGTGCTGGTCGGCGATCCGGACGCGCCCGGCGGCACGTTCGTGCACTGGACGGTGTGGGGGCTGCCGCGCACGGCCAAGGGCGTCGGTCCAGACGCTCTGCCTGCGGGGGCGATTCAGGGAGCCAACAGCTCGGGCGGCACGGGCTGGACGCCGCCATGCCCGCCGAAGGGGGCAAAGCCGCACCAGTACATCTTCGGCGTCTACGCGCTGCGCAAGCGGATCACGTTCCGCGCAGGCGAGGATCCCGCGCACGTGGTTCCCGCCGTGCGGGCGGCGGCGATCGGATCCGGATCGCTCACCGCCCGCTACGGCAGGTAGGTCCTACTTGGGCGCGCCCGGCACGCCCTTGCCGATCACGTACTGGAAGGTGACACCGAAGAGCTTCGTCCCTGAGTCGGTGCCGTCGAGGGTCACGCGGATGAAGTAGCGACCCGTCGAGTTGTTCACCTGGAACCCGTTGTTGGCGAGCGCCAGCGTGTCGGTGCCGGTCTTGCCGTCCGTGGAGCGCGTTCCGGCGGAGTTCGACAGGAGCTCCGTGGGCGTCCCGCCCAGGAAGGCCTCCTTCAGCACCTCGAACTTGAGGCCGCTTGTTGCCGCGGTCCCGCCCGTGGTGGTGTTGTTGCCGGAGCTGTCGGCGTAGCTGGCCTGAACCTTCACGATCTTCGCGCGGTTCGGCACGGTCAGCGGAGCCTCGAACACGCCCTGGGTCTGGTCGACCTTGTCGAGCGTGACCGTGTCGGGGTTGCCGCCCGTACCAGGCGTCACGTTCCCGGTGGTGCCGGTGCGCTGAGCCTTGAGCTGCAGCGAGTCGTCAGCCGAGTTCACCTGGAAGGCGGTGTCGTTGTCGGTGGGCTGGAACGCCGAGCCGGTGAGGCTCGCGGTCTGCGGAGCGCGGAAGAAGCCCGCGTTGAGCCGCTCCGACACCTTCGAGTTGCGGTGAAGCTGAGCGAGAACGGTATGCAGACTGGTGCTGGCAGCCGACGCGATGTTCGGCCCCCCTACCAGCGCGGACACCACAACCGCGGCGATGGCGGCGGTGATGCCAGGCAGCACGATGCGTCGAAAACGCACGTTACCTCCTTGATCTGGGACGGAATCGACGCAGCACGCTGGCCGCGTCCTAATCAACGCAACACGGCTACCCGGGACGGGTTGCGGGATTCGTCATTTGGGTGACTCGGTGCGGATCAGCGCAAGAGACTGCCGCCGGGAGGCACGATCCAGAGCGCCTCGGCGCGCTCCGCCACAACAGCCGGATCGAGGTCCGCGACGCGCTTTGCGCCCGCCGTTTGCATCTGC
>DATBKS010000308.1:0-4165 GCA_036555755.1 Thermoleophilaceae bacterium
GAGATCAAGCAGGCGCGCTGGATCGTCAAGGAGCGCCAAGAGATGCTCGCCGAGGCCAAGCGCGAGGCCGAGCGGATCATCAAGGAGGCGCGCGACGAGCAGACACGGCTGATCTCCAACGAGGAGGTCGTCAAGCAGGCCGAGCGCCAGGCCGACGAGATCATCGAGGAAGCCCGCGCGCGCGAGCGCGAGATCCGTCTCGGCGCGGAGGACTACGCCGACGACATCCTCAACACGCTCGAGGTCAACCTCACGAAGTTCACCGCCGCCGTGCAGCGCGGCCGCGACCGGCTCGCCGGTCGCGAAGAGGCTGAAGTCCGCTAGGCCACTTTCCCGTCTCGCTACCGTTGGTGGCGATGGCTCAGAAGACCGACATCTTCGATTTCGGTCGCCTTTCGTTGCACTCGGGAGAGGGCCGTCGCATCGACACCCACGTGACCGTGGACCCGCTTCAGTTCGGCGGCCAGAAGTACGAGGCAGAGCACGAGGTGCCGGTGCGGCTCGACGTCTCCCGCACGATGGACGGCTACGCGCTGCGGCTGCGCTTCTCCGTGCGGCTCGACGGCCCCTGCATGCGCTGCCTTGAGGCGGCGAGCTCGACGATCGACGTGGACGCGCGCGAGGTGGATCAGCCGGGCGCCGGGGACGACGACGAGCTCACCTCGCCCTACGTAAGCCGCGACGAGCTGGACCTGCGTGCCTGGTCGCGCGATGCGCTCGCCCTGGCGCTGCCCTCGCAGATCGTCTGCAAGGAGGAATGCCGAGGACTTTGCCCGATTTGTGGCGAGAATCTCAATGAGGCCGCGCCCGATCACCAGCACGAGTCCGAGCCCGATCCGCGCTGGGCGAAGCTGAGCGAACTGAAGTTCGAGTGAGCAGTTCGCAGACCGCAGTCCGCAGGGCGGTGGCGCTGATGCCCTGCCGACTGCGGACCGCGGACTGCGGACGGCGAGTCGCTAGACTGGCCCACCGCTATGGCTGTCCCTAAGCAAAAGCAGTCCCACGCGCGCACCAACAAGCGCCGCTCGCAGCACAAGATCGAGGCTCCGCGCCTCACCACCTGCCCGCAGTGCCACTCACCGCGCCTGCCACACCGGGTCTGTCCCGAGTGCGGCCACTACGGCGGCCGCGAGGTCAGGCCGCCGAGCGGCGCGTAGCAATAGCCTCCGCACCATGATCGCGCTCGACGCGAACGGGGCCGACCGTGGCCCTGCGACCGTTGCCGAGGGAGGGCGCCTTTCAGGCACCGAGGTGACGGTGTTCGGTCCTGTCGGGGAGCTGGCCGGCTACTCGCCGGTCGTGGATGCGCCCGTCTCGATCGCCAACGACGAGGAGCCGGTGCGCGCGGTGCGCAACAAGCCGGAGTCCTCGATCGTCCAGGCTGTGCGCTCGGTGGCGGACGGCGACGCGGATGCTGCCGTGTCTGCCGGCTCCACGGGCGCGGCCCTGGCGGCCGCCGTTCTTCACCTGCGCCGCATGCACGGAGTGCACCGCCCCGGCATCGCGGTGATGCTGCCGGTGCCCGGCAACCCGACGCTGATGGTCGACGTGGGCGCCAACGTCGAGGTGCGGCCCGAGCACCTAGTCCAGTTTGCCTACATGGGCTCGGCCTTCATGGAGGCCGTGCACGGAGTGGAACGCCCGCGCGTTGGCCTGCTCTCGATCGGTGAGGAAGCGAAGAAGGGCACGCCCGACGTCGTGGCGGCGCACGAGCGCCTGGCCGCCGCCGAGGCGAGCTCGATCAACTTCATCGGCAACGTGGAGGGCACCGACGTGACCTCCGCGGCGGCCGATGTGATCGTCACTGACGGCTTCACCGGCAATGTCGCGCTGAAGCTGATGGAGGGGACGGCGAAGACGGTCGTTGGCGCCGTGCGCGAGGCCGTGCGCTCGAGCCCCGTGTCGATGCTCGGCGGCCTGCTGGTGCGCGGCGCGCTCGGTGGGCTGCGCCGCGAGCTCGACCCGAATACCACAGGTGGGGCGATTCTCCTCGGCGTGCGCGGCATTGTCGTGATCGCGCATGGCGGCTCGTCCGCGGAGGGCATCGCCAATGCCGTGCGGGTCGCGCAGCGGGCGGTTGACCAGCGGGTGATCGAGCGCACCGCGGCTGCGCTCGAGGCCGGTGGCGCGTTGCGATCCGCACCCGCTGCTACGGTCGCCCCAATCGATGACTAGAGACGAGGTGCTTCAGCTCATTCGCGAGCATCTTTCCCAGGAGCTAGAGGTCGATATCGACCGCATCCAGGAAGAGACTCGCTTCAAGGAGGACCTCGAGGCCGACTCGCTCGACCTCGTCGAACTCACCATGGAGTTGGAGGACACCTACGGCGTCCGCATTCCCGACGAAGAGGCCGTCAAGATCAAATCGGTCGGTCAGGCGGCCGACTTCGTATCCGCCCACGCCCCGCAAAACGCATCCTGATCCCCTGGACACTCTCAGTTCCCTTCTCGATGAGCTCCCAGACGATCTTGCTCGCCAAGCATTCACGCACTCGAGCTGGGTCGACCAGCGCTGGGAGTCCTACGAGCGGCTGGCCTTCCTAGGGGACGTGGTTCTGAGCCTGTCGGTCTCCAGCAACCTGTACCCGCGCTTCCCGCGCTACGGCGCCGGGCGCTTGACCAAGCTGCGCGCGCAGGCGGTGTCGCGGCAGGCGTGCGCCCAGGTGGCGCGCGACCTCGACGTGCCGCAGCGTCTGATCTCCCACGCGCCCGAGGGCACCGGTAAGAGCGCGGAGATGCTCATCGAGAGCGACCGCATCCTTGCGTCGATCTGCGAGGCGGTCATCGGGGCGACCTATCTGGCGTTCGGATACGAGCGCGTGGCGCCCACGGTGGTGGAGGCGTTCGCCGAGCAGGTGGAGGAGGCGCTCGAGCACCCGGTCGACTTCAAGTCGGTGCTGCAGGAGCGCCTCGCGCGGCGTGCCGAGGTCGTGACGTACCGGATCGACTCCGAGCAGGGACCGCCGCACGATCGTTCGTTCGTAGCGGTTGCGGAGGTCGACGGGGAGGAGATCGGCCGCGGCGAGGGAAGGACGAAGAAGAGCGCCGAGCAGGAAGCCGCCCTGCGTGCGCTCGATTGGCTGGAGGAGTCGGCCTAGGCGATGCATCTTCGCTCGATCTCCCTTAAGGGCTTCAAGTCCTTCCCCGACCGCACGAAGCTCGACTTCGCGCCAGGTACTTCTGTGATCGTCGGGCCGAACGGGTCCGGCAAGTCGAACATCACGGACGCGGTGCTGTGGGCGCTGGGCGAGCAGTCGCCGCTGGCGGTGCGCGGCCAGACGATGCAGGACGTGATCTTCGCGGGCGGCCACGGGCTGCCCTCGCGCAACGCGGCGGAGGTCGAGGTGGTGCTCGACAACTCGGACGGTACGTTCGAGTCGGAGTTCTCCGAGATCTCGATCGTGCGCAAGCTGGATCGCTCCGGCGACGGCGAGTACCGGCTGAACGGCGCGCGCTGCCGGCTAGTTGATGTTCTGGAAGTGCTCTCCGACACCGGGCTCGGCAAGGAGATGCACTCGGTCGTTTCCCAGGGACGCGTCGAGGCGATCATCCACTCGAAGCCGCGCGACCGGCGCCTGCTGATCGAGGAGGCCGCGGGGCTCGGCAAGCACCGCAAGCGGCGGCGGCGCGCGCAGCTCAAGCTCGAGCGCACGCAGGACAACCTCGACCGTGCTCTCGACGTCGAGCGTGAGGCGCGCTCGCGGCTGCGGCCACTCAAGCGCCAAGCGGAGGCGGCGGAGCTGCACGAGCGGCTCGAGCGCCAGTCTCTGGAGGCGCGCTTTGAGCTGGCGCGCGACGACGTGCGCGCGGTGGCCCTGGAGCTGGAAGAGGCCGAGAAGATCGCTGCAGCGGCGGTTGCCGAGCGCGGTGAGACGGAGCGGCTGCTCACCGAGGTGCGCGCGCGGCGCGAGGCAGCCGAACAGGCGTTCGCGGAGCACACCCGGGCGCGCGAGGAGCTTTCGGGGCGTCTCTACGGGGCGCGCTCGGCGTGCGAGCGGATCGCTCTGCGGCTCGAGCGCGCGCGGGACACCGGCCAGAGCGCGAGCGAGGACGCGGAGCGGCGCCGGCGCGAGCTGGCGCTGATCGAGGAGGCCGCCAACGCGGACGCCTCCGCCGCCGAGGGCGAGTCCACCGCCGACCGCATCGCGGAGATCGAGGCCGAGCT
>DATBKS010000309.1:0-6777 GCA_036555755.1 Thermoleophilaceae bacterium
GCCCCGAGGTGATCGACAGCGCGATGGCGCGGCTGGGTGGCCAGGTTCTGCGCCGGTCGGTGGTCGACGTCGAGGAGGAGATTGCCGCGGCGGAGGAGGCGCAGGCGCAGGCCAAGCGTGAGGCCCGTAAGGAGCTGCACAGTGCCCGCGTCGAGAAGCAGAAGGCAGATGCGCACGCAAAGGTCGAGGAGCTGAAGTCGAAGCTCCACCGGCCCAAGGCGGGCGCCACCGCGTAGCCACGGCCGCTGGCGGCGTCGCGCCCACTCCGGGCGCGCCGCCGTTTGGCGGTGCGTCTACCGCCAGGCAAAGAACACCCGGCGGCCGTCAGCGAGCGGCGCGACGTGACCTGCGACGCAGCAGGATGGCGATCGGCGCGAGTGACGCGCCGGTGATGGATCCGGCGATCACGTCCGCCGGATAGTGCACGCCCGTATGGACGCGGGAGTAGCCGACAACCGCCGCCGCTGCGCTCAGCGGGATGCCGGCGGCGGGCAGGTCAGTTGCCACCCCGGTGGCGAACGCAAATGCGGAAGCCGCGTGACCAGAGGGGAACGAGGTGCTGTGCGGCATCGGCACGCGGCGAGCGGTGGGCACGTTGTGGGCGCTGCGATCGGGCCGGTGGCGCGCGCTCAGCGGCTTGAGCACCAGGTTCACGACCGCTGAGGCGAGCGCGATCGAGGCCAGACCGTCCCCGGCGGCTCGTCGTCCCGCCGCCCCGCCGACTGCGGCGAGCACGGCGGCGCTGCCGAGCCAGATCTTGGAGTGGTCCGCGGTTGCCGAGACCCGGCGAAAAGCGCGGTCGAGCCGGGGGGTCGGCGTCTCGGCGATCGCCGCGTAGACAGCCACGTCGAGACCGCGGAGCTCCTTGCGCGATTCGTGGTGTTCCGCGACAGTGCCCGAGTCGGCCGACAGCATGATGCCTGGACAATCCTATGCCCACAACGACGGCATGAACTCGATCGAGCACCTCCGCCGCCAGCTCGGCTGGGAGCCGGTAGAGCCGCCAGGCCACCCGGTCCTGTTCATCAATCCGCGTTCGGGCGGAGGCAAGTCGACGGAGGTGTCGCTGCCGGAACGAGCGGCGGAGCTCGGCATCGAGCCGATTCTGCTCGAGCCGGAGCATGACCTCGCCGAGCTCGTGGCGGGCGCGGTTGGCGGTGGCGCCGACCTCCTCGGCATGGCCGGCGGAGATGGTTCGCTGGCCGTGGTCGCTGCGGCCGCTTGCGCGCACGACCTGCCCTTCGTCTGCGTACCGGCCGGAACGCGCAACCACTTTGCTCTCGACGTCGGGGTGCTGCGTCACGACCTCCTCGGAGCCCTCGCGGCGTTCACACATGGACTCGAGCGCCGGATCGACGTCGCGGAGGTGAACGACCGCGTGTTCCTCAACAACGTGTCGCTCGGGATCTACGCTGATGCGGTCAGGCGGCCCGACTATCGCGGCGCCAAGCTATTGACGCTGCTGGAAACGGCGCGTGAGGTGCTCGGGCCGGAAGCCAGCGCGCCGGGCGTCGAGGTCACCGACGATAAAGGCCACGACCATCGGGATCCCGCTGTCGTTCTCGTCTCGAACAATCCGTACGCCCTCGATCGGCCACTCGCGCGCGGCACTCGCCCGCGGCTCGACGGCGGCCAACTCGGCATCGTCGTCCTTGAGCGCCCCGGCTCACGTCGCGTCCGGCCGGACCGCGCGTGGGCCGCGGCATCGCTGGACGTGGTGGCAGCGGCGACAGTTGACGCCGCCCGCGACGGCGAGGCGATCCGTCTCGCCCCCCCGCTGAGGTTCGCCATCCGTCCGCGCGCGCTCCGAGTGCGGATCTCGTCGGATCACCCCGGCGTCTCCCCTTCCGGACTGCTCAGCGCTCGGGGGCGCCCTAGCCGCGACGCTGAGCCGAGCTAGTTGCTGTAGCGCGGATCGAGGTTGCGGGCGAACTCGGCTTCCACCCGCCGCTCCTCAGCCGCACGCTGCCGTGCAGCGAGCTCTTCCCTTTCTTGCCGCTGGCGTCTGGCGACGGACCGCACCCTCTCGTTGCTGTTGGCGATCGCCTGCAGGTGCGCCTTCCATCCGGCCTCGCCGCGTGGCTTGGCGCGCTCTGCTTCCGGTTGGGCGCCGTCGCTCACGGGTCTGTCCCGTCGTACCTCGTTGGATGCGGGCATGCCGCTCCCTTCTTGCTCCCTCGGTGCCATTTCGCGCGCGAGGCTGAGGAAGTGGAGGACCCGGCGAACGGCTGCCAATGCTAGTCCACCTTGGTCGCAAGTGATACTTGCGAGGTTCACGCCATGGAGGCTGGTGCGGGTCGCCGGCGAGAAGTGCAGGCCCCGTAGGTCGTTGCTCGAACCAGCATCCTCCGCGTACGCGGCACATACAACGGAGGAGCACTTCAGTTCTTCCCGTGCCGGCTGGTCTGTGGAGGCAGGCAGCCTCGGTGGCCCGCCGCTGTCTGCGCTGCGCTCGTCTTGATGAGTAGTACGGCGCGCTTGGCGACGGCGAGCTAGACTCGGCTTAGGTCGTTCGCCTCTGGGTTCTCCCGTCTCCTTTGATCCTCCGGCGTGCTGGTTCGTAGAGGAGGCCGCAAAAGAGGAGGCACTCGTCCCGCGTTTCGCTTTCCCCGAGCCCTCGCGCACCGGGATCTCGAGGCCGCACCGGCCTCCTTCGGGGACAGGGCTTTGACAAGCCGGGCGCGGGATGACGCCGGGCCCGAGGGCGCGCTTGCGGAGGCGCCGCGGCCGGACAATGTGCTCGCGCTGGCGATCCCGGTCTGGGTGGAGACTTCGGTGGCTCGCCCCGCTGGCGAAGGCAACGTGAGCGGCTTCGCAATTGCGTTGGGCTGGAACACGCCGCAGAGGTCGAGCGCCTATCTGATCAGCGATGACGCGATCGTCCGCCCCGTGTGGGTGGCTGAGAGCGAGCTCGTGAGCAACTCCGTGCGTCGGCGCTGATGAGTCGTCGCTGGCGCGCGCCTACGACGCTCGCGGTGTCGCTGGCCGCAACGGCGCTCCTGATCCTGTTGCTCGTCGGCCGGCGTCACGAGTTCGCGGCCGCGGCCTCTGGCGCCGCGCCGTGGGTGCTGGCCGTCGCGGTGCTGGGACAGGTCATTGCGCTGCTGGCGCGCAGCGAGGCGTGGCACTTGTCGATTAGGGCGGCTGGCGGGGCGGTCGAGCGCCGGGCGTTGTACCGCGCGTCGAGCATGCAGGTCTTGGGCAGTCTGCTGAGCGGACAGCTGGGGGTTGCGGCGCGCATCGCCGCGCTCCGGCGCTCGTCGGGCACGCGCTGTCCGCAGGTGGGAACGCTGATCGCCGCCGAGTTCCCGATCCTCGCGGTCGAGGCGACGCTCGCGGGCCTGGCGTCGTTCACGCTGATCGGGCCGCTCGGCCTGCCGTGGTGGGCGCCTTTGATCGGCCTCGCCGCGGTCACGGGCGCCAGCACGGGCCTGCGTCGGCTCGCCCTTCGCACCGGTCACGCGCTCTGGAAGGGGTTAGCGGTGCTTCGCTGCCGGCGCGGCGGGAGCCGCGTGGTCGCTTTCGTGCTGGTGGCGGTGCTCGCGCAGGTCGCGCGCAACTGGCTGCTGCTCCACGCCGTCGGCGTCGACGCGTCTCTCTTCGACGCGATCGCGGTACTGATCGCCGTCGTCACGCTGGGTCAGCTGCCGGTTGGGCCGGGGTTGGGCGCGGCCGCCGCGGTCCTCATTCTCGGCAGGAACGGCGTCGCGGCGGCTGCGGCCGCCGGGGTTCTGATGACAGCGACGGGCACGGGCGGCGGCATGTGCTTCGCGGCATGGGCGGGGGCAGACCGCCTGTTGAGCGCCGCTCGCACTGTCCCTGCGGCAGTACCGATCCCAGCGGTCGGGGGGCCCGAGGCGTGACGGACAAACGCGAGCCGCGGCAGCAACCACCTCCGTCCCGCGGGAAGGAAGCACCCGGAGATCAAGCCTCGGAGGCCAGGCGCAAGAGCTTCCTGCGCGAACTCAAGAGAGCCGCTCGCGGGCGCCTGGACAAGCGAAGCCCGCAGGACTAGCCGGGCTGTGAGGCCTGGTTACTGCTAGCGTCGATCACATTCAGGCCGGCGTTCACCGTCGGCGCGTGGTGCAAGCGCCCGTAGGTCGTTGCTCGAACAGCATCCTCCGCGTACGCCGCACAGACATCGGAGGAACACATGGCAACAGGAACCGTGAAGTGGTTCAACGACGACAAGGGCTTCGGCTTCGTCACCCCTGACGAGTCCGGCGAAGACCTCTTCGTCCATCACAGCGGCATCGCCGGCGACGGCTTCAAGTCGCTCGCCGAGGGGGCAAAGGTCTCCTACGACGCAGAGGCCGGCGACAAGGGGCCGAAGGCAGTCAACGTACAGCCGCTCTAGGGCCGCCCGATCAGGCTCGGTCGCGAGGGTCGCCTCCGGCGGCCTCCCGATGTAGCTAGGCGGTATCCGAGCTCGGGGGCGTCATCGACGACGTCCTCCGGGCTCTCCCGACATGGAACGGACAGGCATGGCCTCGAGTGGCAAGCAGAAGACGACGACGGCAAAGCGCGTCCGCGAAGCGAAGCTCCGCGAGCGCCGGATCGAAAAGCAAGCAAGAAAAGACGCGCGCAAGCTGGCGGCGAGCGATCGCGCGGGCGCGCTCAGCGACGCGAACGGGTCGCGCTCGCCAGGGGAGGCGGACGCGCCTCCCGACTCCACCCGGGACTAGCAGCGACCCTAGGTCATATCCAACCGGCGCCGGATGGTGCTGTGGTGTGGTGCCCAGGCGGCCCCATACGTCGCCCGCCCAAGGGTTCGAATCGCTCCGTCGGCTTGGCTCTATCGGCTTAGCCGATTCTTCTCGGCACGTTTTGGCGCACTGGCGGTGGGGACCGACCCGGCATAGCATCTCGCAATGAGGTCGGGGCTTTTCCCGCGTGTGCGCTGGCTGGTGGTGTCCCTTGCAGGGATCGCGGCTGCGATCTTCGTCCTGGCGCTCGGCCAGGCGCCGAGCAGGGCGGCGGGCGCTCCGCTGTCGATCTCCATCTCGGGCAACCACTTCGTCAACGGAGCCGGCCAGACGATCCGCCTGCTCGGCGTCAACCACGCGAGCTTCGAGTACGCCTGCGACGAGGGCTACGCGTATGACGACGGCCACATGACCGACGCTGACGCCGCCGTGATCGCCTCCTGGCACGCCAACGCGGTTCGGGTCCCGCTCAACGAGGACTGCTGGCTGGGCATCAACGGTGACCCGAGCAACTCCCAGGCCCCTGATCCGCCGCTGACCCAGGCCGGGTACCAGCAGGAGGTGAAGAACTATGTCGCCGACCTGCACGCCCACGGCCTATACGCGATCCTCGACCTGCACTGGAGCGCTCCCGGCGCCAACAAGGCCGACGGCCAGCAGCCGATGCCCGATGACCACTCGACGGCGTTCTGGACCTCCGTCGCAACAACGTTCAAGAGCGACCCGGCCGTCGTGTTCGACGTCTTCAACGAGCCGTTCTCGCCCAACGATCCCCGGTCCGGCGATGACCCTAATCCTGGGCATGCGGTGAGTTGGGACTGCTGGGTGAGTGGCGGCTGCACGGTGCCGCGCTACTCAGGCACCGCCACGCGCACCGCGGACACATACACAGCGGTCGGCATGCAGTCGCTCGTCACCGCAATCCGCACCGCCGGGGCCACGCAGCCGGTGCTCGTCGGCGGTCTCGACTATGCCAATGACCTCACGGGGTGGGTCGCTCACGCGCCTGACGACCCGCTCAACCAGGAGGCCGCCTCGTTCCACAACTACATGGGCAAGACGTGCGACAACGCCTCCTGCTGGACCAGCCAAATCGCCCCGGTCGCAGCCAACGTGCCCGTGGTTACCGGCGAGTTCGACGAGGACAACTACACCGAAGCCCAGTGCGGCCACAAGACGCCGTCCACATTCGACCAGGACTACATGACCTGGGCCGACCAGCACGGTGTCGGCTACCTGGCGTGGGGATGGTGGGTGCTCAGCCAGCAGGAGAAGGACGACGCGGGATGCAGCGCCTTCTACCTCCTCGACGATTACAACGGCACGCCCGCCGTCCCGAACGGGACCGCTCTGCACGATCACCTGCTGTCGCTGGCGGGAATCAACGCTGGAAACGGCGGGGGCGGCAACGGGAGCAAGCCGCTGATCAAGCTCAAGACGTTCAGGGCGTCGGTGAGAGCCGGCGGCTCGAGGGTTCGGTTCACCCTGCGCTCGGCCCAGAGCTGCACGGGCAGGCTGACCGGCCAGACCGTCAGCAAATACGCGGTGACCTCGGCCAAGGCCAGGCGCCGGAAAGTCTCCCTCGGCTCGGTTCGGTTCTCGCTCAAGGCCGGCAAGGCCAAGACCGTCGTCCTCAAGCTCTCCAAGCCGTCACGCAAGCTGCTGAGGGCCAAACACAAGCTCAAGGTGCGGATCACGATCACGCTGGCCAGCGCCGCCAACCGGCGCACGGTCATCCACCGCAAAGTCACGCTCAAGCTGCCTCACGCTCACCGCAGCCACTGATTGGTGGGAGTTCCCGCTCGGAACCTGCTCTCTGAATGGCCTCCGCGGCCTCGCGGAGTGAGGTCGCCACGAGCCGCTCTCGCGTAGGCGACAGCCGACCCGTGCCGCAGGTCGGCGTGAGCAGGCTGAGCTGCGCAACGCGTCTGGCCGGCAGTTGCCGGCAGGTGACCGCCGCCAGCGCCGCGGCTCCGATCTCGGCCGCATCGGCGGCCGACGTTGGTGTCACGGGGTCGAGAATCCCCCATGCCACGCGCGCCTCGCGGGCCAGCATCCGCGACAGCATCGA
>DATBKS010000310.1:0-5775 GCA_036555755.1 Thermoleophilaceae bacterium
TCTTCACCGAGTCGAGAATCGTGTCGAGATCGAGCGGGCGTAGCGTGCGCGGATCGATCACCTCGGCCTCAAGCTCGTGCTCGTGCGCGAGCCGCTCGGCGGCGCGTTCGGCGGTGATCGCCATGCGCGAGATGCCGACCACCGTCACGTCGTCGCCCTCGCGGCGGATCGCCGCCTCCCCGAAGCGCATCGGGCCGCCGTTCTCAGGCACTTCGCCGCGCTGGCCGTAGAGGTACTCGTGCTCGATGAAGATCACCGGGTTGTCGTCCTGGATCGCCGCCTTCAAGAGTCCCTTGGCGTCGGCGGGAGTGGATGGCACCGCCACGAGCAGGCCCGGCACGTGCAGGTACATCGCCTCGAGGCAGTGGGAGTGGGTCGGGCCGAGCTGGTGGCCGGCACCCTGCGGCATGCGCACTACTAGCGGCACCTTGGCTTGGCCGCCGAACATGTAGTGGATCGCGGCGGCGTGGTTGATGATCTGGTCGAGCGCGAGCAGCGAGAAGTTGATCGTCATCAGCTCGACAATCGGGCGTAGCCCCGCCATCGCGCCGCCCACGCCGACGCCGACGATCGTGTTCTCCGAGATCGGCGTGTCGCGCACGCGCTTGTCGCCGAACTCCTCGAGCAGCCCCGCCGTGACCTTGAACGCGCCCTGGAAGACGCCGATGTCCTCACCCATGATGAAGACCCGCTCGTCGGCCTCCATCTCCTCGCGAAGCGCCTGGTTGAGCGCCTCGCGATAACGCATTACGGGCACTAGTCGCCGCCGCCTTCTTCGTCGCGCACGTGGCCCGACGTCTCAGCCTGGCCGCTGCCGTCGCTCTGGCGCTGGCGGCGCTTGCGCTCCTGCGCCTCGCCCACGCCGGCGTACGCGGCACCCGCCTCGGCCAGCTCGTGCGGCAGGCGTCCGGCTTCGCGCTCCTCCTCGCCGCGGTGCGGCTCCGGCGAGCGCTCGTCCACCGACCACCAGCCGCGCCCCTGCACCTGCGCGCCGAACACGTACAGGTCGTCGTAGAGCGAGTCGAGGTCGGGGAACGGCGAGTTGTCCGCGAACTGGACCGACTCGTCGACCCGCGCCATCGCCTCGTCGTCGAACCTCTTCATGTCGTCCTCGGAGAACATGCCCTCGTCCACGAGCCGCTTGGAGAAGCTCGCGATCGGGTCGCGCCGGCGCCACTCCTCCACCTCGTCCTTCGTGCGGTACTCCTCGGGGTCCGCCATCGAGTGCCCGCGGAAGCGGTAGGTCACGGCCTCGAGCAGCTGCGGCTGGCGCTCCTCGCGCGCCTTGCGCAGCGCCTCGGTGGTGGCGGCGTGCACATCGAGAACGTCCATGCCGTCGCAGCGCGAGCCGGGCACCCCGTAGCCCTCGGCCTTCTTCGAAAGATCCGTCACGGCGGAGTGGCGCTCGAGCGCGGTGCCCATGCCGAACTGGTTGTTGATCACCATGAACACCACCGGGAGCTTCCAGAGCGCGGCCATGTTCATTGACTCGCCGAACGTGCCCTGGTTGGTGGCGCCGTCGCCGAACATGCAGACCACGGCGTCTTCGGTGCCCTCGTAGTCGCACTGGAGCGCGACGCCCGTGGCGAGCGGAAGGTTGCCGCCGACGATCCCGTAGCCACCGAGGAAGCGGCGCTCGATGTCGAACAGGTGCATCGATCCGCCGCGGCCCTTTGAGCAGCCGTCCACGCGGCCGAACAGCTCGGCCATCACCGCGTTCGGATGCGTGCCGCGCGCGATCGCCTGGCCGTGCTCGCGGTAGGTGGAGAGCAGGTAGTCGCCCTCGCGCATCGCCTGTGTCGAGCCGACCACCGTGGCCTCCTCGCCGATGCACAGGTGGAGGAAGCCGCCGATCTTCGCCTTCGCGTACATCTCGCCCGCGCGCTCCTCGAAGCGGCGGATCAACATCATCTTCGAGAGGACCGCTTCGCAGGTGTCCTTGTCGGGCAGCGAATGCTGCTTGCCTACGCCATCCTCACCAGCGCCGTTACCGGTGCTTTTCTCCCTCGATACCGCAGCTTCTTGCGCCATGGCCGCTTGACGTTAGCGAATAGCCTCGGCTGCCTCTTCGAGCCGGTCGTCCCCCCAGAAGACCTGCTCGCCAAAGGCGATCGAGGGGACACCCGTTACGCCTCGCGCGATGGCCTCGTCGGTCGCCTCGCGCAATTGGTCCTTTACAGATCGCATCTCGATGCCCGTGAGTACCGCGCGCGGATGAAGTTCACACGCGGCGGCGGCAAGCAGGACGTTGTCCACGTCGCCCAGATCGCGTCCGCCCGCGAACGCCTGCCGGAACGCGGCGAGCGCGAACGCGACAGTTCGCCCCGTCTGCTGCGCGAACGTCGCGGCGCGCATCGCCGTGAGCATGTTGCCCGGCCACGGGTCCGGCCAGCGGATCTCCGGCAGCCCCCGCTCACGCGCGCGCCGCTCCACCTCCGCCATCCCCGACTCGCGCTCGTCGGTCTGCGACCACGACCCGTATCCGCGCGCCTGGAAGATCGCGCCGAGCAGCACCGGCTGCCACACCGGCACCTCGGGAAGCACGCTGTTCACGCGCTCGGCGGCGAGGTACGAGTAGGGCGAACCGAGGTCGAAGTAAAAGACAGGGCGTCGGTCGGGCATATTGCAAGTGTGAACGGCGACTTGATTCAAGCGTCCTTCGGCCGGCTGCGCCTTGCGTGGTGGCCCGTCGTGCAGGCTGCCGTGGCCGCTGGACTCGCCTGGTGGATCACCCACGACCTCCTGAAGCACCCGCAGCCGTTCTTCGCACCGATCGCCGCGGCGATCTCCCTCAGCGCGGTGGTCGGGCGCCGCTGGCGGAACGCGGTGCAGATGATGTTCGGTGTCACGCTCGGCATCGTGGTGGCGGAAGGTGTCGTGGTCCTCGTGGGCACCGGCGTGCTCCCGCTCACGCTGGTCGTGCTGCTGGCGATGGCGGCGGCCGTGCTGTTCAGCCCGATGCCGATGTTCGTGAACCAGGCGGCCGCATCCGCCGCGCTGGTGGTCGCCCTGCGCAGCGGCGGCATCGCCGGCGAGCGGCTGATCGACGCGTGGATCGGCGGTGGCTGCGCGCTGCTGATCAGCCTGCTGTTGTTCCCGCCCCACCCGCTCCCGCTGCTCGGGCGCGCGATCCGCTCGGCCCTCCAGTCCGTGGCCGGCGCCCTCGGCAACGCCGCAGAGGCGCTCGAGAGCGGGCAGCCGCGCGACGGCGAGCAGATGCTCGAGATCACGCAGTCCGTGCACACGCAGCTTGCTGCGCTCACGCAGGCGCGCGCCGCCGCGAAAGACATCGTGCGGCTGGCGCCGCTGCGGCGCCACTACCGCCCGGACATCGATCGCGCCGACATGCGCGCCGCCCACGTGGGGCTGCTCGCGAACAGCTCGCTCACGCTCATCCGGCTCACCGCCTCGATCCTCGATTCGGCCGACGAACCCGAGCCGAGCCTCGGCCAGGCGATAGACGACCTCGCCGAGTCGACCGACATCCTCGCCCAGGGCGCAACGCCCGGCCAGCGCGAGCGGGTGCGCGAGCGCGTCAGCGCGATCGCGAAGGACCGGCCGCCCGCATACGGGCCGCCGGCGATCGCGGCCGCCGAGCTCCAGCTCCGCGATTGCGCGGTCGACCTCCTGCGCGTGATGCGCGACCAGAATGAGGACGCGGCCTGGCGCCACGGCCTGCGGATGCGCAGCGCGGTGAGCTCTAGCCGCCCGGCAGAGGCTGCCAGGACAGCGCGGCGCGCGGCGGCCCGATCCGGTGCCGGTGTCCTCCGGAAGCGCTGATCGTGAAGGTGCCGTTCTGTCTGCCATGCCCGCCGGTGGCCTCGTAGGCCACGCGCTTGCCGTCGGGCGAGAACACCGGGCCAGACTCCACGCGGTCGTCGTTCGTCAGCCGCTTGTGCGCGCCGCCGTGGATGCTCACCGTGTAGAGGTCGCTGCCGTTCTTCTTGTGCGGCGTGCGGATGTCGTCCGCCACGTAGAGCACGCGGCGGCTGTCGGGTGAGAACGACGGCGCCTCCGCACCGTCGTGGCAGCTGTGGTTCGGTCCCGGGATGGCCTCGGCCACCGGGTGGTCATCGCTGCCGTCGGGCTGCATCAGCCGGATGCCCGAGCAGCCGCTGTCCGCGGGAACCGACACGTACGCGATCCAGCGCCCGTTCGGGGACCACTGGGGATTCGACCCCGACGTAAGGCGCTGAAGGAAGGCGCCGTCTCTGCTGGTCACGTAGATCGACGGCCCGTCGAACAGCCCGTCGCCCATCACCGTGAACACAAGCCGCTTGCCGTCGGGCGACAGCGCGGGGTCAGCGATGGGCTCCTGCGTGACCACGTTGGTGCGCAGCGCTCCGGTGGCGCCGACGAGCGGTGCGAGGCCGTCGCTGCGCGAGTAGATCAGCTCGTGTCCGGTGCTCGACCAGTCGGGATACGCGGCGCCCGCCAACTCGTGCGTGATCTGCCTGACGCCGCCGCCGTCGGCCCGCATGGTGAACACCTGGCTGCGGCCCGCCACCTGCGCCGAGTAGGCGATGCGCCCGTTGCGGCCGGGGAACGTGCCCGCCTGTGCGGCAGTCGCGAACGAAAGTGCCGCCATCGCGGCGGCGCAAAGCGGCACGCATCTCCCCATCCCGTGTGACGGATTACCCGGAGCGGGTATCAGCGAATCTGGGATGGTGAGGGGCGTGAGGAGAGTGGCGACGGCAATCGCGCTGGCAGGCTTCCTGTGCTGCTCGGCATCGGCAGCCGCGGCGCCCGTGGACGTCAAGTCGGCTCACCTCGGTCTGCGCGCCTACCGCGCCTACCTCAGCTCGACCGTCGGCAACCTCGACGCCGCCATCAAGGGCGACAACGTCTTCATCGGCGGCATCGCCACCAAGTGCCCGAACGTCCTCTCGAACCTCAACAACCTCCCGGAGGACCAGGTCAACCAGACCGTGCTCACGCAGTTCGGCAAGGAGATCGGCGCCGACCTCGTGCTCGCGGCCCTCGCTCCCTACCAGAAGCCGCTCGCGACGCTCACCCACAGGGTCGAGCGCCTGCGCTGGTCGAGTGGGTCGCGCAAGCGCAGCATCAAGCGCGACCTTGCGGCGCAGCGCACCCTCTACGAGCTCCCCCCGAGCGATCTGTGCGCGGACGCCTCGGCGCTCGCCGCGAGCAACGGGCAGACGCTGCCGCCGGGCACCGGCCCGTTCCTCGCGAACTACGAGAAGACAGCCCGCGCGGCGGGCCTCGCGTCCTTCCAGTCGAGCCTGAGGCGCTTCCACTCGAAGCGCGACAACAAGCTCTACCGCACCGTCAGGAAGTCGGCGATTCGCGGCGGGAACAAGCTCGAGGGCGTCGTGAACTCGAAGCTGCGCACGATCCTCGGCGCGCTCGGGCTGAAGGTCTAGCGGGGCTGCCAGGAGACGGCGCCGCTGCCGGCGGCGATGCGCTTGGCGTGCCCGCCCTTCGCGCTCACCTTCCACAGGCCGGTGCTCGTCGAGTAGACGATCGAGCGCCCGTCGGGCGAGTAGACCGGCGAGCTCTTCCGGCGCGAGTCGCGCACCACGCGGTGGCGGGTGCCGCCGTGAAGGCTCGTCGTGAAGATCGTCTTGCCGTCAGCGGAGACGAACACCACGCGCTTGCCATTCGGAGAGAACGATGGATTCGAACCGGTGGTGGCGACGGGGGCGTTGTCGCTGCCATCCGAGCGCATCCGCCAGATGCCGGCGGTGCCGCCGCTGCGGGCGGGGTTCGAGAGGTAGACGATCCAGTCGCCGCGCGGCGACCAGTCAGGCTGGC
>DATBKS010000311.1:0-1882 GCA_036555755.1 Thermoleophilaceae bacterium
ACGAACACGAACCGGATCCAGAGCGGATGGATGCGGAAGTAACGCCCGATGCCGGCGCAAACGCCGGCGATCAGGCGCCGTTCCGGATCGCGCGTGATCGCGCGCGGACGGGTCGGTCTCTGGCTCGAGGCCGCGGACTCCATCGAGGCCATCTTGGCCTATCAGCCGCTTCGCGTCAGGCCACTGGCCAGCAGCGTCGCGCCGGCCACCGCGCAGGCCAGCGGCGCGAGCGCGCCGAAGCCGAGCGTGATCACGTTCTGCGCATCGAGCAGGACGAGCACTCCGATGAGGATCACGCCCAGCCCGGCCACGAGCGGGGCGGGTTGCAACTTAGCCCCCATGGGTCACCTCGCAGCCGGTGTTCGTCTGGTCGCCGAAGTTGAAGTGCTGGCGGTAGCGGGGGCCCGCGAACTTGTAGTCGTAGCCGTCCGGGTAGTGGCCGATGCCGAGCCTGCCCATGCCGACATTGGCGTCGAGCACGATGCGGGGGTTGCCCGGCGCGGCGGCCGGCTCGTCGTTCCAGTCCACGTCGACGCCGCCGTTCGAGCGGTCGAACGAGTCGACCACGCCGACGCCGACCTTCGACTTGGTGGCCACGCAGACGTTGTCCGGAACGAGCAGCACGGCCTCGCCGACGCCGAGTCGGATCTTCAGCGGGTGGTCGCCGGGCGCGAGCTTGGCGTCGCGGAGGTCGACGATCAGGCGGCCCGCGCCGAGCCGGTAGCTGTCGCGCACCTGTGCGGCCGAGGTGGGGATGTACTGCTTGTCGCCCGCGCCTCCGTGGAGGTCGATGTTCGCCGCCGAGACCACAGCGACTGGCAGTGCGAGGGAGAGGGCGGGGAGGATCAGCCAGCGGCCGTAGCCCTCGAGCGCAGCGCCCGCGAGGATCGCGCCGGCGGCGATCACGGTGATGGCGGCCACGGTCCCGCCGCCCGCGCCTGCAAGCCAGGCGCCGCCGATGGCGAGCGCGAAGCAGAGGATCAGCATTCCGAGCCCGCGCCCGATCGAACGCGCCACGTTGCGTGCGTTGCCCTGAGGACGCTCGCCCGACACGAGCCACCAGACCGCCAGGCCCACCAGCGCTATGAACAGGAACGGTCCGAACGCCCAGCCGATGTGGAAAACGCCGTGCGAGAAGATCGAGCCCGCCGCGACGACGAGCAGGATCACGCCGACTATCGCCAGTGCGCGGTCGCGCCTGCGGCGGGATTCGGGACGCTCCTCGCCCTCGTTCGGGATGAGGAGCACGGCGGCGACGTAGAGCAGTACTCCGGCGCCGCCGAAGAAGACCAGCGCCACGGCGGCTATGCGGAAGAGCACCGGGTCCACGTTGAAGTAGCGGCCGAGGCCACTGCACACTCCCGCGAACACGCGGTCGTCGCGCGGGCGCGTCAGCTGACGCTGCTCGGGCTCGAGCGACGCCGTGGGCTGCTCGGACTGTGTGGGCTCCTGGGGCTCGGTCGGCTCCTGGGGTTCGGTGGGCTCTTCGCTCCGGGGGGTGTCGTCTTCGGTCATCGCATGCTCCGTTCAGATTCAGTGTGGGGGCATGCACAGGGTCGGCGCTGGCCGCCCTTTCGACAATTGGGAATGACCCCTAAGGGTCAGTGGTGGGGCTTGTGCGCGGCGCGCTTGACCGTGACCGTCACCTTGCCGCCCCACGAGCCGACGTGCCCGACATTGCAGCCGCCGGTGAAGCCCTGGGCCTGGAAGCCGAGCGTGGTCTTGCCCTTTGGCAGCGACACGTCGCTCGGATCGGGCTCGAGCGTGATGTCCCGAGGCCGAAGCAGTGGCGTAGCGCCCGCACTCCGTCTGGTACAAATCCCGCGCTGTCCGCGGGGGATGGCAGGGGTTCCAGACAGGGGGAAGCATGCGGGGCAGACTG
>DATBKS010000312.1:0-20038 GCA_036555755.1 Thermoleophilaceae bacterium
GACTTGACTGCCTTCGTCTTGAGCGAGGCGAGGTCGGAGCCCGACTCCGGCTCGGAGAAGCCCTGGCACCAGATCTCCTCGGCCGACAGGATCGGGTTGAGGAAGCGCTTCTTCTGGTCGTCGGTGCCGTGGGCGATCACCACCGGGCCGCCCATCACGAGGCCCAGCACGTTGGCCACGCCCGGGGCCTTCTGCCGCGCCAGCTCCTCGTTGAAGATGGCCTGCTCGATCAGCGTTGCGCCGCGGCCGCCGTACTCCTTGGGCCACGACAGACCCGCGTAGCCCGCCTCATGGAGCTTGCGCTGCCAGTCGCGCCGGAAGTTGAAGACGTCTTGCTCGCCGGGCGGCTCCTGGCCGGGGTTGTTCTGCTCGAGCCATTCGCGCAGCTCGTCGCGGAACGCCTGCTCCTGAGGGGAGAGAGTCAGATCCACAGATGTCGCATCCTACCTGCGGGCTCACGAAGAGGAGCGCCGGTCCGTTCTGCGGTCATGAAGCTCTACGACTACCCCGCCTCCTGCAACTGCTACAAGGTCCGCCTCCTGCTGGCCAACCTCGGGCGCGACTACGAGCGCGTGCCCGTCGACATCTTCAACGGCGAGACGCTCACCGACGAGTACGCCCGCATCAGCCCGGCGCGCACCACTCCGGTGCTCGAGACGGACGACGGGCGCCATCTCCAGGAGTCGAACGCGATCCTGGTCTACCTGGCCGCGGGGACCGAGTTGCTCCCATCCGATCCCTTCGAGTTCGCGCAGGTGATGCGCTGGCTGCTGTACGAGCAGGCTGACCTGATTCCGGCGATCGGCGGCCTGCGCTTTCGGCTGCTTGTCGGGCGGCTGGCGGCTTCCGACCCTGAGGCGATGCGCCGCCGCGAGGCAGCCCACGAGGTGCTGTGGCTGCTCGACGACCACCTGGCGGCGGAGGAGTTCTTCGTCGCCGGGCGCTACACGATCGCGGACATCGCGATGTACGGCTACACGCACCGGGCGCGGGAGGCGGGGGTCGATCTGGAGCCGTACGCGAACGTGCGGGCGTGGCTTGGGCGGGTGGAGCAGCAGCCGGGGTACATGGAGGACGTGGAGCCCTACGGGGCGAACGCGGCGCCGGGGGCTGGGGCGTCTATTTATGGCTGACGCTTACAGCAGCAATGAGGGTGGGACGGCTGGTTACTGCCGCGGACGTCTGGTCACTTTCCATCAATAGTCGCGGGAAAGTGACCACACGTCTGATCACGTCCTTGCGCACCCGCTCCGGCCGCCCTTTATTGCTGCCGTAAACGACTAGTGGCCCTGGTCGCCCGGACCCTTGTCGTGGCCCTTGTGCTTGCCGTTGCCCGGGCCGGCGGCCGGCGCCTGGCCCGCCTGCTGCATCGCCTGGCGTAGCTCGGCGGCCACCGCGTCGCGCTGGTCGTTGAACCTCAGCCGCTGCTGGAGGAGCGGGATCGCCTTCTCCGGCTGGCCGCTCTTCAGGTACGCGTCGGCCAGGTTGAAGAGCGTGTAGGCGTAGTTCAGGCTCGCGCGCTGGTCCGGTGGGAACCCGGCGAGCGCCTGCTGAAGGATCGGAATCGCCGCCTGCGGGTTGCCCGCGTCGATCAGCGACTTGCCCTGGTTGTTGAGCGCCACCGGATCCGAGGTCGCCGGCGGCGGCGTGGTGGTCTGCTGCTGCGTCTGGGCCGGCGTGCTCGTGGCCTGCGGGGTCGACGTCGCGGCCTGCTGCTTCTTGGCGGACTTCTTCTTGTGGTGCGTCGCGGTCGTGTTCGAGGCCGAGCCGGAGCCACCACTGCCGCCGCTGAGCAGCAGCACCAGCGCCACCGCCACACCGACCACCAGCAGCCCGAGCAGCGGAAGCCAGCTCGGCAGCCGGCGCCGCCGCGCACCCGGCTGCAGCGCCGCGATGCGGTCGAGCGGCGTGGTGGCCACGGTCGGCTCCCGCGGCGTCTGCTTGAGCGCGTCGGCAAGCTCTTCCACCAGCTCACCCGCGGACGAAGGCCTCTTGGCGGGGTCGCGCGCCATCGCCTGCTTGATCGTCGCGGCCAGCGCTGCCGGAGCGCCCGGCCACGCGCGCCGCAGGTCGGGCGGCGGCTCGGTGGTCACGCGGTGCGCGACCTCGAGCGGAGTCGAGCCCTTGCGCGCCTTCTCGCCCGCCAACATCTCGTACGCCATTGCGCCGAGGGCGTAGATGTCGACCGCCGGCGTGGGCACGGCGCCGTCGATCTGCTCGGGGCTCATGTAGGCGGGCGTCCCGAGCACCTGGCCGCTCTGGGTGATGCGCGTGTCGTCGGTCGCGATCCCCACGCCGAGGTCGGCCAGCTTCACGCTCCCGTCGACGCCGAGCAGGACGTTGGCGGGCTTCACATCACGGTGGACGATGCCCTGCGCGTGGACGGTGTCGAGCGCCGACGCCAGCGCGCGAAGGATCGTGATCGCGCGCTCCGAGTCGAGCGGTCCTCGCACCAAGGCGTCCGCGAGGGTCTCCCCCTCGACGTACTCCATGACGATGAAGACGCCCTCCTCGTAGGTCTCCGTGTCGAACACGGACACGAGGTTGGGGTGGCTCAGCGATGCACCCAGCCGCGCCTCGCGACGCAGCCGGCGGGTGATGTCCTCCGGGCTGTGCGCATGCATGCGCTTGACCGCGACCTTGCGGCCGAGGCGCTCGTCCTCGCACAGGAAGACGGTCGCGGCACCGCCCGAACCGAGGCGCCGAATTACCCGGTAGCGGCCGGCGAGCAGCGACCCGTTTGCCTGGACGGCCACGTCTCGTGCCTACCCCGTACCTCGAAAACGAATCAGACGCGCTGAAGCAGCGTGCCCGTGCCGAGCCCGCCACCGCAGCACATCGTCACGAGCCCGACTTCCTTGTCTGAGCGCTCGAGCTCATGCAGCAGGGTGGTGATGAGACGCGCGCCGGTCGATCCGAGCGGATGCCCGAGCGCGATCGCGCCACCGTTCACGTTGACCGTGTCCATATCGGGGTCGAGCTCACGCCGCCATGCCGCGACGACGGACGCGAACGCCTCGTTGATCTCGACCAGATCGATATCCGACATCTGCATCTTGTTCCGCTCGAGCAGCTTCCGGGTGGCCGGGATCGGGCCGGTGAGCATGGTCACGGGATCGACGCCGACCGTGGTCTGGTCGAGGATCTTCGCCCGCGGCTTGAGTCCGAGCGACTCCGCCTTGCCGCGCTCCATGAGCAGCACGGCAGCCGCGCCGTCGGAGATCTGCGACGAGTTGCCCGCCGTGATCTTGCCGTCCGGCTTGAACGCCGGCTTGAGCTGCGACAGCGCCTCGAGGTTCGTGTCCGGGCGGATGCCCTGGTCGGTGACGTAGGTGTCGCCGTTGACCGAGAACGGGATCGTCTCTCGCTCGAAGCGGCCCTCCTCGGTGGCCTGGTGCGCGAGCTGGTGAGAGCGCAGCCCGATCTCGTCGAGCTCCGAGCGCGGGATCTCCCACTTGTCGGCGATCAGCTCGGCGGAGATGCCCTGGGGCACGAGGTCGTACTTCGACATCAGCTCCTCCGGCCACGGTGAGCCGACCTCGTCAACCCACTTGAAGCCGACGCCCATCGGGATGTGGCCCATGTGCTCGACGCCCGAGCCGATGGCGACGTCGTGCACGCCCGACGCGATCAGCGACGCCGCGAAGTTCACGGCCTGCTGCGCGGAGCCGCACTGTCGATCGACCGTGGTGGCCGGGGTCTCAACCGGCAGACCAGCCTGGAGCCAGGCGTTGCGGCCGACGTTGAACATCTGCTCGCCGTACTGCTGCACACAGCCAGTGATGACGTCCTCGACCTCGTCGGCCGGGATGCCCGCCCGCTCGATCACCTCGGTGTAGCACTTGCCGAGAAGCTCGTTCGGGTGCGTGTCCTTGTAGTAGCCCTTCTCGGGATGTCCGCGCCCAATCGGCGTCCGGACCGCCTCGACGATAACTACCTCGCGCCCGCTCTCCATCGGCATTTGTGGCCACCTCCTACGGGATTTTGGGCGGTGCGCCAAAACCGCCTCTCGATCTGTAGGGTACTCATTGACTGGTGAGTCAATCAACTCTCACGGAGCGGCTGGGGATCGTCGGGAGCGGGGCTATCGCGCGCGGATTGGCGCAGACGGCCGACACACATCCCGGGGTGGTCCTATGGGCGCGTAGCGAGCATTCCGCGGACAAGGCGCGCGAGCGCCTGGGCGACCACGTGGACGTGGTCACCGACATCTCGGAGCTCGCCGACTCGAGCCTCGTGATCGAGGCCGTGGTCGAGGACCTGGACGTGAAGCGCAACATCCTCGGCGAGCTGGGCGAGCTGCTCGGTCCCGAGGCGCTGATCGCCTCCACCACCTCCTCGCTGTCGGTCACCGAGCTGGGCGCCGCCAGCGGCCGCCCGGACCGCTTCGCCGGCATCCACGTGTTCAACCCGGTGCCGAAGATGAAGCTCGTCGAGCTTGCCTTCCCGCCCGAGGCGAGCGAGGAGACTCGCTCGCGTGCTCGCGCCTTGTGCGAGTCGCTCGGCAAGGAGCCGGTCGAGGTGCCGGACCTGCCCGGCTTCGTGGTCAACCGCCTGCTCTTCCCGTACCTCTTCAGCGCGGTCACGCTGCTCGAGGAGGGTGATGGCCTCGACCCGGAGGCGATCGACTCCTGCATGAAGATGGGCGCGGGCCACCCGATGGGCCCGCTCGCGCTGCTCGACTTCGTCGGACTCGACGTTTCGACGGCCATCGGCGAGACGCTCGGAGTGGAGATCCCGGGCACCGTCCGGAAGCTGATCGACGAGGGCAAGCTCGGCCGCAAGAGCGGCGCGGGCTTCTACGACTACTCCTAGTGGTCTGGTGAAGAAACAGCTCGAAGGGGGCTTCGAGCTGGATGACGATCGCTCGCGTGTAGACACCGACGCGGTCTGGACCTTTCTCACGAACGAGGCCTACTGGGCGATCGGACGCCCGCGCGAGACCGTGGAGCTGCTCGTGCGCGAGGCCGCGCGCGTGCTCGGCCTCTACGCCCCGGACGGGCAGCAGGCGGGCTTCTGCCGCACCGTCACCGACGGCCACTCCATCGCCTACCTCGCGGACGTCTACGTGCTCGACGAGTTCCGCGGCCGCGGCTTCGGAGCGGCGCTGCTGCGCGAGGCCGTCACCGAGGGCCCGTACGCGAACGTGCGCTGGGTCCTCCACACCGACGACCCGGAGTTCTACGTCCCGTTCGGCTTCGGCCCGCCCACCCAGCGCCTGCGCGAGCGGCCGCGACCTGACGCCTAGCTAGGCCGCCTTACGCCGCGCCTGCGGTGGCGGTGGCCTACGCGCCGGCGGGCGACGCCGTGGCGGCCGCGCCTTGGATCCGCTCGGGAGGCCGGCGGCCAGGTCCCAGACCACGTCCGCCTCGCCGATTCCTTGCAGCGTGGCCAGCTCGGACACGCGGTCCCAGGGGAGCTCCGCCTCGGGCAGGTCGTCCCAGCGCGCGAACTCGAGAGCTTCCATGGCCCCGTTCAACGACGGGCCCACCTCCCCCTGCGCCTTGATCAGGGAGCGCAGCGCATCGCGCTGAGAATCGGTGAGCTTCACTGACCACATCGGCAAGACCCCCTGGACTGGAAGAGCTCTTGCAGGAGCAAGCTAATCCTCGTCGCGGACGGACTCTCCGTTTGTCTCAGCGTCCCGGCGAGCGGGCTCGTGATCCCGGATACGAACGGCCTCGATGCGGTTTTCCCGAACTGACTCCACACGCAGGGAATAACCGTTCGCATTGACCATGTCGCCGCGCTTCGGAAGGCGTCCCAGCTCGCCGAAAACGAAGCCGCCGACGGAGTTGTAGGCGTCCGAGTCGATGGGCAAATCGAGGCCGTAGTCGGCGAGGTCGGTGATCGGAACGTGCCCGCGCACGTACCAGTCGCCGTTGGCCAGGCGACGCACCGCGCCGCCGGCCGGATCGGTCTCGTCGGCGATCTCGCCAACGACCTCTTCGATGATGTCCTCGACGCTCACGATGCCGGCGGTACGGCCGTACTCGTCCACCACCACGGCCATCGATGTGCGCTCGCGCTGGAGGTCGGCGAGCAAGTCGTCGAGCGGCTTGGTCTCGGGCACGATCGGTGCGTCCTTCACCACCGGCTCGATCGACGAATCCGGTCCGCGCGTCATGAGGAGACGCGCGAGCGAGTTGTTGTGGACGATGCCGCGGATGCGGTCCGTGCTGTTGTCCTCGATCACCACGAGGCGCGTGTGGCCCGACTGTACGCAGCGCTTGAGCGCCGTCTCCGCGTCCTCCGAGACATCCACCGTCACTACCGCCGGGATCGGCGTCATCACGTTGCGCGCCTGCTGCTCGTGCAGGTGGAAGACGCCACGCAGCATCACGGCCTCGCCCGGGTCGAGCGTGCCACCGGACGCGCTGCGGGCGATCAGGAACTTGAGGTCCTCGGAGGTGGTCGTCTCCTCGCCCAGCCCCTCGGCCCGGATGCCGAACGGCCGCAGCATCCTGCGCGCAGCCGCCGACAGCACCTTCGACACCGGACTGAAGACGACACTCGAGACCTGGAGAAACGGGGCCGAGCGCAGCATGACCGTCTCGGGAAAGGCGACCGTGAAGATCTTCGGCGACAGCTCGCCAAACAGGATGTGAAGGGCCGAGATGACGAGGTAGGCGATGATCGCCGCGATCGCCACCGCGGCACCGTGGCCGAGCACGTTGCCGAGCGGCTTGTCGAGGTAGTGCGCGAGCACGGGCTCGCCCACAGCACCGATTCCGATCGAGGCGAGCGTGACGCCCACCTGGCAGGCGGCGATGTACTCGTCGATGTGCTCGATCTGGTACTTGGCGAGCTTGGCCCGCTTGCGCCCCTCCTGCAACAGCTGCTCGACGCGGTCGAGCCGCGAGCGCACGAGCGCGTACTCCGCAGCCACGAAGAACCCGTTGACCGCGATCAGCAGCGGTACGACGACCAGGAGCAGCACGAGGTTCATCGCGCCCGCGCTTTCCGGACCGGTGTCAGGGGGCTGCGCCGCAGTGGGCGCCTACTTCGAGGAGGTTCGTCGTCAGTCATTCGGCGAACGGCTTCACCGTAGCAGAGGGCTCGGCAGGCTCGCGGGCCGTTCGCCGAGTTCTTAGTTCTTAGTTCCTAGTTGCTAGGGACTACCCGTTCGCCGACGAACAAGTCCGGCGTCCGTGGCTTGAAGCCTTCGGGCGCCGCTGGCAGGCCGTAGTCCGCACTTCGTGCGACCAGACCCGACGCCGCCCGTTCTGACACGGCGGAGATGGTCAGTGATGGGTTGACGCCGAGCGAGGTCGGGATCGCCGAGGAGTCGATGCAGAAGAGGCCCTCATTGTCGAATGCCTCGCAGCCCTCGTCCACCACGCCGAGGTCCTTCGACTCGGCCATGCGGGCGCCGCCGAGCGGATGCGCGCAGTAGGCCCCGCGCGACTCGCTCAGCTTGAGGAAGCGCCCGAGGCCATCGCGCTCGACGATCGACTTCATCGCCGCGTTGGCGGACTCGCGCACGCGTTGCGACTGGTCCGAAAGCCCGTACGTGAACAGGCCGACGGTCACCGGGCCGGCGTTCGGCCGCAGGTTGTCTCCCTCGGGCGGCGGCACCACGAACTCACCGTCGTTCGTGTCCTCCACCATCGCGAGCAGCTCGATGTGGTTGTTCCAGTTGGCGATCGAGCGCTTCTTGTCGAGACCCCACCAGGAAGGGTCGCCGGGCCGGCCGTCGTCGTAGAGGAAGTTGGTGAGCGTGGACAGGAAGATCTCCTGCAGGTTGAAGCGCGTCCCGTCCTTGCCCGACCAGAAGTCGTAGGTCATCGTCGTGATCGGTCGGCCCTTGTAGAACTCGCCATAGTCGAGGCCGAGCCGTGACTTGACGCGCGCGGGGTCGTACTCCACGCCCGCCACGTGGTCGCCGTTCACGCCGAGGTGCTTGCCCACACGCTCGGAGAGCGACGGCAGGGTGGCGCGCGAGCGCATCAGGATCAGCGGCGTGCCCATCGCTCCCGCGGCGAGGATCAGGACCTTGCACTCGATCTCCTCGAAGCTGCCGGTGGGCTGGCGCGAGGGTTCGTCGCCGTCGTTGTCGATCTCCGCCGCGGTGACGACGTAGCGGTAACCGGACGCGTTCGGCAGCGAGCGCCTGATCAGCTCGACCTGGCGGCTCGGCCGCACGCGCACGCCCGCGTGCTCGGCGCTCGCCAGGTAGTTGGTGTTGACCGTGTTCTTCGCGCCGAAGATGCAGCCCGTGTGGCACCACTTGGCGTTCACGCAGCGGCCCGGGTCGATGGCCAGCGGCACGCGATCGCAGGTGTGCCCGGCAGCGTTCAAAGTGGCCGCCCACAGGCCACCCGACTTCGACACCTCGTGCCAACTCGGCCGGTTCACCCGCAACCCGGCCTCGGCGCGGGCGTAGTAGGGGTCGAGCGTGCGGCGGGAGATCGGCCCCGGCCACATGCGGCGGTCGGGCCCGTCGTCGGGACGGTGGTCGCGCCGCTCGAACGTCTCGCTGGGCGCGCGCAGCGACGCCGCGAGGTAGAGGTTGGAGCCGCCGCCCACGGCGTTCGCCACCACCACCTGGCCGCCGCCGTCGGCGGACTGGATCAGCTCGTAGACGCGCGCGAGGTTGCCGACGTACATCGACTGGCGGAAGTCCGTGTGCTTGAAGCGCGCGCCGCGCTCGAGCACGAGGATCTTGGACGGGTCGACGCCGGCGGCCTGGTACAGCTCGGCGAGCCGCCAGGCGGAGATCGAGCCGCCGAAGCCCGAGCCCACGATGCACACGTCCACGCGCTCGGCCATCAGGGCAGGTTCCCGCCCTTCGTCCGCTCGCGGGAGAGCTTGCGGCCGTAGCTGAAGTCGCGCTGGTAGCCGTTCGGCGCAGCACCCGGGTAGCCCATCACGCGGTAGCCCGACGCGTTTGCACTCGTGCCGATCGGGTGCTCGCCCGCGCCGCAGAACGCCTCGAACGGCACGGCAGCGGCCGCCTCCCACAGCGTGCGCGTGGGGTTGTCGAAGTCGAGCCCTGCGAGCAGCACCTGCACCCGCTTCTCGTACGGGAGCAGCAGGAACGGGCCGCCGCCCACGGCGAGCGACCGCGCCGACAGGTCCGCGAGGAACGGCGCCTCCAAGGCGTCGAAGCCGAGCAGCGGGTCGTGGAACAGGCGCAGCGTGTCGGCCTCGACCGCACCCGGCTCGGAGTCGACGCCCGCGATCGCGCGCGGGTCGATCGGATCGCCGAGGTCGGTCTTCAATGCCTTGCGCCCGGGGATGATCGTGTCGGCGAACGCCTGCAGCGTGGCGTCAGTGGGCAGCGTGGGACCCGCAACGGCTTGAACCAATCGTGCCGCGGGCAGCGCCGCGAGCACGTACGCGCCCGCGCCGAGCGTGGTCACCCGCCCGATGAAGTCCCTGCGTGACAGCTCCGCGGCCAGCCGGCCGCGCCCCCGCGCTTCCCCCATGCCGCGCGGGATTCAATCGCACGGCGGCGGGCCGTGCGCTACCTACGCGAGTCCGTCGATCTTCCCGGCCAGCTCGAAGTCGGCGTCAGTGAGCCCGCCCTCGGAGTGCGTGGAGAGCGTGACGGTCACCTTGTTCCACGAGATCGCGAGGTCGGGATGGTGGTTCATCGCGTTTGCGACCGGCGTGAGCTGATTCACGAAGTCCACCGACCCCGAGAAGTCCTCGAACTCGAACACCTTCTCGATCGCGTCGCCGCTCTTCGCCCAGCCGTCGACATCGGAAAGCTTCGCCTGCACGTCCTCGTCAGTCAGAGCTGCCATGGTTAACCCCCATGCGGATCGCCAGTCTTGTCCCGTCCGCAACCGAGATGCTGTGTGCCCTCGGATTGCGCGACAGCGTAGTCGCCGTCACTCACGAGTGCGACTACCCGGAGGGCATCGAGCTACTCCCACATCTCACGCGCAGCGTGATCCCCGAGTACCTCTCGCCCGCTGAGATAGACGCCGCCGTGCGCGAGCACACGGGCAAGGGTGAAGCGCTCTATGAGCTGGACGAAGATCTGCTCGACGAGCTCGAGCCCGACCTGATCGTCACCCAGGCGCTGTGCGAGGTGTGCGCCGTGTCGTTCGACGACGTGCGGGCGGTCGCGGAGCGGCTGCCGTCGCAGCCAAACGTCGTTTCGCTCGATCCCTCCACCCTCGGCGAGGTGATGGGCGACGTGCGCACGCTCGCCCAGGCCACCGACTCGAAGGACGCGGGCGTGGACCTCGTGAAGGAGCTGGCCGACCGGCTCGACAAGGTCAAGCTCGCCGTCCGCGGCGCGGAGCAGCGCCCGCGCGTGCTCGCGCTCGAGTGGCTCGATCCGCCGTTCATCGGCGGCCACTGGGTGCCGCAGATGATCGAGATGGCGGGCGGCGAGGACGCGCTCGGCTTCCCGGGTGAGCGCTCACGCGAGGTGAGCTGGGACGAGCTCGAGGCCTCGCGGCCGGACGTCGTCGTCTCGATGCCCTGCGGCTACTACGCCGAGCGCGCCGCGCACGAGGTGATGGAGCACCGCGAGCAGATCTCGCGACTCGGCGCCGGGCAGGTCGTGGCGGTTGACGCCGCGGCGTACTTCTCCCGCCCCGGCCCGCGCCTCGTGGACGGCGTGGAGCTGCTCGGCCACATCCTCCACCCGGAGCTCGTGCCCGAGCCGCCGCGCGAACGGCTCATCGACGTGGATATAGGCGCGCCGGCCCAGGCCTAGGCGACCGCGATCGCGCCGATCACCGAGATCACGCCAATCGCGACGGCCACGATCGGCCCCACGAGCGGCGGGATGTTGCGCCGCTTGTCGAGCTCGCCGATCGCGACGCCGGCGAGCGTCCCGCCCACCAGGCCGCCGATGTGGCCGCCCACCGAGATGCCGTTGAAGGTGAACGAGAACAGCAGGTTGATGCCTAGCCAGAACGGCAGGCCGGTCGACATCACGTCGACCCCGCGCGCACGCAGCTCGACGATGGCCGCCCCGAACAGGCCGAACACCGCGCCCGATGCGCCGACCGTGACCGAGTCCGGCGTGACGATCAGCGCGCCGAACGAGCCGGCCAGCATCGCCACGAAATAGATCAGGGCGAAGCGCATGTGGCCGATCGCCGGCTCGAGCATCCCGCCCAGGATGTACAGCGCGTACATGTTGAACGCGATGTGCCAGAGGTTGAAGTGGAGGAAGCCGGAGGTGACGAGGCGCCAGTAGTCGCCGTGCGCCACGAGCGGCCCGAACAGCGCGCCGTGCTGGATGATCTTGCTGCCGCCGAAGCTGCTGCCCACCAGGCTCACGCCGCTCACGAGCTCGGCCAGAAACACCACGACGTTGATCGCGATCAGCGCGTAGGTGACCGTAGGCTCGCCGCTGTACAGACTGCGCGCCCGAACCACCTTCGTCCGCTGCTTCGAGCACTCGGGGCAGCGCATGCCGACCGGCGTCGGCGTCATACACGCCGGGCAGATCGGCCGGCCGCAATTTGAGCACGCCACCCCCGTTTCGCGGGTGGGATGCCGGTAGCAGGTCTCCACGGGCGAGACGATAGTGACGCGGCCCGCTGTCCCCTTAAGAGAGCTTGACCGTCAGCACCGGCATGCGCGTGGGCTTGAGCGTGCCGCCGTCGCGCTCCGCGGTGACGGCCACGGCCTGGGCGCCCTTGAGCGATGCCGGGATCCCGGCCGAGCCGCTACCGCCGCTGCCCACCGAGAACAGGGCGCCCGCCGGCTGCATGGTCCCGTTGCGCTGCACCCACACCTCGTAGACCTTGCCGACGCCCGGATCGGGCAGGCCCTGGACGTTGAGCAGCGCGCCCTCCTGGTCGCCGCCCGGAATGCTGAGGCTCGCCATTCCGCCCGGCGCCTGCGTGTGGTCGACCAGCGCGGCGACCGTCTTCGTGCTGCTGCCGCCGATATTCGCCACGCCGATCCCGATGCCGATTCCGATGGCGAGCACGCAGGCGGTGGCAAGCGCCGCAAAGCCCGGCGTCAGCCGTGGTAGCCGTTCGCGAAACGGACGCCGCCTGGGCCTCTCGGCCTTCGGCACCTCCTCCCGCTCGCCCGCCTCGGCCCACACCGTCGCCATCAGCGACTCCTTGAGCTCCGGCGGCGGCGTGACCGGCTCGACCGCGCGCGGCAGCGCCTCCGACGCCACGCGCAGCTCCTCCAGGTCGTGCCGGCACGTCGGGCAGCTCCGCAGATGCTGCTCGAAGACCTCGGCTTCCATCTCGGGTAGCGCGCCCAAGAGGTACGCCCCCACGTTCTCCTCGTACTGCTCGTGACCCCTGCTCATGCGACTGCTCCCGTCAGTTCCTTGCGCATCTTCTCGAGGCCCAATCGCATCCTGCCCTTGACCGTGCCAATGGGCATTTCAAGCATCTCGGCTATCTGCGTATGGGTGAAGCCGCCGTAATAGGCAAGCTCGATGACACGCGATTGTTCGCCGGGCAGCGCCGACAGCGCCGCCCTCACCTCCCGCGCTTCCTCCCGGCGCGCGGCTTCAACATCCGTCAGCTCGCGGGCCTCATGCCGCTCCTCGATCCCCTCCGAGCTCGCGCGGCGGCGCTCGTGCACGAGATTGCGCCTGAGCGCGTCGATCGTCCGGTGATGGACGATCCCGAGCACCCACGTGCGCACGCTCCCGCGCTCCCGCTCGTAACGCACCTTGCTGCGCCAGATCGAGAGGAACGACTCCTGCACGATGTCCTCCGCCACCGCCCGCGTGCCCACCATGCGGTAGGCGAGTGAGAAGGCGGCGCCGCCGTGGCGGTCGTAGAGGACCTCGAAAGCGCGCGGATCGCCGCCCTGTGCGACGTGCATCAGCTCCTCATCCGCGAGCCGGGTGAGGTCCTTTGTCTGCTTCAGCGGCATGCGTTATTAGAGTGGCCCACGAATTTCCATACGCACGACCAACCGTTACGGATCAGGGGACTCAGTGCAACAACGCTCGCCCGCTCAAAAGTGCGCCGTCTTCCTCGGCGTCCTGCTGCTGGCCGCCGGGATCGCCGGCTTCTTCTACAACGGCACGTTCACGAGCAACGAGCACGTCCATGACGACCTGCTCGGCCTGTTCGCCGTCAACGGCTGGAGCAACACGATGTACATCGTGCTCGGGATCTGGGGCCTCGCCTCGGCCGGGACCTGGGTGGGCGGCCGGACGTTCGGCTATGCCGCCGGGCTGTTCCTCTGCGGGATCGCCGTGTGGGGCTTCATCCTCGGCAGCGGCGAGTCGATCCTCAGCATCGTCCCGGCGAGCACCGCGAACTCCGTCGCGTGGCTCGTGCTTGGCATCATCGCCGTCGTCTCCGCCGTGAGCACCTCGCCGGAGCCCGCGCCAACGACCCTCGCGGCGTCGAGTTGAACCGCGACCGCTTCCCGGGCCTCGCCGACGGCTGGGCGCGCTTCGACGCCCCGGCCGGCGCCCAGCCGCTGGACGCCGCCATCGAGGCGATGGCCGCATTCATGCGCTCGGGCGCCGTGGCCAACCAGCACGGCGCATTCGAGGCTGCCGAGCGCACCGACGCCCTGACCGACGAGGCCCGCGCGGTTGCAGGGGGCTTTCTCGGCGGCGACCCCCGGGGCGTGGTGTTCGGCCCGAGCATGACGACGCTCACCCTGTCGTTCGCGGGCGCGGTGGGCCGCGCCCTGTCGCCGGGCGACGAGGTTGTCTGCACGCGGATCGACCACGACGGCAACGTCCGCCCGTGGCTGATCGCGGCCGAGCGAGCGGGGGCGATCGTGCGCTTCGCCGAGCCCGACCCGGAGACCCTGGAGCTGCCCGCCGGCGCGGTCGAGGCCGTGCTCTCCGAGCGCACGCGCTGGGTGGCGGTGACCGCCGCCAGCAACGCGGTGGGCAGCGTGCCGGAGCTCGGCGGAATCGTGGCGGCGGCGCACGCCGCGGGGGCCCGCGTGTATGTGGACGCGGTACACGCCGCGCCCCATCGCAAGCTCGACGTCGGCGCGCTCGACTGCGACGCGCTCGTCTGCTCCGCCTACAAGTGGTTCGGCCCGCACCAGTCGATTCTCTGGGCGCGGCCGGAGATCCTGGAGGAGCTCCACCCCGACAAGCTGCGCCCCGCGCCCGACTCCGTCCCGCACCGCTGGGAGACGGGGACGCCGGCCTTCGAGGGGCTTGCGGGCGTGATCGCCGCCGCCCAGTACCTGCACGACCTCGGCTTCGACGCGATCCGCGCCCACGAGGAGGCGCTGTTCGCGCGCATGCTCGAGGGACTGGGCGCGATCGGCGGCGTGAAGATCTACGGCGCGGCGCGCGACCGCGTGCCCACACTGATGTTCAACGTCGACGGACACACCTCGCACGACGTGGCCGCCCAGCTCTCCACCGAGCAGGTAGCCGTCTGGGACGGCAACTACTACGCGTGGGAGCTGTCCAACATGCTCGGCCTCGAGCCGAACGGCGCGGTGCGCGCTGGCGTCGTCCACTACAACGACGACGAAGACGTCGACCGCCTGCTGAGCGCGGTCGAGCGAGTGGCGACGAGCTAGCGCTTCAGGCGCTTGCGGATGTCTGAGGAGACATCCTCGATGCTCTGCTCGAGCGCCTTGAGAGCGCCCGCGTTCTTCTTGTGCTGCTGACGCGCGCGCACTAGCACGAGCGTGCCGCCGGCAGCGGCCAGCACGACGCCCGCGGCGGCAGTGCGGCCCCAGTTGCGCGGATCCTTCAGGCCGCCCGGCTCCCAGTCGGCGAGCTCGTCGAGCGCAGCGTCGACGTGCTGGGTCAGGCGCAGCTCGAGCCGGTCCGTGAACGACACGGGCGGCTCGACCGGAACGAGCGCGGAGCGCAGCAGGCGTTCGACGTCGCTCATGCCCGCTCTCCCGCCTTCAGGTTTTCCTCGAGCTGACGGATGGCACGGTGAATCAACACCTTGGTCGCGCCTTCGGTGCGCCCGAGGGCGCGTGCGATTTCGCGGTTGTCCATGTCGAGGGCGAATCTCATGATCAGAGCCTCACGACGATCGTCCGGAAGATTCGCCACACCGGCCAGCACTTCCTCTAGCTCCTCGCGCTGTTCCACGAGCACGTCGGTGGGATGCGGCTCCGACACGATCGCGGCGTCCTCGAGCTGCGTCTGCGGCTTGCGCGAGCGGTCGCGGTAGTAGTTCGCCGCGAGGTTGTGAGCGATGCGGATCAGCCACGGCCGCAGCGGCCTCCCCTTCGATTCGCGCTGCGCGCGCTCGAAGTGCCGGTAGGCCTGAAGGAACGTTTGCTCCGTGAGGTCCTCGGCATCGTGGTGATTCCCTACCCGGTAGTACGAGTAGCTGTAAACGTCGCGCAGGTGCGCTTGGTACAGCTCCGTGAAGTCCCGGTCCAGAGCTGCCTTGTCCGGCTCGGCCACGCACGGAGACTACCCCCGGGAGCCTGCGGTGGCGCGCTCGCGCCAGCGTCCCCCGGCCTTGCGAGCCCTCACGCTCGCCACCCACTCATCGGGCCCTAGCCGTCCATCGATGAGTGCGCCGAGGTCGGTGGTCGCAGGCGCCTCCAGGCCCGCTTCCTCGAATGCGCGGACGAGCAGCGGCACCGCGTCGAGGCTCTCAGGAGTCTCCTCGAGCAGGGCTGCGATCTGGTCCGCGGGAACGCCGCGGCCGAGCATTTCGCCGGCCCGGCGGTTGCGGCTGTGGTCGGCAAGCGCGGTGCCGACGAGGTCGCCGGTTCCGGCGAGCCCGATGAAGGTTTCGGTGCGGCCGCCCGCGTGCAGCGCGAGCTTGTGCGTCTCGGCGAACACGCGCGAGGCGGCGGCGCCGGCGGCGTTCATGCCGCTCGTCGCGGCAGCCGCGGCAGCGAGGGCGGCGGCGTTCTTGGCGCAGGCAGCCAGCTCGGCGCCCGTCACGTCGTCGGTGGTCTCGACGTCGAGGCCGGCGTCACTCAGGATCTTCGAGAACTGAGCGCGGAAGTCGGCGTCCGACGACGCCAGCACCACGGACGCGCCATGGGTGACAGCCTCGGCCGCGTGCGCGGGACCGCCGAGCGCGCCGACAGCACGAGCGGGAATACGCTCGCCTACGTAGCGCGTTGGGGTAATCCCGAGCGGCGGCACAAGACCCTTGGAAAGCACGAGTACTGCGCTGCGCTGGCCGATCCGCGCACCCACCTGGGCCACGGCGGCGGGCAGGTCGCGCGACGGCACCGCGAAGCAGACGAGATCGACGCCGCCGAACTCGATCTCCGCGACCGTCGAGACCTTCACCTCGTCGGGCAGCTCGACGCCCGGCAGGCGCTCGTTCTCGCGCGCGGCGTCGATGCGATCGGCGGTGGGCTGGGTCCGGCAGCCGAGCTGCACCTCGATGCCCGCGCGCGCGAGCAGCGTGGCGAGGGCGGTGCCCATCGAGCCCGCGCCGACGATGGCGGCCTTGCGCAGCGGCGGCAGGCCGCCGAGCCACTCCCACTGGAGCTCGACGCACGGCCAGATGCGCGCGGTCACCTCGGCGGCGAGCCGCGGCGAGGGGTTCTCCACGCGCGGGAAGGTGAGGGGGCGGCCGAGGCGGATCTTGACCTTCGCCGGGCGGATCTTCCAGCCACGGCGGGCGTTCTCGGAGCCGGTGACGGCGATCGGGACCACGGGCGCGCCGGTCTCGAGGGCGAGACGGCCGACGCCGCGCTTGGGCTTGCCGAGCGAGCCCTTACGGATGCGCGTGCCCTCGGGGAAGATCAGGACCATCTCGCCGCGCTCGACGAGCATGCGGGAGGTCTCCATCGCGTCCTCGTCGGCCTCGCCACGCCGCACCGGGAAGGCGCCGAGTGCGTTGAGCACCCAGGCCTGCCAGCGGGGGCCGAACAGCTCCTGCTTCGCCATGAAATACGCCGGACGGCGTACGCAGATGCCAATCACGAACGGGTCGAGGAAGCTGCGGTGGTTGGGCGCCAGGATGAGGCCGCCCTTGCGCGGCACGTGGTCGCGTCCGATGCGCGAAACACGGAAGTAGACGAGCATCAGAGGCTGCAGCACAGCGCGCACGAGCCAGTACACGAAGGGATTGACGCCACGCGTTCGCGTGCGCTCGTGATAGATCGAAAGATCGCGCGCCGGAGCCCTGGACGGCATCGTTCCAACTACTCACCCGAACGGTGCTGGTTACACATGACACCCACGGGTCGTTAGGCTGCCGTGCAATGGCAGCCAGCCGCAGTCTCAACGGAGCCATCGCCGGCGGACTTGCCGCGGCGGTGTGGGTCGCACAGCAGCCACTCGACAAGCGGGTCTTCGGCGTGCAGTACGACGACGTCGAACTGCTGGGCAAGGCGGTCACTCGCGGCACCGAATGGCCGGCGGTAGGCCTTGCCCTCCACGTGGTCAACGGGGCGGCGTTCGGCGCGCTGTACGCGCAGCTGCGCCCGTTCCTGTTCGGACCGCCCGTGCTTCGCGCCGTCACGGCCGCGCTCGCGGAGAACTTCGCCACCTGGCCGCTCGCCCGCCTGGCGGACGAGCACCATCCGGCGGGTCGCGACCTGCCGAAGCTCACAGGCAACAACCGGGCGCTCGCGCAGGCCACCTGGCGCCACGCGCTGTTCGGCGCCGTGCTGGGCGTGCTGGAGCAGAGGCTGAACCGCAGCCGCGAGGCCGAGCCGCCCTTCGTTCCCGTCTCCTCGAACGGGCACGGCAACATCGAGCACGCCGCCGCCACCGCGGCGTAGTCCGGCCCGCCTACACTGGGCGGCGGTTGCCGGAGTAGCTCAGCTGGTAGAGCAACGCTCTTGTAAAGCGTAGGTCAGGGGTTCGAGTCCCCTCTCCGGCTCCTTTTTCCGCCTCCACCAGGGGAATACTTGGCCGCGTGGCGAGCGTCCCTGACGAGCCTTCAAGCCGCCGCTGGCACGCGCTCCTCGCACTCGAGTTCCCGGCGATGGAGCAGTTCGACGACGCGGCGCTCGAGTGGCGGCGGCTGTTCTCGGAGCTGCTCGGGACTTTCATGCTCGTGCTGGCCGGCGCGGGTGCGCCGGTCGTCAACGTCGTGAGCCACGGTGCGATCGGCCGCAACGCCGCCGTGATCGCGCCCGCGCTCACGGTGCTCGCAGTGATCCTGTTCATGGGCGCGGTGTCCGGCGCGCACCTCAACCCGGTCGTGACGATCGCCTTCGGCCTCCGCGCGGACTTCCCCTGGCGGCGCGCGTTCGGCTACATCTTCATCCAGCTGGTCGGCGCGACACTCGCCTGCCTGTTCCTCCGCGCGGTGTTCGGCGACGTCGGGGAGCTCGGGGCGACCCTGCCGGGGGCCGGCATCCATGACTGGCAGGCGATGCTCATCGAGCTGGCGTTGACCGCCGGTCTCGTCAGCACCATCCTCGGCACGGCATCGGGAGCTCAGAACGTGGGCGCGTTGTCCGCCGTGGCGGTGGCCGGCTACATCGCCCTCGCCGGACTCTGGTCGAGCCCGATCAGCGGCGCTTCGATGAATCCGGCGCGCTCGTTCGGCCCCGCTCTCGTGAGCGGCGACTTCACGAGCTTCTGGGTCTACGTCGTCGGCCCGCTGGCAGGCGCGCTGGTCGCGGTGCTGTTCGCGATCGTGCTGCGCGGGCCGGGCGGCGACGAGCTGAGCCGCGCGGCGGGCAGCGGCAAGCTGCCCTAGGTCTGAGCCGACGACCGTCAACGATTCTTCAGGAGTTCTTAGGAACTTCTCGGCACTGTCTTACGCCCTCATGATGAGCTGGCTTCCATGCCCGGCGGCGGCCTGCGCCGCCGGGCGTCCAACATGACGCCCCCTCTAGCTTCTACGGACAACGATGAGTGTGCGAGTCCTGGTTGCCGATGACGAGCGGGCGGTGCGCGAGTCGCTTCGGCGCGCTCTGATCCTCGAGGGATACGAGGTGGAGCTCGCCACGGGCGGCCGCGAGGCGCTCGCATCCGTCGGCGCCGGACGGGCCGATGTCGTCGTGCTCGACGTCCTGATGCCGGACATCGACGGGCTCGAGGTGTGCCGCCGGCTGCGACACGAAGGGGACCGCGTCCCGGTGCTGATGCTCACGGCTCGCGATGCCGTTTCCGACCGCGTGGAGGGACTCGAAGCGGGCGCCGACGACTACCTCGTCAAGCCGTTCTCGCTCCTGGAGCTGGAAGCGCGACTGGGCGCGCTGGCGCGACGCGCGGTGCCGCGCACGACCGAGGGCGTGCTGCGCGTGGCCGACTTGAGCTACTGTCCCGACACGCTGATCGCGGAGCGCGAGGGTGTCGCCATCAAGCTCAACCCAAGCACGCGCCGGCTCCTGGTGTTGCTGATGCAGAACACGCATCGCGTCGTCTCGCGGCGCGAGCTCGAGCGCGAATTGTGGGGCGACCAGCCGCCGGACGGCGATGTCCTGCGCGCGCACATGTACGCCCTGCGTAACGCCATCGACAAGCCGTTCGCGCGCAAGCTCCTGCACACGCACCACGGCGAAGGCTATCGCCTGGCCCTGTCCGACTGATGCGCCATCTCAGTCTTCGCGCACGTTTCGTCTGGGGAATTCTGTTTTGCGTGGGGCTGACGCTCCTGCTGCTCGCCTGCTGGAGCATCTGGGCGAGCCAGCGCATCGAGCAGGGCCTGCTCAACGATGTGATGCGAACGCACCTCGCCATCTACGCGGGGTACATCGAGAAGCACCAGAGCCCGATCCCCCCGCAAGGTGGACAGCTCGCGTTCTTCCGCGGCAGCTCGCCCGACCTGCCACGCGAGCTCGCGGCGCTGGGACCCGGCTGCCACCAGCGCGTGCCGGTGGGAGACAAGCTCCTGCAGGTGCTGGTGAAGGATTTGCCCGACAGCGGACGCGTGTATGTCACCTTCGATGTGACGCTGCACGAGCAGCGCGCGTTGTGGGCGTGGCGATTGTTGTACGCCATCATCGCGGTGACGCTGATCGTCATCGCCGCCACCGCCATCTGGGTGTCGCGCAGCATCCTGGCCCCTGTGACTTCGCTCGCGCAGCGCCTGCAACACATCGATCCGCGCCGGCGCAACCAGCGGCTCGGCCCCGATCACTCGCAGCACGAGCTCGCGCCGATCGCCGATTCGATCGATGGCTTCCTCGAGCGCCTCGACGGCTTCGTCGAGCGCGAACAGTCCTTCACCGCGACGGCGAGCCACGAGCTGCGCACGCCGCT
>DATBKS010000313.1:0-9273 GCA_036555755.1 Thermoleophilaceae bacterium
GATGTGGTCGTCGCACCTGCGCTCGCCTACGGGTCGAGCGGCGAGCACGACGGCTTCGCGGGAACGCTCTCCATCGGCCGCGACGCGGTCGAGGTCGTCCTGGTCGAGCTCGTGCGCTCGGCGTCCGCGAGCTTCGAGCGCCTGCTGCTCGTATGCGCACACGGAGGCAACGCGGCGCCGCTGCGCGCTGCCGAGCGCCGTCTGCGCGAAGAGGGTCGTGACGTGCATGCCTGGCTGCCGCACTGGTCTAGCGATGCGCACGCGGGTCGCCTCGAGACGTCGCTGATGCTGGCGATAGCACCCGAGCGCGTGCGCCTCCAAGACGCGGCCGTCGGCGCAACCGCGCCGCTGGCGGAGCTGATGCCGCAGCTCGTGGAGAGCGGCGTGCGTGCCGTCAGCCCGAACGGTGTGCTCGGCGATCCGGCCGGCGCATCCGCCGACGAGGGCCGTGACCTGCTGGCGGCGGAGGTCGCTCTTCTGGTGGGGGCGGTCGAACGATGGGACGACACTTGAGTCGCGTCGCGCTGGTGACCGGGGCGGCGCGCGGAATCGGCGCCGCAACCGTGCGCGCGCTCGCCGCGGAAGGGTGGAGCGTGGTGGCGGTCGATCGCGCGTCGCCGGACTCCCGACTCCCCTACGCGATGAGCTCCGCGGATCAGCTCGAGGCGCTGGCGGGCGATCGGATCGCGGTGGCGCACGCCGACGTGACGGACCAGGGCGCGCTAGCCGCGCTGGCGGCCGACGTCATCGACCGGCACGGTGGCCTCGACGCCGTCGTGGCCGGCGCGGGTGTGATCGCCGGGGGCGTGCCCCTGTGGGAGATGCCGGACGAGCAGATCGAAGCGGTGCTCGACGTCGACCTTCACGGCGTGATCGCCACCGCGCGCGCCGCGATCCCGGCGTTGCTGGCAAGGCCGGAGCCGCGCGACGGACGCTTCATCGCCATCGCATCGGTGGCCGCAATGCGCGGCCTGTCGATGCTCTCCGCCTACTCCGCGGCCAAGGCGGGCGTGGTCGGCTTGGTGCGCGGGCTCGCGGTGGAGTTGCGCGGCAGCGGAGTGACGGCGAACGCGGTCAGCCCGGGATCGACGAAGACACCGATCCTCGACGAGAGTGCGCGCCTCTACGGCCTGGAATCGCCTGAGGGCTTCGCCGCCCAACACCCGATCGAGCGGCTGCTCGACCCCGCGGAGGTGGCCGCGTTCATCGTGTGGCTCGCCGGTCCGGCCGGCGCGTCGGTGACCGGCGCAAACCTGCCGGTCGACGGCGGTCTGTCCCTCTGACCGAAGGGCAGCGACGGGTTTTGGCACGGAGTGCTAAAACGTAAAGCGCGTTGTGAAGCTGATCGTCGCACCCGTCAGCGAGTTCCCACCCGGCACGCGACGTCTCGTGGATGTGGGTGGGCGCTCGATCGGCGTATTCCACGTCGGCGACCGCTTCTTTGGCATCCGCAATCGCTGTCCCCACCAGGGCGGGCCGCTCTGCAAGGGACACCTCCTCGGCAACGTTGTGGCCGACCGCCCGGGGTCCGCGCGGGTTGAGAACGACCCGCTGCGGATCGCCTGCCCCTGGCACGGGTGGGAGTACGACCTCGACTCGGGCCAGTCGTTCATGGGCGGCTCGGCGCCGGGCGTGCGCAGCTACGGCGTGCGGCTCGAGCCGGGAAGCGCGCTCGTGGAGGACGGCGGCGCCGGGCTCATCCCCGGCCCCTACCAGGCTGAGACGTTCACGGTCCGGGTAGAGGACGACTACGTAGTGATGGAGGTGTAGGCGCCATGAAGCTGGTCGACTGCGATGTGCACGCTCAGCCAACTGAGCCGATGCTGGCGGATTACCTCGACCCGGCAATTCGGCGCTCGCTCGAGCGCTACGGGCGGCGCACGCCGCGGATCACCGAGTGGTACCCGCGCGCTCGCAACGCGGGCATGCGAGTGGACGCGTGGCCCGGCAAGCCGGGCCACATCTGGGGCAGTGATCCGGAGACGACCCGCGCCCAGCTGCTCGACGAGTTCGGCGTGGACTTCGCCGTGCTCGAGGTGCTGAGCGGGCAGGACTGCTACGACGACCCGGACCTCGCGGCGGACTGGAACTTCGCGATCAACCAGTGGCAGCTCGAGCGCTGGCTCGAGTTCGACGAGCGCTTCCTCGCAACGATCGCCGTGCCTCATGAGTACCCGGACCTTGCGGCGGCGGAGATCGAGCGCCGGGCCGGCGACCCGCGCTTCGTCGCGGTGCTCATGCCGTCGAGCGCGGCCGAGCCGCTCGGCTCACGCAAGTACTGGCCGATCTACGAGGCGGCCACGGCCCACGGCCGGCCGATCGCCTTTCACACGGGCGGCTACGCCGACTATCGGGGCGCCGGTCCCCCTTCGTTCTACCTCGAGTACCACGTCAGCAACGGCGTCGTCATGCAGTCGCAGGTGGCCGGGCTGGTCGCCAGCGGGCTGTTCGACGCGATCCCCGGAGTGCGAGTGGTGATGACGGAGTGCGGGGTGGCATGGGCGGCGGCGCTGCGCTGGTCGCTCGACTCCGCCTGGGAGCTCATGCGCGAGGACCTCCGCGGGGTGAGCCGTAGGCCGTCGGAGTACCTCCGCGAGCACGTCTGGTTCACGACGCAGCCGATCGAGGAGCCGGCCGATCCGCAGCACCTCGTGTACGCGATCAGCCACGCGCAGCTCGAGGACCGGCTGCTGTTCGCCACCGACTATCCGCACTGGGACTTCGACTCCCCCACGCAGGCGCTGCCGCGCGCGCTGCCGCCGGAGCTGCGGCAGGCGATCCTGTCCGAGAACGCGGTCGCGCTCTACAACCTGCCGCGGGAGACGGCGGCGGTGGGCTGATGGGCACGATCGACTGCGACGTCCACTGCGCTCCGGAGTCGTACACGGCGCTCTACCCCTACCTCAGCGACTACTGGCGCGAGTACATCGAGGAGGCCGGCATCCGGATGACCGGTCTCACGCACGCATACCCACCAGGGGCGCCGACCAGCGGCGGCGTGGCGCCCTCGACCTACGACGAGCTGCGCACGGATGTACTCGAGCCGAGCGAGGCGTCCTACGCCGTGCTCAACTGCCTGACCGGCTTTGAGACCCACCGGAACCCGTACTTCGGCGCCGCGGTGGCCAGCGCGATCAACGACTGGCTGCGCAAGGAGTTCCTCGCGCGCGACGAGCGCCTGCGGGCGAGCCTCGTGGTGTCTGCGATCTCCACGGAGGACGCGGTGGCGGAGATCGAGCGGCTCGGCGACGACCCTGGCTTCGTCCAGGTGCTCCTCCCCGTGCGCAGCGACGTGCCCTGGGGGAACAAGAACAACCACCGGATCTTCGCCGCGGCCTGCGAGCGGTCGCTGCAGGTCGGACTGCACGCCTGGGGCCGCGCCGGCAAGGCGCCGACGCCCAGCGGCTTCACCACCACCTACCTCGAGGACTACCTCGGCAACCAGACGACCGCGCAGGCGCAGCTGCTCAGCTTCGTCACCGAGGGCGTGTTCAACAGCTTCCCCGACCTGAAGGTCGTGCTGACCGAGTGCGGCTTCGCCTGGCTGCCGCCGCTGCTCTGGCGGCTCGACAAGGACTGGCGCGGCGTGTGGCGAGAGGTGCCGTGGATCGACCGGCTGCCGTCGGAATACGTCGCGGACCATTTCCGCGCGACGACTGCCCCGGCCCACCTGCCGCGGGAGGACCCCGGAGCCATTTCCCAGCTCCTCGAGATGATGGACGCCGGGGCGCTCCTCACCTACGGGAGCGACCACCCGCACGTGCACGGCGACGGCCTCACGGCGCTGCTCGACCAGCTCGAGGCAGACCAGCGAACCGCCGTGATGGGCGGCAACGCAGCGGCGCTGTACGGGCTGGAGCCCTAGGCCGCGGCGCTGCGATCAGCGCGAGCGTTGCCCGTTGAGCGGGCGTCTGCAGAACGGCTGGCACTTAGGGAGGCGGGCCCGAGCGGACGTGGTCGATCTAAACCGTCATAGTCACGGTCTAGATCGACCAGGTCCCGCCAACCCCATCCGGACCCGGCCCTTATTGCTGCAGTAAACGTCCGGATTCAGCTGTTGTGGATGATCACCCCACGCACGTTCTTGCCGTCAAGCAGGTCCCTGTAGCCCTGGTTGACGTCCTCGAGCCGGTAGCGGTTCGTGATGATCTCGTCGATCTTGAGGTGGCCTGAGCGGTAGAGGCCGAGCAGGTTCGGCATCTCGAAGATCGGGTTCGCCCCGCCGGCCAGCGCGCCCTGGATGCGCTTGTGCCAACCGACGATCGGTGAGCCGGTGAGGTTGAGCGTCCTGACGTCCGGACGCCCGACCGAGGTGATCACGACCTTGCCCGCCTTGCCGACCAGGCTGATCGCGTCCTCTGTGGTCTCCGGCTCGAGCACGCCGACGGTGATCACCGCCTCGTCCGCCATCTGCCCGTTCGTGAGCTCCCAGATCCGCTCGCGCGCTTCCTCGACATCCGTGGTCGTGAAGGTGGCGCCGAGCTTCCGCGCCATTTCGAGCTTGAACGGGTTGGGGTCGATCGCGATCACGTTGGCGGCGCCGGCGAAGCGTGCCCCCTGAACGGCGCTGATCCCGACCCCGCCGATGCCGAAGATGACGGCCGTGTCGCCCGCCTGCACCTCGGCCGCGCGCACCGAGGAGCACCAGCCGGTGGTCACGCCGCAGCCCACGAGGCAGGCGACCTCGAACGGGATGTCGTCGTCGATCCGCACGCACGAGTACTCCGACACCACGGCGTAGTGCGAGAACGTGCCGAGCGCGCAGAAGCCGCCGTAGTCCTCGCCGTTCTTGTGGAAGCGGAAGGTCTCGTCCTGCATGCAGCCGGTGCCCGCGTAGCGGCCGGCGTCGCACAGGTTCTGATGGCCCGTGGAGCAGTAGCGGCAGCGGCCGCAGGCGGGGATGTAGGAGGTGACCGCGTGATCGCCCTTCTTCACGCGTGTGACCGAGTCGCCGACCTCCTCGACCACGCCGGCGCCCTCGTGCCCGCCCACGAGCGGGAAGCGGATGTGGCTCCCTCCCGATTCGCGGATGTGCTCGTCGGAGTGGCAGAGGCCCGCGGCCTCGAAGCGGATCAGCACCTCGTGCTCCTTCGGCCCATCGAGCTGGAGCTCGGTCATCTGCCACCACTCGCCGGCCTGGTGGAGCACGGCAGCCTCCGTCGTTATGGTCGCCATCGCGAATCGCTCCTCATGGTTTGGTGATCAAGCTGCCGCTGAGCGCCGGCAGCACCTCGCTTCCGAGCAGCTCGATGTGCTCGAGATCGTCGATGTCGAAGATCTGGAAGTAGACGGTCTCGCAACCGGCCTCGGCGAGCTGCTCGAGCCGCTCGATGGCATCGGCAGGCGTGCCTACGACGCCGTGTGACAGCAGGCGCTCGCCCGCTGCCCCCAGCCGCTCCATGCGCGCGTGCGCCTCTTCGCGCGTCGTGCCGCAGCACATCTGCAGGGTCGAGGACATGCGCAGCGTCGCCGGATCGCGGCCGACCTCCTCGCAGATCCGGCGCACGTTCTCGAAGCGCTCGCCACTGCCCTCCGACATCCCGCTGTTGAACTCGTCGGCGTAGCGGGCGGCCAGCAACGGCGTGCGGCGCGGCCCGGTCCCGCCGATGATGATCTCGGGTCGCGGCCGCTGCACCAGCTCCGGGAAGTTCGCGCACTCGTCCACCTGCACGTGCTCGCCCGAGAAGCTGAAACGCTCGCCGCGGGGCGTCGTCCACAGGCCGTAGATCACCTGCAGCTGCTCCTCGAGGCGGTCGAAGCGCTCGCCCTGCGGCGGGAAGGGAATCCCGAACGAGGCATGCTCGCGCTCGTACCAGCCGGTGCCGATGCCGAGGCACACCCGTCCCCCGCTCATCTGGTCGACGGTCGCCACGGCTATCGCGAGCACGCCCGGTTGGCGGAAGGTTGCCGCCGTGACGAGCGTTCCGAGCTTCACGCGCGTCGTTTCGCGCGCGAGGCCGCCCAGCGACGTCCACGAGTCCGTGGGCAGGTAGTCGGGATCGCCGGAGTCGATCCCGAGGTAGTGATCCGAGCGGAAGAAGGCGTCGAAGCCGGCGCGCTCGGTGGCCTGCGCCATCGCGAGGATGCGGTTGTAGGTGGCGCCGTGGCGCGGCTCCATCAGAACTCGGAACTTCAAACGGCCTCCTTGGCTTTCTTGACTCCGGGATAGGGGGCGCGCGGCGGCCCACCGCCATCGACCGCCAGCACCTGGCCGGAGATCCAGCGGGCCTGCTCGCTCGCCAGGAAGACCACGGCCTCGGCCGCGTCCCAGCACTTGCCCTCGATCTGCAGCGCCACCATCCGGCGGCGTGGCTCGCGCGCCTCCTCCGGCAGGTTCGCCGCGACGGCGGCGGTCCACAGCGGCCCGAGCTCCACGGCGTTGATGCGGACCCCGCGCTCGCCGAGCAGCGGCGCCGCACCAGTAGTCATCGCCTCGACGGCGGCCTTGGCGAGCCCGTAACCAGTGGTGGCCCGGCGGGCCGCGACTGAGGTGACGTTCACGATCGCGGCGCCCGGCTGCATCACGCGCGTCGCGTGGCGGCTCATCATCCACGCCGTCTTCAGATTCACGTCGATCAGCTCGTCGAAGTCCTCGGGCTCCAGTTCGAACAGCTCCGCCGGGCTCCAGGCGGCCACGTTGTTCACGAGCACGTCGAGACCGCCGAGGCCTTCGTGCGCCTCGGCCACCGCCCGGCGGCAGTCGTCGTCACTCGACACGTCGGCGATCACCGCCTGCGCGCTGCCGCCCTCCCGCTCGATGTCCGCGACCGTGCGCTCAGCCGCCTCGGCGTCGCGGTCCAGCACCGCCACCCGAGCGCCGTGGCGCGCGAGCAGGCAGCTCACCGCCCAGCCCACCGAGCCGTCACCCTCGTCGGCGCGGCGCCCGCCTCCGGTGACGAGAGCGTTCACGCCTCCTCCGGGTAACGCAGGTCGATCCGCGACGCGGGCACCGCAAGCGCCTTCTCGAGAATCCCTCGCATCACGGGCGGCGGCACGAGGCAGTCGTCGCACGCCTCGGGCGTTGCCCCGATCTGGACGAGCACGCGCTCGCCGTCCTGGCGGGCCTCGATCGTGTAGCCGTCGGCAGCGAGCGTCTCGCGGATGGTCGCGAGTCCGCTGCCCCACTCGGCCTTGGTGCGCTCGATCGCAACCGAGCTGTTCGACCACTCGCCGAACACGCGGAAGACCATCGAGATCGCCGCGTTGCGGGCGCCGGCCACGACGATCGGGACGTCCTGCGGGCCGGTGAGGAACGGGGTGAACTCGTCGGCGGGGGCGCGCGGCTCGACACTCGCCGAGCGGCCACCGGGCCCACCCTCCGAGACGCCGTCCTTGCCGGCGCTGCGAAGGTCGGCCTCCACTCGCCCGCAGTGCTCCACGAGCCAGGCCTTCACGTCAGCCTTCGAGAATCCCGCCGCCGCCAGCATCTGCGCGTGCTCAGGGCAGAAGACGATGCCGGCCGAGGTCACGCGGAAGATGAGCGACCCCGTGCGCGAGATCGTGTCCGCGAAGTCCCACAGCACCTGCTCGGCGTCCTGGGTGTGCCGGTTGTCGACGAACTCGAACGTCCTCGTCAGCGTGGCCGAGACCGCGTTCGTGCCAGGCGGCAGCCCCATCTCCTCCGCCAGCGGCTCCCACGGGCTCTCCTCCTCGTTCTCGCCGAAGCAGATCGCGAAGCGTCCGGGCAGCCCCTGGGTCGTCTGATCGAAGACGTGCGGCTGGAGGTTGAACGCGTTGCGGATCATCAGGCCGATCGCACGCGGGATCGTCGCGTTGGGGCGGAAGCCCGCGGCGAAGACCCCGCCGGTGCAGTTGAAGCCGAGCTCGTGGCGGATCGGGCCGTTGACGACGATCAGCGGCGCCGGGCCGCTCGTGCTCTGCCAGCCACCGCCGCGCGCCGCGCGATCGCGCATCACCGCATCCCACGCCGCCAACACGACGGGGAAGTACTCGGGCAGGCAGCCCGCCATGGCCGCGTTGATCGCCGCGGTCTCCACAGTGCACTCGCTGTTCAGGTGGTCCATCCGCCACAGCACCTCGTCGGGCGAGCGAGTGGTCTGGGCCAGGAAGCGCTGCACGTACTCCGGCGAGGCCGGCACGACGGGCAGGCCGTCGCTCCAACCCTGCTCGTAGCAGTGCTCGACCGCCTCGCGCGCGAGGTCGGGCTCGACTTCAGGACCCGCCATCACGCTCCTCCGCCCCCAGCAGCGCCGCCACCTCGGCGGCGATCGCATCGGCGCGCTCGTGCACCTGCTCCGGCGTCAACCCGGCAACCGGGTGCGCCGTCGTCAGGAAGCGGTAGCCCGCCGCTCCATGCACCTCCGCCATCGCGTCGGCGGTGGCCGTGAAGGCGTCGGAGCAGATCACCGCCGCCGGCGTTCCCTTGCGCTCGAACATCACTCCGTCGGCGACCGCCGACGCGCTGCACGAGCCTCAGTCGCCAACACCGATCACCACCACGTCGCATTGCGACCCGATCTCCTCGACCACCTCGGGCGGTTCCGGAGCGGAGAAGTTGTCCTTGCGCCGCAGCGTGACGGCCGCGACGCCGTAGCGGTCCTTCAGCGCGCCCGCGACCTCTTCCAGGAACAGCCGCGCGTTCTGCTTGCCGTTCTCGAGCAACCCGACCGTGACGCCGGCCAGATTGGCGCGACGCTGCGCGAGCGCGAAGTCGGACCTTGCCTCGCTCTTCTTCCGGCCCGTGGGATCCATGATCGTGCTGGCCATGTGATGCCTCCCTTAGTGCTCGTGGATGAGGACGCCGCGGATGTTGCGACCACCGAGCATGTCCTCGTACCCCTGGTTGATGTTGTCGAGGCTGTAGCGGTTGGTGATGAGCTCGTCGAGCCGCAGATCGCCCTGGCGGTAGAGCTGCAGCAGCCGCGGCATGTCGTAGAGCGGGTTGGCGCCACCGAACAGCGAGCCCTGGATGTTCTTGTGCCAGCCGGTGACCGGCGAGCCGTTGATCGCGATCGTGTGGTCCTCCGGGCCGCCGCCGACGGCGGTGACCACCACGCTCCCGCCCTTGCCGATCAGCTCGACGGCGGTGCGCAGCACCTCGGCGTGCATCACCCCCACCGTGATCACGGCGTGGTCGGCCATCTGGCCGTGAGTGCGCTCCCAGACGTACTGCCTTGCCTCCTCCGGGTCGCCGGTGGTGAACGTCGCCCCGAACTTGCCGGCCATCTCCTGCTTGAACGGCACCGGATCGACCACCACCACGTGCTTTGCCCCGGCGTACGCGGCGCCCTGCACGGCGTTGATTCCCACACC
>DATBKS010000314.1:0-3636 GCA_036555755.1 Thermoleophilaceae bacterium
CGCCTCGGACCCCATCACCTCGTCGAGCTTGAACTTGTCGCCGTCCGGCCCGCGCTCGTACTTGAACGCCCAGCCGCCCTGCGGGTGCTTCTCGGATCCGCCGGGATCCTCGACCACGCCGTCGATGGTTATGAACTGGGAAACCACGATCTTCGCCATCTCTCGCTCCGTTCACTTGATTCGTGTCGGCTTATAGACCGGCGCATGCGCGCGAAGTAATCGCTGCGGCAAACCGAAGCGCGGTTCGCCGGTCTGCTCCTCTGGCCGTGCGGCTCGCGCTGCGCGAGCTTTCCGCTCATGGACACACAGAACTCAGAGCTCACCCTGATGAATGTCGTACTACCCGAGGTCGGCGCGCTGCGTCAGGCGTCGCGCCGAGCGGCGCCGCCGGGATGGTCAGCGGCGTGCGCCACCACTTCGGCCCGGTCACGAGCGCCAGGATCATCGGCTCGCACAACCGCGGCGTGAACACCGGCGACACTGCCGACACGCGCACCTACTTCGTCGTCGAGATGCTGCTCGGCACGCGTCGCGGTCCGGTCGCGCTCGAACTCGACTTCGACAACCATGCAATCGGCAGCGACCGCATCAGCGCCGTGCACGAGCTCGAGCCGTCCAAGGCGCCCGGGCTGTCCGACGCTCAGCGCTCGCAGCTCGCGCACGCGTATGCCGCGCGCGGCGGCAAGCCGGCGGACGACGCGCTGCTCAACACCGGTCCGGTGGTGACCTCCACCTCCACATCAGCCGAGAAGCAGCTCCACTGCGTCCAGGCGGCGCACGGCGACGTCACGAAGATGCAGAAGTGCGCGCCTCAGCCGTAACCGCCGGCGGGTCGCGCCCCGGCAGCCCGCGCGTGAACCAGAGCGAGAGCAGGGCGAGCAGCGCCACCGCCGCGATTGAGCGCTTGAGCGCCTCGAGCTCGGCGTCGCCGTAGTGGTCGGCGATGTCCTGGGCGTCTCGCGGTGAGGCGCCGGCGTCGCGAGCCGCCTTCTCGACGTCGTCCACCGGGACCACCGGGATGCCCTTCTCGGCAGCCTGTGACACCTGGTCCTTCACGCGCGGAGACAGCGACGAGTTGTCCTCGACGCGCGAGGTGAAGCCGGACGTGAGCGCGGCGATGAGGATCGCCCCGATCAGGGCGGTGCCGAGCGCCGCGCCGAGGTTCTGGGCAGTCCCCTGAAGGCCGCCCGCCTCGTTCGTCTGGGACTGGTCGACCGAGGACATGATGATGTTGCCGAGCTGGGACAGCATCAGGCCTGCGCCCACGCCGAAGACCGCCAGCGAGATTGCGAACGCCGCGCCGTTCAGCTCCACGTCGATCGTCGAGAGCAGGCCGATGGCGGCTGCCGCCAGCGCGAGCAGCCCGGCCTGCACCACGCGCTTGGGTGCGAAGCCGGCAGCCAGCTTCGGCCCCAAAAGCGCGGCAATGAACATCGTCACGGACATCGGAAACAGCCGCTTGCCGGTGTCGAATGCGTTCAGCCCAAGCACGACCTGTAGGTAGACCGGCAGCACGAAGAAGGTGCCGAGCAGCAGCAGCTGCTGCATCATCAGCGTGCCCAGCCCGGCGCGCAGCCGCGGGATGCGCAGCAGCTTGCGGTCGAGCAGCGTGTCTCGTCCCTGCTTCTCGCGGTGCTCCTCCCACATCGCGAAGCACATGAGCAGGCCGATCCCGGCGGCGATCAAGAACGGCACGACCGAGAGGCCGAAGGGCGTGATCTCGGTGCCACCGATCGTGGGTGCCGCGAGGGGCTGGATCAGGCCCCACGTGCTCGACTTGAGAATGCCGTACACCGCGAGCCCGAGGCCGGTGCCGGAGAGGGCAAGGCCGAAGCCGTCGAAGTGCGGCGGGTTCTCCACGCGCACCGTCGGCAGCAGGCGCCGGCGGACGAAGAGGATGAAGATGACGATCACCGTCTCGCCCGCGAACACGTAGCGCCAGCTCAGCTCGGTGGTCACCCAGCCGCCGATCAGCGGGCCGGCGGCGATGGCTGCCCCGGCCACGCCGCCGATGATCCCGAAGGACAGCGCACGCCGCTTGCCGCTGTAGGTGGCGGCTATCAGCGACACGATCGCGGGGATCACGAGCGCCGCGCCGATGCCCTCGATCAGCGACCAGCCGATCAGCAGCACGGCGAGGTTCGGGCTGAGCGCGGTGGTGAGCGAGCCGAGGCCGTAGATGGCCAGTCCGATGGCGAACGCGCGCCCGGTGCCCATGATGTCGCCCAGTCGCGCCCCGGCGAGCATCAGCGCAGCCATGACGAGCGTGTACATGGTGATCGCGAGCTGGACGCCCTGGATCGTCGTGTCGAGGTCCGCGACGATCTGCGAGATCGACACGTTCATGACGCTGCTGTCGAGCACCATCACGAACTGGGCCGCGGCCAGGACGGCGAGCGGCAGCCACCAGCGCGAGGAGGTCGCAGCCTCGTCCGGCGCCGATGCGGGTCGGCTCGTGGTGCTCACCTGTTCCATCCTCTGAGATCCCCCGGTCGGCTGGCTCATCCGATTCGGGCGAGGCGCGGATGCTCGCGCGCGCCTACCTTCGCCCGCATGAGTCTCGAGCTGGCAGTAATGACCTTCCACCACGTCGACGACGCCGACCACGCCTTCGCGGACGCCTACGAGGCGGACAAGAACGCCGTCTGGCTGCGAGAGGCGACGGTGGTCGAGCACCACCGGCACGACCGCATCGAGGTGCGCGGCAACGTCGGCGGTCAATACATCGACGCGACGGACCAGGGCGACGCCATCGGGAAGAAGACGCTCGAGGGCGCGCTCACGGGCGGCGTCGTGGGTCTCGTCTTCGGGCCCGCGGGCCTGGCCGCGGGAATGGCGGCGGGCGGGATGGTGGGCGGCGTTGCGCAGTCAGACAGCGCCCCGCACGTGCACAGCGCCTTCCTCGACGAGGTGCGCGCGGACGTCCCTGAGAAGTCGTCGGCGATCGTCCTGCTGGCGGACTCCGCGCACGTCGACGAGATGGTCGCTGTGCTCGAGGGCCACAAGGGCAGCCGCGGCCTCACGAGGCGCCAGCTCTCCGACGAGATGGCGGCCTCACTTCAGCAAGCGGTCGCGTCCCAGTAGTTTCCGCGCATGGCGGAAACGCATTCGGTCAAGCGCCACCTGGACGTCGACGCCGACGCTTACGACGTCGAGATCCGTCGCCTGATCCCTCACTACGACGACATGCTCACCACTGCGGTGGAGCTGCTCGCCGCGCTCGTTCCGCCCGGCGCGCACGTGCTCGACCTCGGCGGCGGCACCGGCGCGCTGTCTGCCGCGGTGCTCGAGGGACTGCCCGAGGCCCGCGTGACGGTGCTCGACGTCGACGTGGACATGCTCGCCGAGGCTCGCCGTCGCCTCGCGATGTTCGGCGACCGCGTGGCTTTCACGGAAGGGAGCTTCCTCGAGCCGCTGCCGGGCGCCGACGCCGTCGTCGCCTCGCTGGCGCTCCACCACGTCCACGACCTCGGGCAGAAGACGGAGCTCTACCGGGCGATCCACTCGGCGCTCCCCCCGGGCGGCGCCTTCCTCAACCTCGACGCCGCCGTCAGCGAGGGCCCGCGCGCGAGGGCGCTCGTGTTCGACCGCTGGGCCGCCCGGATGGGAGACCACGGCATCTCCGATGCGGAGGCG
>DATBKS010000315.1:0-4431 GCA_036555755.1 Thermoleophilaceae bacterium
AGCTCGCTGATGGTCGGCGTCTACACGATCGTCAAGCCGGCCGCCGAGGACGGCTGGGGCGACCCCACCACGCTGCTGTTCGCGGCGCTGTCACTGGCCCTGCTCGTGGCCTTCATCGCACGCGAGGCGACGGCGCGCAGCCCCCTGATCCCGCTCCGCATCTTCCGCTCGCGCAACGTGTCCGGCGCCAACGTCGTCCAGGCGCTTCTCGTGGCGGGCATGTTCGGCATGTTCTTCCTCGGCGCGCTCTACATGCAGCGCGTGCTGGGCTACGACGCGCTGCAGATCGGCCTCGCGTTCCTGCCCGCGACGCTCGTAATGGGCACGCTGTCGCTGCGCTTCGCCGAGCCGATCATCATGCGCTTCGGCGCGCGCACCGCTCTGATCCCGGGCCTGCTGCTGATCGCCGCCGGCCTCGCGCTGTTCGCGCGCGTGCCCGTCGATGGCACCTACGCGGTCGACGTCCTGCCGACGATGATCATCATCGCGCTCGGCATCGGCGTCTCCTTCCCCGCGCTGATGACGCTCGCGATGTCCGGGGCCACGCGACAGGACGCGGGCCTCGCCTCCGGGCTAGTCAACACCTCCGCGCAGGTGGGCGGCGCGCTCGGCCTCGCGGTGCTGGCCACGGTGTCAGCCACGCGCACCGATCATCTGAAGGCCGCCGGCAAGAGCACCGCTCAGGCGCTCACCGGTGGCTACCACGTGGCGTTCCTGATCGGCGCCGCGCTCTGCCTTGCCGCGCTGGCGGTCACATTGCTGGTCATCGAGCCCGAGAAGAAGGCGGCGGAACACCACGCCGAAGAGGCGCCCGCCTCCGAACCCGCCTACTCGGAAGGGTGATTCACACCATGCATGAGCTGGAAATCCGCGAACTCACAGCACAGCCCGCGGCGGTGGAGCACTCCACCTCGCCGTCCGACGACCTCGGTTCAGCCATCGACACCGGCTTCCCCGCGCTCTTCGGGCGCCTCGCGAAGCTCGGTGTCGAGCCGGCGGGCCCGCCGTTCGTCCGCTACCTCGAGACGGGCGACAACTTCACCATCGAGCTGGGCGTGCCCGTGCCCACCGCGCTCGCCGACGGCAAGCAGACGAGCCTGCCCGCCGGCCGCGCCGCGGTATGGCGTCACGTCGGCCCCTACTCCGAGCTGCGCACCGCTTGCGAGCGGCTCGGCGCCGCGGTGGAAGAGCTCGGCGAGGAGCCGTCCGGCCCACTGTGGGAGAGCTACGTGACCAACCCGGCCGAAGAGCCGGAGCCGTCCAAGCGCATCACCGAGATCTACCTGCCGCTGCGGTAGACGGCGAGCGCCTCTGCCAGCTCGCGGATCGAGCGCTCGGTGATCGGGCTCAGGACGAGGATCGCCTCATCCGCCCCGGCCTCGTCCAGCTCGGTCAGCGCCGCCGCAATCTGATCCGCACTACCCTCGACCGGCGGTGCCTCCCCCGTCACTGGGCGCTCGCCGGCGGCGCGGTCGAGCACCACGAGGACGCAGGCGCTGCGCTCGATCTCCTCGGGCGTGCGGCCCGCTTCGCGCGCGGCGGCGCTGATGCGCTCGTTGAGCGCGGCGAAGCCCTCGGCGCTGTTGCCGTAGTCGTCCCACCAGGCGTTCCAGGCATCCACATACGGCAGCGTGATGCCGAGCATCCGCGGGCCCTTGCTCCCCACCATCAGCTTCGGCCGCCGCCGCGGCGGCGGGAGCAGCACCGCGTCCTCGGCCTGCCAGTAGGTCCCGTCGAGCGTCACCCGCTCGCCCTCGAGCAGCGGCCGGACGATCGCGAACGCCTCCTGGAAGCGCGACACGCGGTGGTCGAACGGGATGCCGAACGCCCGGTACTCGACCTCGTTCCAGCCCGCGCCCACGCCGAGCACGAAGCGGCCGCCGCTCACCTCGTCGATCGTCGCGGCCATCTTCGCGACGAGGCCCGGCGGGTGGAAGCCGAGGCACGCCACGAGCGGCCCGAGCTCCACCCGCTCCGTCACGGCGGCGAGCGCCGCCAGCAGCGTCCACGCCTCGTGCGGGCCGCGCTCGCCGCCCCCGCCGCGGTAGAGCAGGTGGTCGCCCATCCAGATCGAGTCGAAACCGGACTCCTCGGCGGCGCGCGCCATCGACAGGTACTCGCTCCACGGCACCACGCGCTCCGCCTCGGGAAGTTGGACGCCGATGCGCACGGGCGGGAATCTCATCAGACATGCGAGGATCGGCACGTGCGCGTCGTGCTCATCGCCTCGGCCCCGCCCGCTGCGTTCGGCTATTTCGAGCTCCTGACCGGCCTCGGCCACGAGGTGCCCGCCCTCTTCTCGTTCCGCGGCAAGGAGGGCCGCTACGGACCCGGCTACCCGCACGCCCTGCTCGACGCGGCGCCGGACGCGGACCTCGTCTTCGTGCGCTCGGGGCGGCACATGGCCACCCTCCTACGCGCCTACGAGCCCGACCTCGCCTTCTGTGCCTCGTTCCCGATCAAGGTCCCGGACGAGGCGCTCGCCACACCTCGCCTCGGCGTCCTCAACACGCACCCGGCCCGCCTGCCGAAGTACCGCGGCCCCAATCCGTTCGGCTGGGCGATCCGCAACGGCGACACGGAGATCGGGATGACGATCCACAGGATGGTGAGCGACTACGACGCGGGCCCGATCTACGCTCAGGGCGCGATCCCGCTCGCGCCCGACGAGTACCTGCTCGACGAGGGCCTGCCGAGGCTGCGGGGGCTCGCCCCCGAGCTCATCGCCACGGCGTTCGCCCGCGTGGAAGCCGGCGATCAGGGCGACCCCCAGGACGAAGCGCAGGCCACCTACGCCGAGGCGTTCGAGCCCGAGTACATCGAGGTGGACTGGTCGCAGCCGGCGCTGGCGATCCATACCCAGTCGCGTGCATGGGAGCTGGCCACGCCGACGAACGGCACGCGCGGCGCCATCGCGAACGTGAACGGGGACCGCGTGCGGCTACTGCGCACGAGCCTCGACGACTCGCGCGGCGGCGAGCGCGTCGACACGGGCGATGGCCCGCTTTGGATTGTGGAGAGCGAGCCTGCCGGCTAGAGGATCGCCATGTACCGGTCCAGCTCCCACTGCGAGACCTGGATCCGGTAGTCCTCCCACTCCTGCCGCTTGATCTCGATGTAGCGGTTGAACATGTGCTCCCCGAGCGTCCGCAGCACCAGCTCGGACTCGGAGGTCAGCTCAATCGCCTCGCCGAGCGTCTCGGGCAGCTGCTCGATGCCGAGCCGCTTCCGCTCGTCGGGCGACAGGTGGTAGAGGTTCTTCTCCATCGGCTCCGGCAGCTCGTAGCCCTTCTCGATCCCCTCGAGCCCCGCCATCAGCAGCGTGGCGAAGGTCAGGTACGGGTTGCACGCCGGGTCCGGACAGCGGAGCTCCATGCGCGTGGCCTGCTCCTTGCCGGGGTGGTACAGCGGCACCCGCACGAGCGCGGAGCGGTTGCGGCGCGACCAGGCGCAGTACACCGGCGCCTCGTAGCCGGGCACGAGCCGCTTGTAGGAGTTCACCCACTGGGCGAAGATCGACGAGATCTCGCGCGCGTGCTTGAGCTGGCCGGCGATGAAGGCCTTGCCGGTGGCCGACAGGAAGTACTGGTCGTCCGCGTCGTAGAAGGCGTTGCGGCCGTCCTTGAAGAGCGACTGGTGCGTGTGCATGCCTGAGCCGTTCTCACCGAACAGCGGCTTGGGCATGAACGTCGCGTGCCAGCCGTACTTCATGGCGTACTCCTTGACCGTGATGCGGTAGGTCATGCAGTCGTCCGCCATCTTCAGCGCATCGGCGTAGCGCATGTCGATCTCGTGCTGCGAGGGACCAACCTCGTGGTGCGTGTACTCGACGTGGATGCCGAGCTGCTCGAGCGCCAGCACCGTCTCGCGACGCACGTCGGAGCCCGCATCGAGCGTCGTGAGGTCGAAGTAGCCGCCCTCGTCGAGGATCTCGGGCACGCCGTCGACCGGACGGGCGTTGCGGAAGTAGAAGTACTCGAGCTCGGGCCCGACGTTGAACGTGTCGAAGCCCATCGACTCGGCCCGCTCCAGGGCGCGGCGGAGCACGTAGCGGGGATCGCCCTCGTAGGGCTCGCGGCTCGGGGTGACGATGTCGCAGAAGATGCGGCCAACACCCTTGTCCTCGGGCCGCCAGGGCAGCACCGCGAATGTCTCGGCATCGGGCATCGCGATCATGTCCGACTCCTCGATCGCGTTGAAACCCGTGATCGAGGACCCGTCGAAGCCCATGCCGCCTTCGAAGGCGTCGTCCAGCTCCTCAGCGTTGATCGAGAAGCTCTTGAGCTGTCCGAGGATGTCGGTGAACCAGAAGCGGACGAAGCGGATGTCGCGCTCTTCGACGAGTGCCTTTACGTCGTCGGCGGTCTTGGGCTGGTCGGCCATCAGGCTCCTTCGAGAGTCGGCAGGACGATTGGAAGCGCGTAGCGTAAC
>DATBKS010000316.1:0-13405 GCA_036555755.1 Thermoleophilaceae bacterium
CGTGCACCGCCGAGTAGGCGGCATCCAGATCCTGCTGATCCTGCGACGTAGCGTTCATTGGTCCTCCTGGTCCAGGTCAAGCCGATGATCGAGCGGGTGCGGGGGCGGCGCCTCGCCCGAACCGGGTGAGGCTGAGCGGCCGGCTACAGCGCGGTCTGTGGGGCCTTCGCGAGCGCCGCGCCGACGAGCTCCACGTACCACTCGATGATCTGGAGGTCCCGATCGGACGGGAGATGCACATCGCGACGTGGGTCGAGATGATCGCGCGCAGGCAGCCGTCCGGGTCGATGACGGGCATCGACTGAACGGCCCGGAATCCCGCGGCCATTGCGATCTCCCGGTTCACGGGAATCTGGACGTTGCCAAAGTCCGCGCGGAGCAGCGACATCGCCCCGTCGAGGGCGCGCTCGAGCAGCGAAGTGATTCGTGGACTGCGCCCGTTCGACCCGAGCTCTGCGAACCCGTTGTCGCCGTCCAGACGCGCGGGCGTCGTTCGGTCGGGGCCTACCGGAGCCGACCTGGTGCCACGCACATAGCGCGCCCAGGCGCGGGCTTGTTGCGATCGTCTGCGAGTTTGGGCAGCCAGCCGACGGTTCCGAGCGCAGGCCTCCCTGAACGCGAGGTGATGCTCGCGGAGCTCTGCGATCCCCGCCGCAAGTGCGTCGTAGAGATCAACGGAAACCGCCTGGGTTTCCGACTGAGCCAACATCTGTCACGCGATGATCGACTCGCCGCGCGACCCCGTCAAGTCCCTACGGGATGACTCCGGCCTGCGCCTCGAGGGCCGCGCGCCTCGCCTCGCTGGGCGTCACCCCGAAGGCGCGCTTGAACGACCGGCAGAAGTGAGAGGTGTCGCAGAAGCCCCAGCGGAACGAGATGGTCGTCACCGACCCGCCGTGCGGCTGCTGCAGATCCTCCATGCAACGCGCCAGACGCTCACTGCGAACCAGACCCGCCACGGACTCGTCCACGTCCTCGAACAGCAGGTGGAGGGCGCGAACGGAGATGGAGTGCGCCTGGGCGATCGAGGCAGGTCCGAGCTCCATGTCCTGCAGGTTGCGGCGGATGTAGTTGCGGATCTCCTCGCGCGTCGCCGCGCGCAGGGCGTCGCGGCTTTCCGGGAGCATCGGCTCCACCACCGCGCGCAGCAGCTCGAGGGCGGCGCGAGCCGCCGCCGCCTGGCCCATCGCATCGAGCCCCTCGAGCTCCATGGCGAGGTCGTTGATGTAGCGGACGAGCAGGCGGGTGGCAGCGTTGCCTGCCAGTGCAGGCAGCCCTGTCGGCTCGGCCAGGCGGGGGCATACCGACTCCACCACGTCGCATGGGAACAGCAGCACGCGCTTGAGCACGGGCTCGAGGACCTCCACGTCGACCGACCGCTGGCTGTGCCAGAGCACCACGTCGCCGGCTGAGATCGCCACGCGACGCTGAGGATCGCGGGCCAGCTCGGCTCCTCGCAGCACCACCTGAAGGCCGAGCACGCGATCCTCGCTCGCGCACTCGTCCACGAGCGCCTGGCTGCGGTGTCCCATGCAGGGCGCGACCGCACACTCCACGAGCGCAAGGTCGCCGAAGCGGCGTCGCTTCATGATCCCGCGGAAATCGCTCGGGGTGTTCTCCGTCGGGCGCATGTCGAGCGCGACCAGGGTCGCGGCCGAGATCGCCGACCAGTCGTCGATGCGGCGAGACAGGCTCCCGCTCGACACGCTCCAGCGCTCAGGCTCGAACGACCCCCCGCTCGTTCGCGTCGCGACAGCCGTTCCCATTGGCTCCCTCTCCTCCCGGTCGAAGGCTGCGCCACCCATGGTAGGGAAAAAACCGCTGCGATTCGCCGGGAAATGCCGCCAGGAGGCGGGTGGCTGCAGTTGTTGCACTCGTGGTCAGAAATCGCTGCGCTGGATGGCCGGTAACCCCCTGGCGCCCGCGCTAGAAAGGGGCGCCTAGAGGGAGGTCCCGCCGTTTCGGGCGGGCGACAGAGCGTCGGCTGGGGCCGACATCCATAGGAGGAGTGATGGCCGCATCGGCGGTTGAGCAGCTATGCCCGGGGAGTGCGCCGGAAGCACGGCGCGGAGATCCATCGCCGCCAAGGGGTCGGCGCTACCGGTGGCGGGCAGCCACGGCGGCCGCCGTGATTGCGGGCGCTTGTCTCGCACTCAGCGCATGCGGCAGCTCGGGCGGCTCGACCAGCACCACAGGCGGTACCGGAAAGGCCGGCGGCTCGCTCACCGTGCTCGAGCTCGGGGGCTACGCGGGCGCCTGGCCGGCGGGGCTCGACCCGGCGACCAACACGAACGGCGCCGCCGACCAGGATCAGATGAACTCCATCTACGGCCAGCTGTTCGAGCTGACCGACGGCGCAAAGGTCCGCCCGGACCTGGCCACCGGCTACAAGTTCTCGAACGGGGGCAAGACGTTCACGCTGACGCTGCGCCCGGACGTGCAGTTCTCCGACGGCACGCCCCTGGACGCCAAGGCCGTGTTGTTCAACTGGAAGCGCGACCTGGCCACGCCCTGCACCTGCAAGCCGGTCCTGCCGCCGGTCACGTCGCTCACCGCGCCTGACTCTCACACGGTCCGGATCAGCTTCAAGGCGCCCGACGGGGCTTTGGTGAACCAGCTGCTCGTGGCGAACCTGAACTGGATCGCCTCGCCGACGGCGCTCAAGAAGATGGGCCCGCAGAAGTTCAAGCTGAAGCCCGTTGGCGCCGGCCCGTTCACGGTGGTCAGCGACACCGTGAGCTCCGAGCTGGTGCTCAAGAAGAATCCCAACTACTGGGACAAGGGCAAGCCGTTCCTCGACAAGCTGACCTTCAAGTCGGCTGCCAACGACGAGTCGGCGCTCGAGGCGATGCAGTCCGGCGGCGCGCAGGCGTACATCGGGATGGCGACGCCCACGCTCGTCAATTCGTTCCAGTCGAAGTTCACGGTGACGAGGGAGCCCTCGACGTCGCCGTACAACATCCAGCTCAACACGTCGCAGCCGCCGTTCAACGACATCAAGGCGCGGCAGGCGATCTACTACGCCACCGACGCCAAGACGATCGACGACAAGCTGTTCCACAACCAGAACCCGGTCGTCCAATCGTTCACCGCCCCCGCCGGCCTGTTCTACAGCGCGACGGTGCCGGGCTATCCGACGTACGACCAGGCGAAGGCCAAGGCCCTCGTCCAGCAGCTCGGTGGCCTGAAGGTGAACTTCTTCACGCTCCGATCACCCGTCAACCAGAACTTCATGGTGGCGCTGCAGCAGATGTGGAAGCAGGCGGGCATCAACGCGAGCATCCACCTCTACAGCCTGGCCGGGCTGATCCAGCAGTTCAACACCAAGAAGTGGCAGGCGGCCCTGCAGACCGCGGGCGCCTGGGACCCGGCGGCCGGGGTGGGCCTGGGCTTCAGATTCCTCTCACAGTCGCCGTTCAGCGGCGTGCATGACCCGAAGCTCGACGCGATGATCCTTGGCGGTCAGGGCGCGGTCGACTCGGGCCAGCGCAAGCAGCTCTACGACCAGGCGGGCAGCTACATCGCCAAGCAGGCCTACAGCCCGTTCCTGTTCCCGCTCGCGAACTGGAACATCGCGGCGAAGAACGTGAAGGGACCCGGTCTCACCACGGCGATCCCGTCGATCGTGGTGAACACCGCGCCGCTGTGGGAGGAGGTCACGGCGCACTGAGCGATGAGTGCTAGCCCCGCGCCAGTAAGCGCGCCGCTCGAGCTTGGGGGCGGCTGGTTCGCCCGCGTCACCGCGTCGCCGGTGCTGCGGTTCGTGGCCCGCCGCCTCCTGGCCGCCATCCCGGTGCTGTGGGGAGTCACGTTCCTCACCTTCCTGACCCTGAATGCGCTGCCGGGCGACACCGCGCAGCAGCTCCTCGGCGCCAACGCCACTCCGCAGGAGGTGCATGCGCTCGAGGCCAAGCTGGGACTCGACCGGCCGTTCTTCGACCGCTACTGGGACTGGCTCCACGGCGTGGTGACGGGCAGTCTCGGCCACTCGCTCGTCAACGGTGAGAGCGTCACCACGACGCTCCTGGGCGACCTGCCGGTGACGTTCGAGCTGCTCGTGTTCGCGTTCCTGCTCGCCGTCCTGTTCGCGATGGCGATCGCGCTGCTGGCCGCTCGAAAGCCGGGCGGACTCTTCGACCGCGTGAGCATGCTGCTGACGATCGCCGGGCTGTCGATCGCGCCGTACGTGCTCGCGCTCGTGCTCGTGTACGTGTTCGCGGTCAAGCTCAACGTGCTGCCGGCGATCGGCTGGACCGCGCCCGGCGACAGCCTGAGCGGCAACATCCGGTCGCTGATCCTGCCGGCCGTGACGCTCGGCCTGGCGCTGATGTGCTTCTACGCCCGTCTGCTGAGGGCTGACCTCGTCCAGCAGCTGCAGGCGGAGGACTACGTCGTCACCGCGCGCGCGAAGGGCGCCGGCCCGTGGCGCGTGATCCTGCGCCACGCCCTCCGCAACTCGGTATTCGGCCTGATCACCGTCGTCGCCCTGAATCTCGGGACGCTGCTCGGGGTGACCGTCATCGTCGAGCAGATCTTCGGTTTGCCGGGGGTGGGGCGAGAGCTCCTGTCTGGAATCGACAATCGCGACGTCCCGGTCGTGGAGGGCGCCGTCTTCGTGTTCGCAGTGGTCGTCGTACTGGCCAGCCTGGTCGCGGACATCCTCTACGCAGTCCTCGACCCACGGGTGCGCTATGGCGACAGCACCAGCTGACGTGGGCGCTGCGCCGGGCGTACTCGAGCCGATACCCGTCGGCGCGGGCGGTCGCGGGCGCTGGCGCACGCTCGCCGGAATCTGGATCCCGGCGGCGCTGCTCATAGTGATATTCGCGCTCTGCTTCCTCTGGCCGCTCGTCGGGCCGGTGGGCAAGCCCACCGGAGGCAGCATCCTCGACGCCAACCTCCCGCTGTTCTCGCACGGGCACATCCTCGGCACCGACGAGACGGGGAACGATGAGTGGGCACGCATCCTCTACGGCGGGCGCAACTCGCTCGAGATCGCCCTGGCCGTGACCGCCCTCGGCATCACCCTCGGCGGCCTCATGGGCGCGCTGGCCGGCTACCTGGGCGGTTGGCGGGACGGCGTGATCATGCGAATCCTCGACGTGTTCATTGCCTTTCCCGCGCTGGTGCTCGCGGTGGCCATCGCCGAGGGTCTCGGCCCCAGCAAGACGAACACGATCTGGGCGCTCACGTTCTTCAGCGTCCCCGCCTTCGCGCGCATCGCGCGAGCGGAGACCCTGCGCATCCGCGGGCTCGAATTCATGACGGCGGCCCGGCTGTCAGGCACCGGTCACCTGCGCATCCTGCTCCGCCACGTCACGCCGAACATCCTGCCCCAGCTCACCACGTTCGCCCTGCTGGGCTTCGGCATCACGGTGGTGCTCGAGGGCGCGCTCAGCTTCCTCGGCCTCGGCGTGCCCGCGCCCGCGCCGAGCTGGGGCAACATGATCGCGTCCGGCCAGGCGGTGATTTCGGCGGAACCGCGCTTCGTGTTCGTGCCGAGCGCGGCTCTGTTCGTGACCGTCTTCTCGTTCAACCTGCTCGGCGACGCGCTGCGAGCGCGCTGGAGCGCGCGATGAGGTCGAACGGCTCGGTAGGCGCGGCGCCGCTGCTCGAGGTGCGCGATCTGCAGGTCGACTTCCACCAGGGCGGGCGGATGGTCCGCGCCGTCAATGGCCTCAGCTATACGCTGCAGCGGGGCCGCACCCTCGCGCTGATCGGCGAGTCTGGGTCCGGGAAGACCGTCAGCTCGCGCGCGATCATGGGCCTGCTGCCGGAAAGCGCGTCCGTCAGGGGCTCGATTCGCTTCGACGGCCGTGAGGTCGCCGGGCTGCCGGAGCCCGAGCTGCGCGCCCTTCGCGGGTGCGAGATAGCGATGGTCTTCCAGGATCCGGCCCGGTCCCTGAACCCCACGATGAAGATCGGCGCGCAGATCGCCGAGGCCTTCCGGCTGCATACCGACGTGCCGCAGGCGAGAGCGCGCGAGCGGGCGATCGAGCTGATGGAACTGGTGCGGCTGCCGGACGCCCGCCGGCGCTTCTCGCAATATCCGCACCAGCTCTCGGGCGGCATGCGCCAGCGGGTGATGATCGCGATCGCGCTGGCCGCCGATCCGAAGCTGCTGATCGCCGACGAGGCGACGAGCGCGCTCGACGTGACCACGCAGGCGCAGATCATGGAGCTGCTTGGCGAGCTCAAGGATCGCCTCGGGATGGCCCTGATCCTCATCAGCCACGACCTCGGGCTGGCGGCGAGCTTCGCGGACGAGGTGCTCGTGATGTACGCCGGCCGCGCGGTCGAATGGGCGCCCACCGAGAAGCTCTTCGCGCACGTGCGGATGCAGTACACCCGCGCCCTGCTCGAAGCCATTCCGCGTATCGAGAACCCCTCGCACGGGCGCCTCGCGGCTGTGCCGGGACAGCCGCCTGACCTCGCGCTCAAGCAGGTCGGCTGCCCGTTCACGCCGCGTTGCCCGGCGGTCACCCAGCAGTGCCGGGACTTCACGCCGCCGTTCGACGAGCAGGAGCCGGAGCATCGCTGGGCGTGCTGGCACCCGGTGGGAGTGGGGGAGTCGTCGTGACCGAGACGCTGCTCGAGGTGAGCAACCTGGTTCAGGAGTTCACGGTCCGCGACCGCGGCGGCGTGAGGAGCGGGACCGTGCACGCGGTCTCCGATGTGTCGTTCACGCTCGCGGCCGGCGAGACGCTGGGCCTCGTCGGCGAGACCGGCTCGGGCAAGTCCACGCTCGCGCGGGCGCTGCTCCAGGCGCCGCGGCCGAAGTCGGGGTCGGTCCGCTTCCGCGGGACGGAGCTGGTTGGGCTCCGGGGCCGCGACCTGCTGCGCGCGCGGCGCGACATGCAGATCATCTTCCAGGACCCCTTCGGGTCGCTCGACCCGACGTGGCGCGTGGCCCGGCTCGTCGAGGAGCCGCTCGTGGCGTTCGGCGTCGGCACTCCGGCGGAGCGCCGCAAGCGAGTGGCGGACCTGCTCGATCGCGTCGGGCTCGACCCTTCCCGGTACGGCAAGCGGCGGCCGCGCGAGCTGTCGGGCGGGCAGGCGCAGCGCGTCGCCATCGCGCGGGCGCTGGCGCTCGATCCGGCGCTGATCATCTGTGACGAGGCGGTGTCCTCGCTGGACGTGCTGATCCGCGCGCAGGTGCTCAACCTGCTCGAGGAGCTGCGCACCGATCTCGGCCTCGCATACCTGTTCATCAGCCACGACCTGGCGCTCGTCAAGCAGGTGTCGGACCGGGTCGCTGTGATGCACCTCGGCAAGCTCGTGGAGGTCGGGCCGCCGGAGTCGCTTTACCGCGCGCCCCTGCATCCCTACACGGTCGCCCTGCTGGCGTCGATCCCGAAGCCGGATCCGCGCGCCACGCGCGTCTCGGTCGAGCAGACGATCCACGGCGAGCCGCCGTCGCCGATACAGCCCCCGAGCGGCTGTCGCTTCCGCACGCGCTGTCCGCGGGCCGAGGACGTGTGCGCCGAGAAGGAACCGCCGCTGCGCGAGCTGGCGAGCGGCCAGCACGCGGCCTGCCACTTCCCGGTTTCCGACGACGCGCCGGCGCCGCAGGCGACCGCGACACAAGAGCTCAGTACGTGAAGGAGGACGAATGGCGATAAGCGACTCAGCCCACGAGGCGGCACGCGAACTCGACATCGGGCGCCTGCTGCCGGACGGCTTCCAACTGGTCGGGGGCGAGTGGGTCGGCGCTGACAGCGGGGAGACCATCGAGGTGCTCAACCCCGCCACGGGCGAGCTTTTGGCGACTGTTCCCCGCAGCGGCGAGGCCGACGTGGCGAATGCCGTCGCGGCCGCCGAGGCCGCATTCCCCGCGTGGCGCGACACGAGCCCGAGCGAGCGCGGCGCGCTGATGCTGCGCTGGGCGGAGCTGTGCCGGGACCACGGGCACGAGCTCGACCTGCTCGAGCGCCTCGAGGTCGGCCGTCCGAGCTGGGGCCCCTCGCCGGTCCCGGGGATCATCACCTTCAACGCCGGTCTCGCCGACAAGGTGAGCGGCCAGACGCTGCCCAGCGCGCGGCCGGACGTCCTTGGCATGACGATCCGCGAGCCCTACGGCGTCTGCGGCAGCATCATCCCCTGGAACACGCCCGGGCCGCTGGTGGCGAACACCGTCGCGCCGGCGATCGCCGTCGGCAACACCGCGGTGATCAAGCCCGCCGAGGACGCCCCGCTCACGCCCTTGCTGATGGCCCGGCTCGCCAAGGAGGCCGGCATCCCCGACGGCGTGATCAACGTCGTGACCGGATACGGCGACGAGGCGGGCGCGGCGCTGACGCGCGACCCGGGCGTACGCCACATGAGCTTCACCGGCTCGCCCGAGACCGGCACCAAGGTCATGGAGGCCTGCGCGAAGAACCTCGTTCCGGTTCACCTCGAGCTGGGCGGGAAGTCGCCCCAGGTGGTCCTGCGCGATGCGCCGCTCGAGAAGGCGATCCCCACGATCGTCCGCAGCATCACGCTGAACAGCGGGCAGGTGTGCGCGGCAGGCTCGCGCGTCCTCGTCGACGAGGCGATTCGCGGCCAGGTGGTGGAGCAGCTGGCGAGCGAGTTCCAAAACGTGAAGGTGGGCCCCTGGTACGAGCAGGTCGACATGGGACCGCTGATCAGCGACAAGCAGGAGAAGCGGGTGCTCGGCTATCTGGACAGCGGCCGCGAGGCCGGCGCGACGGTGGTCGTGGGCGGGAGCAAGATGAGCGGGGAGGGCTACGACGGCGGCTACTTCGTCGAGCCGACGATCTTCGACGACGTCCGCCCCGACATGCGGATCGCCCAGGAGGAGATCTTCGGGCCGGTGCTCTCGGTGCTCGGCTACGACGACGAGGACGAGGCGCTGGAGGTGGCCAACGGCACGCGCTATGGGCTGGTGGCCTCGGTGTGGACGAGCGACGTGGGCAAGGCGGTGCGGCTCGCGCGCCGGATCCAGGCGGGCATGGTCTCGATCAACACGCTGTGGTCGGGCGGAGTGATCGGCGCGCCGTTCGGCGGCTACAAGCACAGCGGCTTCGGCCGCACGGCCAGCGCCGAATCGGCCCTCGAGTACACGCAGGTGAAGAGCGTGATCTTCGACGGGAGCCGTTAGCCATGGAGATTTCGCTCGACGGCAAGGTCGCGCTCGTCACGGGCGCCGGGCCCAACATCGGCAGCGGCATCGCGCTGGCGCTCGCGAGCTACGGCGCGAAGGTCGCCTGCAACGACGTGGACCCGGAGGCGGCGGCCGCGAGCGCCGCGCGAATCGAGCGCCACGGCGGCGAGGCCCTGGCGGTGACCGGCGACGTGAGCGACGAGCAGGACGTGCAGCGCTACGTGCGGGAGGTCCTCGATCGCTTCGGCCGGATCGACATTCTCGTGAACAACGCGGCCCTGCTCGGCGGCCGCGGCCTGCTCGAGGAGAGCCTCGACTACTTCAACCGCGCGGTGAGCGTCGCGGCGGCCGGCAGCTTCCTGAACTCGAAGCACGTCGCGATCTCGATGATCGAGCGCGAGATCAAGGGCAGCATCGTCTGCATCCTGTCCTCGAACGCGTGGCAGGGCGCTCCCGGGGTGATCGCCTACGCGTTCCACAAGGGCGGGCTCGCCAACTTCGTGCGCGCGGCGGCGATGGACCTCGCGCCGTACGGCATCCGGGTCAACAGCTTCTCGCCCACCGCGCCGGAGCCCGACAATCCGGAGCTGCTCGCCGAGTACGAGCGTCATGGCCGGCCGCAGCGGCCCGCGCCACCGGCCGACCGTCCCTCCTGGTGGCGCGACGTGGGGAAGATCGACGTGCGCCGCAACATCCCGATGGGCGCGGCGTCGACGCCCACCGACATCGGTCACTGCGTGGCCTGGATGTCCTCGGACTACGCGCGGCTCGTCACCGGCTGCGATTTCGTGATCGACGGCGGCGCGCGGGCCAAGTACTGGGGCTACACGCCGCCGGAGGAGAACGCTGGACCTATTCCACTGATGCCGCTCGACAACGTGGCGAGCGTGACTGGAGGTGCTCGCTGATGACCGACCTCGTACGTGCAGCAGTCCAAACCGGGCCCGGAGAATTCGAGCTGCGCACCTTCCCGCGCCCAGAGATCGGGCCGGACAACGGTCTCCTTCGGATCGAGGCCTGCGGGGTGTGCGGCAGCGACGTGGAGACCTACCGCGGGCACCTCGGGAGGCCGGACATGTATCCGTTGATCCCCGGGCACGAGCCGCTCGGGGTGATCGAAGAGGTCGGCGAGCGCGCGGCGGAGCGCTGGGGCGTGCAGCCCGGCGACCGGGTGGCACTCGAGATCCTGATTCCCTGCCGCAGCTGCGACCACTGCCTGACCGGGCGCTACATGGCCTGCCCCAACCGCAAGGGGGCGCACGGCGTCACGCCACTGACGAGGGAGCCGGGGCTGTGGGGCGGCTTCTCGGAGTACATCTACCTGCACCCGAACGCGATCCTCCACAAGATCCGGGGCGACATTCCTCCCGAGCTGGCGGTGATGTTCAACCCGCTCGGCGCCGGGGTGCGCTGGGCCTGCTCGCTCGGCGGCACGACGCTGGGCGACACCGTCCTGATCCTTGGACCTGGGCAGCGCGGCCTCACCTCAGTGATCGCGGCACGGGCGGCCGGCGCGGGCACGATCATCGTCACCGGGCTCGGACGCGACGAGCACAAGCTCGCGCTCGCCCGCGAGTTCGGCGCCGACCACACGATCAACGTGGAGGAGGAGAACGTGGTCGAGCGGGTGGGCGAGATCACCGGCGGGGCGATGGCCGACATCGTGCTCGAGCTGACACCGATGGCGACACAGCCGATCAGCGACGCGATCGAGGCCGTGAGGCACGGCGGCACGGTGGTCCTGGCGGGCCTGAAGGGCAACCGCCCGGTCGAGCTCGTCACCGACAGGCTGATCAACAAGGGCGTGACCGTGAAGGGCGCTTACAGCGTCGACGCCACGGCTTACATCGAGGCGATCCGGATCATCGAGTCCGGCCGCTTCCCGCTCGAGCGGATGCACAGCGGGAAGTTCGAGCTGGCCGACACCGAGGCCGCCATCCAGGAGCTGGGTGACGGCAAGGCGGTGCACGTGTGCGTCTGTCCCAACGGGAGGGCCGGCTGATGCTCGTTGACATGCACGCTCACGTGATCCCGGGCGCCCTCGAGGCGGTCGGCAAGCACGACGACCACCGCGGCCCGCGCATCGGCCCCTGCGACGACGAGCACGCGCGGCTGCTCGAGACCGATCGGATCCAGTTCAAGGCGTCCGACGCGTTCTACTCCGCCGAGCGCAGGCTCGAGGAAATGGAGCGCAGCGGCTTGGACGCCGAGGTCGTGTCGCCGATGCCGCCGCTGCTCGACTACGCCCTGAGCGGCGAGGAGGGACTCGATCTGAGCCGGCGCGTGAACGAGTTCATCGCCGAGCTGTGCCGCACGAGCCCGGAGCGCCTGCTCGGCATGGCGATGGTGCCTTTGCAGGCGCCCGAGCTGGCGGCGGCGGAGCTGGCGGCGGTCAAGGAGCAGGGCCTCGTGGCCGTGGAGATCGCCTCGAACATCCAGGGCCGGGCGCTGCACGACGATGCATTCGCGGACTTTTGGGCGGAGGCCGAGCGGCTCGGGATGCCGATCTTCGTGCACGCGATGCCGAGCGATCTGGGCGGCCGCGTACCGGCCGGGCTGATCCCCGTCGCCGGCTTCGCGGTGGGCGTCGACGCCGCTCTCGGCGCCACGTCGATCATCTGCGGCGGCGTGGCGGAGCGCCACCCGGGGCTGCGGCTCGCGTTCAGCCACGGCGCCGGGGGCTTCCCGATGATCCTGCCGCGGGCGAGCTACTTCTGGAGCAAGACCTGGAACGAGGAGCCGTCATCCGAGGGCGAGGGGCTCTCGCCGGCCGAGCTGGCCAGGCGCTTCTTCTACGACGGGCTCGTGATGGACCGGCGGGCGCTCCGCTACCTGATCGACCTCGTGGGGCACCGGCAGGTGCTCGTGGGCAGCGACTTCCCCGCGATGCCGAGGGAGGAGCCCTGCGCTCGCACCCTTCGCTCGCTGCGGCTGCCGCCGGAGGTGTTCGACGACATCGCCTGGCACAACACCTTCCGCTTCCTCGGCATCGAGGCGCCGCGGCGCGCCGAGGGGGCTGCCATCTCGACGACAGGAGTGACATCGTGAAGACCCGCGCGGCAGTTGTCCGAGGCCCGGGTGAGCCCTGGGAGGTAACCGAGCTCGAGTTGGACGAGCCCAAGGAGCACGAGATCCTGGTGCGGGTCATGGCCTGCGGGCTATGTCACTCCGACGAGCACGTGCGCGAGGGCGGCCCGTATCGCTATCCCATGGTCGGCGGCCACGAAGGCGCGGGCGTGGTGGAGAAGGTCGGCAAGGGTGTGACGCGCGTGCGCGAGGGCGATCACATCGTCACGTCGTGGATACCGGTGTGCGGCCACTGCCGCTACTGCTCGACCGGCCACCAGAACATGTGCGACGACGGCAAGAACGCCGGCACCGGGATGTTCCTCGACGGCACCTTCCGCTTCCACGAGAACGGCACCGATGTCGGCGGGATGTGCGTGCTTGGCACGTTCTCGCAGTGGATCGTGATCTCCGAGAACTCGGCGGTGCCGATCGACTCCGACTACCCGTTCGAGATCGCCGCGCTGGTGGCCTGCGGGGTCACCACGGGCTGGGGCTCGTCGGTGTACGCCGCGGGCACACGGCCGGGCGAGACCGTGGTGATCTTTGGCGCCGGCGGCGTGGGAATCAACGCCGTGCAGGGTGCCGCCTACGCCGGGGCCAAGCACGTCGTGGTGGTGGATCCGGTGCCGTTCAAGCAGGAGATGGCCGGCAAGTTCGGCGCGACCTTTACAACGGGCGACCCGGAGGAGGCGACGCAGTACATCTGGGAGCGCACGGGCGGCCAGATGGCCGATCACGCGGTGATCACAGTCGGCGTGATGCACGCCGAGGTGCTGCGGACCGCCGTCGAGATGATCGGCAAGGGCGGCAGCGTGGTGGTCACGGCCGTCGGCGGCGGTCCAGACGAGCACACGATCGCCATCGCGGGCTCGCCGGTCACGGGCTGGCACAAGAACATCCAGGGCTCGCTCTTCGGCGGCGCCAACCCGCTCTACGACATGCCGCGGCTGCTCAACCTCTACCGCGCGGGCGACCTGCGGCTCGACGAGCTGATCACCCGCCGCTACAGCCTCGACGAGATCAACCAGGGGTTCGAGGACATGCTCGAAGGCCGCAACATCCGAGGAGTCCTGATCCATGAGCACTAGCGCACTAGCTTTGAAAGCCGACCCGAGATCAGGAGGGCAATGACATGACCAGCACGATCATGGATCCGACGGGCCAGACCCGCGGCGAGGCGAAGCCCGGCCTGTCGCTGGCAGAGCGCCGGGCCGACCTCCAGGGAGCGAC
>DATBKS010000317.1:0-7123 GCA_036555755.1 Thermoleophilaceae bacterium
ATGACGGCGGAGGAGCGCGAGCATTCCTCGCTGCTCGTCTACCAGGTGCTCCCCTCGCGCTACGGCATGGAGCCCGACCAACTCCGCAAGGCCGACGCCATCGAGGTGGTGGTGGGCCAGGGCGCCAAGCCCGGCGGCGGCGGCATGCTGCTCGGGCAGAAGATATCCAAGCGCGTCGCCGAGATGCGCACCTTGCCCGAGGGCATCGACCAGCGCTCGGCCTGCCGGCATCCGGACTGGACGGGGCCCGACGACCTCGAGATCAAGGTCCTGGAGCTGCGCGAGCTGACCGACTGGGAAAAGCCGATCTACGTCAAGGTCGGCGCGTCGCGGCCCTACTACGACACGGCGCTGGCGGTGAAGTCCGGCGCCGACGTAGTGGTGCTCGACGGCATGCAGGGCGGCACGGCGGCAACCCAGGAGGTCTTCATCGAGCACGTCGGCATCCCGATCCTCGCCGCGATCCCGCAGGCCGTCGAATCGCTGCAGGAGCTCGGCATGCACCGCAAGGTGCAGCTGATCGTCTCTGGCGGCATCCGCAGCGGGGCCGACGCCGCCAAGGCGCTCGCGCTCGGCGCCGACGCCGTGTCAATCGGCGTGGCCGCGCTCATCGCGCTGGGCGACAACGCGCCCGAGCACGACGCGCAGTACCGCGAGATCGGCTCGGCAGCAGGCTTCTACGACGACTGGCACGAGGGCCGGGACCCGGTCGGCATCTCAACCCAGGACGACGAGCTGGCCAAGCGCTTCGATCCTGAGCTCGGGGGTCGCCGCCTCGCCAACTACCTGCGGACGATGGTGCTCGAGACCCAGACCCTCGCGCGTGCGTGCGGGAAGTCGCACGTGCACAGCCTGGAGCCCGAGGACCTCGTGGCTCTCACCGTGGAGGCAGCCGCGATGGCGCGCGTGCCGCTCGCCGGCACGAGCTGGATCCCCGGTGTCAGCGGCGCCGGCGTCCCGTAAAGCGCACGCCGGTCGCGGGCAGCTCGCCCGCCGCGATCGCGCGCTCCTCGTCTTCGCACAGGCTGAGGTCGAGCTCCCACCGGTGTAGATAGGGCCCGCGCGTCCCGGGACCGAGCTCGAACCACTCCTCGAGCGCCGCGCGCACCTCGTCGACGGGGTGGATGTGCGCGCGCAGCTCCGCGACGGCCTCCTCGTGGTCGTGATGAGGATCGCGCCCGAGCTCGAGACGCCGGTCGGACCACCACTGCGCCGCCCGCTCGTCGAAGCAGGCGACATCGAACTCGTCGATCACAAGAAGGCCGTCCGGCCGCACGACCGAGGCGAGCACGCTGAGCGACTCGCGCAGCGGCTCGACATGGTGGAGCGACACGACCGCCAGCGCCGCGTCGAAGCTTCCCGCCGGCTCGTCCAGCTCCTCCAGCGGAATGGCCACCACCGGCGGCTCGCCGACCGGGTCGATCGCCAGCACGTCATACCCCGCGCGCGAGAGCTCCGCCGCCAGCTCGCCCTTCCCGGCGCCGACCTCGAGCACCCGCGCCGGTGGCGCCGGCAACTCGCTCAGTACAAACTCAGAAGTGGACGCCACGCAGCAGGTAGGCCATCGCGACGGCCTCCGTCGACATCTCCTCGTCCTTCTTCCCGTCATCGGCGGCCGGCTCCTTGTCCTTCCGGGCCGCCTTCGAGTCGGGGAAGATGTTGTAGGCGGTGTTCATGATCTGGTCGACCGACTTCGGCGACACCGCGTAGAGGATCTGCCCGAACGTCCCGAGCCGCGTGGCAACGCGCTTGGGCTTGTCGATGATGGCGTCCGCCACAAGCTGCGCGGCCTCCTCAGGCGAAAGCGTGGGGAAAGCGTCGTACATCGACGTCGGGGCGATCATCGGCGTCCGCACGAGCGGCATGTAGACCGTCGTCACGCTCACACCGTCGCCCACCACTTCGGGCGCCATGCAGCGGGAGAACGCGTCGAGCGCCGACTTCGATGCCACGTACGCCGAGAAGCGCGGCGTATTGGTCTGCACGCCGATGCTCGAGACGTTGATGATGTGCCCCCGCTTCTGCTCTCTCATGTGCGGCAGCAGCTTGAGGATGAGCTTGACCGCGCCGAAGTAGTTCAGCTGCATCGTGCGCTCGAAGTCGTGGAACCTGTCGTACGACGCCTCCACGCTGCGCCGGATCGAGCGCCCGGCGTTGTTCACGAGGATGTCCACCGCGCCGTGCTGGTCGAGGATCTCGTCCGCCACGCGGTCGATGTCGTCCATGTCCGAGAGGTCCGCGGGATGCACGTGCGCGACCCCGCCCGCCTCCTCCACCTCGTCGCGGAGCTCCTCGAGCTTCTCGCGCGTGCGCGCGACGAGAACGACGGTTCCACCCGCCTCGCCGACCTTCTTGGCCACCTCACGCCCGATGCCGCTCGACGCGCCGGTCACCACGATCACCTTGTCCTTCACGGACTTCGACAGGCTGCGCTCGCGGAACAGTGCCGGATCGAGGTTGCGCTCCCAGTAGTCCCAGATCTTCGCCGCGTAGCTCGACAGCGGCGGGACGGCGATGCCGGTGCCGGTGAGCGCGCGCTGCGTATCGCGGGCGTCGAACTCGGCATCGAACTCGCGATGCTCGAGCGCCTCCGGCGGGATCTCGAGGTCCGAGAGAAGCTGGTTGCGGATGCCCTTGACCGTCGGGATCTGGAGCAGCCCCTTCGCCACCTGCGGCGGCACGATGTTCGTCAGGTTGGCGTCCACCCGCATCGCGAACTGCGGGGCGTGCGCCGCCTTGGCGAACTCGTTCAGCGCGCGCCCGGCGGACAGCGGCTTGGGATCCACCAGGTGGAAGGTGTTGCCGTACAGGTCCGTGTCGTCCATGTGCGCGATGTGGTCCATGGCCTTGGCCACGAAGTCGACCGGCACGATGTTCAGCGCCTTGCCCTCCGGCCCGGCCAGGGGGAACCACTCGGGCAGGGCGTGACGCAGCTTCTGGAGCAGCTTGAAGAGGTAGTACGGGCCGTCGATCTTGTCCATCTCGCCCGTCTCGGAATGACCGATCACGAGGCCGGGGCGGTAGATCCGCAGCGGCGCCTTCACCTGCTCGCGGGCGATCTTCTCCGACTCGAACTTGGTGGCGTGGTAGGCGTGCGGGAGCTTCTGCCCCTCGTCGAACATGTCCTCGCGGAACAGGCCCTTGTACTTGCCGGCCACCGCGATCGAGCTCGTGTGGTGGAAGCGCCCGACCTCGATCGAGTTGGCGAACTCCACCGTGTGCCGTGTGCCGTCGACGTTCGCCCGCGACAGCGACTCCTCGTCGCTCTCGATGTCGTAGATCGCGGCCAGGTGGAAGAAGTGGTCGATCTTCTGATCGAAGCCCTCGATCCCGAGGCCCTCCTTGGCGAGATCGCCCGGGACCGGCACGAGCCGGTCGCCCGCCCCGAGCCGCTGGGCCAGATCGTCCAGACGCCCCTTTGATCCCTCCCGCACGAGGGCATAGACCGTGCCATCGCGCTTCAACAACTCCTCCACGAGGTTCCTGCCGATGAAGCCCGTGGCGCCGGTGACGAAGTAGTTCAAGTCCTCTCCCTCATGCTTGGACGGCCCCACTGTATCCCGCACCACCAACTTGGGATTCGTCAGCGCCTCCGGGGTATTGACCTGGACGTCGGGCAGGAGGAAACTTCAAGCCTGAATTTGGCAGCAGGCCGGATAGTGGGAGGTACAGGCTGCCCTCCGCGAGGCGCTCGAATGCGTCGCCGGCCGACGTCGCGGGACGACTCTCCCGCGTAACGGCGGGACCACGTCACTGGTCCCGCCGTTGTTAGCTTCCAGGGCCATGAGCGACGACCAGCTCACCTTGGCTGAGGCGGCCGCTCAGGCAGGCGTCACTCCTGCGACCTTGAGACGCTGGGCGCGCGCAGGCGTGATCCCCGACGCCGACGGTGATTCGGGCTGGAGCCCGATCGCGATCGCGCACGCGCGCATCGTCGCTCGGCTGCGCTCCCGCGGTCACAGCCTCGAGGAGATCCGCAAGGCTGCCGACGAGGGACGGCTCGCGTACGGGTTCGTCGAGGACCTGTTCCCGTCTCCCACGCGGCGGCATTCGATCGAGGAGGTATCGAAGGAGACCGGCCTCGAGAAGGCCCTGATCGAGCGCATCTGGACCACGATTGGACTGCCGGCCCATGTGACCGACGGCTTCTCGGACGAGGACGTTCAGGCGCTCCACTACGTGGCGTCGGTGCTCGACGCTGGCTTCCCGCTCGTCGCCTTCCTCCAGCTCACGCGCGTGTATGGACAGACGCTGTCTCAGATAGCGGACGCCGAGACGCGCCTCTTCCACATCTACGTTCACGAGCCGCTGATGCGCGAGGGCGTTCCCGGGCTCGAGATGGCCGAGGAGATGGAGCACCTCGCGCGCGACCTCCTGCCGCTCGCCTCGCCGATCATGGACTTCATCCACCGCCGCTTCCTCCAGCACTTCGTGGAGCAGGACGTGGTCGGCCACATGGAGGTGGACTTCGGCGGCGAGGACGCTGAGCTCGGCCGCATCCGCGTGGCGCTCGCCTTCTGCGACCTCGCCGGCTACACGCGCTTCACCGAGGAGGAGGGCGAGGAAGAGGCGCTCTCGTTCGTCGAGCGCTTCATCGAATCCGTGGCCGAGACGCTTCCCGACGACGCGCGCGTGGTCAAGACGATCGGCGACGAGGTGATGATCGTCGGCCAGGACGCGGGCGCCGTCGTGGACTGGGCTGTGGGCTTCCAGCGCCTCTTCGATGAGCGTCCGGCGCCGCGAATCGGCATCCACCAGGGCCCCGTGATCTATCGCGACGGCGACTACTTCGGCCGCGACGTCAACCTCGCCTCGCGCGTGGTCGCGCGCGCCCGTGGCGGCGAGGTGCTGGTCACGGATTCCGTCGTGGAGGTGGTGGGGGACAGCGGCCATCTCGCCTTCGAGGGCATCGGCACGGTCAAGCTCAAGGGCTTCGACGAGCCGCGCAGCCTGTTCCGCGCTTACCCGCGCGAGTAGCGTTGGGTTCATGTCGGAGAGGGCGCTCGAGGCAGCTTCCGAGAGTGGGCTGATCCGGGCCGGCGAGCCGCTGCTCGTGATGCTGTCGGGCGGCGCGGACTCCGTCTGCCTGCTGGATTGCGCGCTCCAGTTGGGCGCGCGCGCGAGCGCTCTGCACGTCAACTACGGCCTGCGCGCAGAGTCCGACTCAGACGAAGAACACTGCCGGCGGCTATGCCAGCGGCTCGGTGTCTCACTTTTCGTCGAGCGCGTGCAGCTGCCGGAGGGCTCCGGCAACCTCCAGGCAGAGGCCCGCGACCGCCGCTACGCGCTCGCCGAGCGGCACGCTCCGCCGGACGCCGACTACGCCACCGGCCACACGGCGAGCGACCAGGCGGAGACCGTGCTCTACCGGCTCGCGGTTTCGCCTGGCCGCCGCGCGCTGCTCGGGATGGAGCCGCGCCGCGGGCGGCTCGTGCGCCCGCTGCTCGAGGCCACTCGCGAGGACACCCGCGCGTACTGCGAGGCGCGCGGGCTCGAGTGGGTGGAGGACGTGTCCAACGCCGACCCGCGGTTCGCGCGCGCGCGCGTGCGCGAAGAGATTCTCCCCGCGCTGCGCGAGCTCAACCCGGCGGCCGAGCACACGATCGTCGAGACGAGCCGCTTGCTCAGGGACGAGTCGGAGGTGCTCGACACCCTCGTCACGGAAGAGCTCACCCGTCTCGGCAAGCTCGCGCCCGAGATCAACGAACTGCGCGAGCTGCAGCCCGGGCTCGCGCGGCTGGTGCTGAGGCGGATGGCGGAGGTTGCGTCCGGCGGCGCCCATGCGCTCTCGCGCGACCAGGCCGACGCGATCCTGCGCCTAGGCGACCGCGGCGGCACCGCCACTCTCGACCTCGGCGCCGGCCTCCGCGCGGTCGCCGAATACGGCCGTCTTCGGTTCACGCTCGACCCGGACGCGCCGCCGCCCGAGCCCGCCAAGCTGCTCGTGCCGGGCAGCGCCCGCTTCGGCCACTGGGAGGTGTCGGCTGCCCTGGGCGAGGGCGGCGAGGCCCTGCTCCACGCCGAGCGCGTGGGCGCCGCGCTCACCGTGCGCGCCTGGCACGAGGGCGACCGCATGCGCCCGGCCGGCCTCGGCGGCAGCAAGACGCTGCAGGACCTCTTCACCGACCGCAAGGTCCCCCGCGCCCTGCGCCACACGCTCCCGGTGGTGACCACGGAGGAAGGCGAGATCGTGTGGGTGGCTGGAGTGGCGGTGGGCGAATCCTTCAAGGCCGCGCCCGGAGAGGCGGAGCTGGTCAGCTTGACCGCCAGACAGGTCTAACCGTCCGCCGTCCGCAGTCCGCCGTCCGCAGGTCGTAAGCTCCGACGCCTCATGACCGACGATCCGCTGATCGGAGAGATCCTCGTCGAGGCCGACGCCCTCTCGACGCGCGTCAAAGAGCTCGGCGAGGAGATATCGAGGGACTACGAGGGCCGCGACCTTCTGCTCGTGGGTGTCCTCAAGGGAGCCGTGTTCTTCCTGTCCGACCTGATGCGCCACATCAGCGGGCCCTGCGAGGTGGACTTCATGGCGGTCGCCTCGTACGGATCCTCCACCGATTCCTCCGGCGTCGTCCGCATCCTCAAGGACCTCGACATCCCGATCGAGGGCCGGGAGGTGCTGATCGTGGAGGACATCGTGGACTCGGGGCTAACCCTGTCCTATCTGCTCCGCACCCTCAAAGCACGCAACCCGCACTCGCTCGAGGTCTGCGCCCTGCTCACGAAGCCCGAGCGGCGCAAGGTCGAACTGCCGATCCGCTACGTCGGGTTCGAGATCCCGAACCGGTTCGCCATCGGTTATGGCCTCGACCACGCTGAGCGCTACCGCAACCTCCCGTATGTGGCCGTGCTGGCTGATCCGGGGTAGCCTCGAACACGTAGGTTCTGACAGCGAAGGATTCGGGAGTTAGCCGCGTTTATACCGGCAGGAAGGCCAAATCTCCCCTGCTACGCTTGCCCTCCGGCCTAATGGCGTGGGGGCCCGCGCCGACTAAACACCAGAGAACGTGAGTCGTTTCTTCAAAAGCGCCGCCTTCCCGATCCTTATCGTGGTCGTGCTGGCCTTCTTCGCGCAGAAGCTGATCAGCCCGGGCACGCACACGCACGCGCCCAACTACTCCGG
>DATBKS010000318.1:0-8225 GCA_036555755.1 Thermoleophilaceae bacterium
TGATCGCGACCGGGTCCGGATCCGCGCGGCGGGCGGGCAGGGTCGCGCTGAGGATCCGCTTGACACCGCAGGGCAGGCGAAGCCTGCGTGCCACGAGGCGCCTGCGCGCCACCGCGGTGCTTCGTTTCACCCCAAAGTCTGGCCCCAGCGCCAGCCGCTCGGCGCGCGTCACGCTGCGCTGAGCGGAGATGGGCAGAGGCAGCGTCGTCGGGGGGGCCAACGGCGCTGCCCACTGCCCATCTGCGACCTGCAGCCCGGCGACCCGCTATCGATGGGGGACGAGCCGCGCCGACCAGCGATGCTTGCCGCTGCGGCAGGTAATCGTGTCGCCGTACTGCGGGACCCCGTTCACGATGCCCTTGAAGGGCTCGAAGCTCATGGTCCAGGACGCGGTGCCCGAGGCGCGTCGGGGCGAGACGGTGCCCTTGACCGCGACCGCGATCCTCGAGGTGTTCGACTGCTCTCTGGTCATCTCGAAGCGGCCGTTCTCTATCTCGCCTTCCTTCCTGATCTGGTCGCGGAAGCCCTGGAGCATCTTTCGCTTCTTGCCGTCGGTGCAGCGGGCCTTGGCCGTGAGGGCGAACTTGGAAACGATCTGCTTGTCGGTGTCGGGGTTGTAGATGACCTTCAGCTGAACCTTCCCGCCCTTGTTCGTCTTGCCGCGGTAGATCTGGTTGCACTCCTGAGGCACGAACCCTGGGTCGGGCTTGAAGGTCTTGCCGTTGGGGCAGACGTTTGCTGCCCGGTGAGCACTGCTGCCACCCAACGCACTGCCCGCGGCGAACAACGGGAGCAAGAGGACGAGCGCGCCGCAGCGAAGCAGTGTCACTTGGGCCAGGCTTCCGGCGGCAGCGTCCCTGGGCTCTCCAAGTGCAGGGGCTCGCGGTCGACGTAGAGGGACGCCCAGGCGATCTTGGAGAAGGTCGATGCCCAGTTCAGCAGGCCTTCGGCCTGTCCGACGGGCGTCCGCAGCGGGAACGGCGCCACGAGGCCGTACTTCGAGGGCTTGGCCGACTTACACGGGACGGTGTGACCCTCAACCGTGACCTTGTCCACCAACTTCCCTTTGTGCAGGGTGATCGGGAAGTGCCACTCGCGAAAGCGAAGCTCGAACTCCCTCTCCTTCGCGGTGTTCGTCAGCACCTCGATGGTCCACTCGTCGAAATCGAGCCCGGCCCCCGGCTCGTCCCCGCCTTCCATCCGGGCCCTGAAGTTCGCCATCAGGTCTTCCACAGGGACCTTCACAACGACGCCCATTGAGGCCTCGAGACGATCCATGAGCTCCCCCACCTGCGCATGCCAACCCGTTTCCGAGAGATCCACCGCGTGCCGGCGGGGAAGCGCGCTCAGGTCGTCAGGCAGCTCCGTGGAAGCCGGCATCTGTGCTCCCTCGACCAAGACCGGAACAACGCGCACCTCCCGGGCGAGTGCGTGGGCGACCTCCAGCCGCACCCAGTCGTCCGGATCCTCGAGCCTCGGGGAAACCCAGTCGCTTCCAATCACGACGAGCACGGCGTCGCAGCTCGCCACGGTGTCTTCGATGACCTGCGCGAAGTCCGCCCCCGGCTCCATGCTGTCGAGGTCCTTGAAGACGTTTTCCTCGCCGAACCGCTGAACCAGCCGGTCGTACAAGCGGCCCGCATGCCCCGCCGCATCACTGCGGCGATAGCTGATGAAGATGGTCATGGCCATCGTTCGACTTCCATTCAGGGCGCGCTGTTAGGGCGAGTCTCCCACCCCGAACCTCGCAGGTCTAGGCCGACGCGCGTTTGCGGTACTGCCCGACGACGCCGAATCGCAGCGCCGGATGAGATCGATCCAATGTATGAACTCGGTGTCGGCGAGGTAGCGGTCGCGGACCCGCTTGCGCCCGGCGGCGCCGAATTCCAGGTCCTCCCGCGGCTGGCTGAGCAACTCGCCGACCGCCGCGCCGAATCCAGCCAGGTCGTGGGGATCGTCCACGAGCAGTCCCGTGTGGCGGTGCTCGATCTGGTCCTGCTGACCACCCACGCGCGTGGCCACGACGGGACGAGCCTTCCAGAGAGCCTCCGTCACACCGAGGCCAAAGCCTTCCTGGATGCTCTTCTTGACGATCACGGCCGCCTGGCTCTGGAGCGCGTTTACGACGAGCGCGTTCTCCTTGAGGTCGACCATCGGCAGGACGGCGAGATCGACACGCCGGCGCTGCCGCTCCGGAAGCGCCGCCCAGGCTGCCTTCACGGCATCGAGATAGAGGGGACCCTCGGGGTCGTCGGCGACGGCGACCGGTGCCGGACCGGCGATGATGAGTCGCGCGCCCGGATCGTCTACGTGCTCGGCGAAGGCGTGCATGATCCCGATCGGGTCCTTGACGCGATCCCAGCGGGACAGGGACAGCACCACCCGTTCGCGCGGCGAGCGAGGCGACTTCGGCTCGCACGTGATGCGACAGCGTCTACGGACCACACGCCTGCCTCCCCAGCGAAGCGGCACGTCCCGGGCCGAGCGCGAGTTGTCATCGCCGTCTGCCGGGGCCAGCCCGCAGTGCGCGAGAATCGCCTGCGCCGCGCCCGGCGGCAGCTCTTGATTCTTGGGCGAGCAGGGATCGATCGCCGGGGGAAAGGTGCTGACGCGGCGCGGGTCGAGCCCCGGCGGCACGAACGCCTGCCGCGTGAAGACGCAGGCATCCGCGGCAGACACGTAAGGCAGTAGGAACTTCCACGCCTGCTCCACCGACTCGCTCGGGCGGTCGGCGCCGATGTGGCAGCGCCAGATGACCACGGCACCCGCCTCCTTCAGCATCGGGGCGAGGCCCGCCGTCTGGGGATCGTGCAGCACAACGACATCGCCCGGCCTCACCGTGCCGCTCGCCTCCGTCGCGGCCTCGCGTACGACTCCCTCGAAGAAGGAGCGCTCCGCCAGGCCGAAGGGGACGCCGTCCCAGCTCCCATGCAGCATGTTGTGCAGGTGCTTGGTCAGCAAGAAGAACGCCGACGAGCCTTGGAGCACCAGCCAGCGCGCGTCGATCGCGCAGCTGCGCCAGTAGGGCAGCGTTGATCGGAGCAGTTCCGCCACTCCGCCGCCGCGTGGGGTCGAATTGATGTTCCACACCGTGCGCGCGCCCAGCATTGCAACCGCGGCCTCGCGAACGTCCGCCAGGCGCCGCATGGCCTGCGGGCCGATGTCGTGTCGGAGCAGCTCCAGCGGTCGCGAGGCGAGTGTGACCTCTCTCAGCAGCGCCTCGCGAACCGGTAGCTGACGGTGAATCACTTGCGCACACCGAGGCGCCGGCCGTCGGGGAGGGGAACGGGCCGGGCCTCGGCAGCGCGGATGTGCCGACCACAGGAGCCCACGCTTGGCCCCCTCTCGGAGCGTGCATTCGACGCTGGCGCCGGCATATGCGCAACGTACGAGCGCGCCGCTGCTCGCGAATCCGGTCTGGGCACTGCTCTTCGCTGCGTAAAACCCGCAGTCGGTCCGTAGTTCTCCAGCGGCCGGAATGAGGGGCCTCCCCCGATTTCTGGCGGCACTCCGAAGGCTACGGTCGCCGCATGAACGCGTTGCTGGCGGCCTCCCAGCTCTATCGGGACCGACGTGACGCGGGTCGGCAGCTCGCCGCGCGCCTTGAAGAACTACGCGCTGACCAGCCCGTGGTGGTCGGTCTTCCACGCGGAGGCGTCCCGGTCGCCTGCGAGGTGGCCGAGGTACTCGATGCCCCCCTGGACATCATGGTCGTCCGGAAGCTCGGGGCCCCCTTTCAGCGGGAGCTCGGAGTAGGCGCGATCGCCGAGGACGGCGTCGGCGTGCTCAACGCGCGACTCGCGCAGGCGCTGCATCTGACGGACGCCGAAGTGGACGACATCGTGGAGCGCGAGGAGGCGGAGCTCGAGCGGCGCGTGCGCCGATACCGAGGAGACCGAGCGCCGCTCGAAGTCGACGGCAGGCTCGTGGTGCTGGTCGACGATGGCATCGCCACAGGCTTTACGGCCATGGCAGGGGCGCGCGCCCTGCGCAAACGAGGAGCGAGCCGGATCGTGCTCGCCGTGCCGGTGGGGCCACCGCAGGTGGACGAGCGGCTTGGCGGCGAGGTGGACGAGGTGGTCTGTTTGGAGAGCCCACCCGGTTTCTTCGCCGTGGGCGCGTACTACGAGCATTTCGACCAAGTGAGCGACGAGGAGGTCATCGACCTGCTGCGCCCGACTCCCTCCAGTGAGTCACGGACTGCCCCTGAGGTCGATCCGCCGCGTGCGCACGGTGGGCTCGACTGGGCGCAGGTCACCCACCGCGAGGTCGCGATCCCGTCAGAGGCGGGGGTCGTCCTGCCAGGTGATGTGCGTCTACCACCAGGCGCTTCGGGTCTGGTCATCTTCGCCCACGGCAGCGGCTCGAGCCGACTGAGTCCACGGAACGTGCAGGTCGCCGCCGCGCTCGGCGCAGCGGGCTTCGGCACGCTGCTCTTCGATCTCCTCGGCGAGGAGGAGGCGGCCGACCGGCGCAAGGTCTTCGACATTCCGTTGCTCGCGAGGCGGCTCGTGAGCGCAACCCGCTGGGCCAAGGAGGACGAGGAGCTGACGGCCCTGCCAATCGGCTACTTCGGAGCCTCCACAGGAGCAGCCGCCGCCCTATGCGCTGCCGCCGATCTCGGCGGCAGCATCGGGGCGGTGGTCTCCCGCGGTGGCCGGCCCGACTTGGCCGCGGCGCGGCTCCGCGATGTCAGTGCGCCGACGCTATTGATCGTGGGCGGTGCTGACCGCGCCGTCATCCAGCTCAACCAGGAGGCGGAGCTGGCGCTCGCGTGTCTGAGCAAGCTCGTGATTGTGCCCGGAGCCAGTCACCTGTTTGAGGAGCCGGGCGCGCTCGAGCAGGTGGCGGATTACGCCGCCGACTGGTTCTCCGAACACCTGCGCACTGAGCAAGCGTCCACACCCCGATAAGGCCAGCAGCTAGGAGGCCACATGGCAGACGAACAGAACACCACGCGAGAGCCGACCACCACCGGCACCGCCGCGGTCACGGACTATCTGGATGGTCAAGGCGTCCGGTACGAATTGCTCGAACACGAATCCACGATGACTGCCGCTGCCGAGGCGGCGGCGACCCACCGTCCCCCGCACCGGGTTGCGAAGACCGTCGTACTCCAGGACCGCGCGGGCTATGTCCTGGCCATCGTCCCGGCATCCGAGCGGCTCGACCTACACAAGCTGCGCGAGTTCCTGGGGGCGACCGCGAGCCTGCGGCTCGCCACGGAGGACGAGATGGCAAGGGACTTCCCAGCGATTGAGGTTGGCGCCACGCCTCCGGCGGGGCCGATGCTGCCCAGGGCCGAGGTGGTCGATCGGCGGCTGCTCGACGAGGACAGGATCGTCTGCCCCGCGGGCGATCACCGGCACTCTCTGTTGCTTGATCCACGGGACGTGGTGAAGCTCGCGGGAGCCGAGGTCGCGGACGTCTGCGCCGACTGACCCGGTGCGCGCTAGCCGGCGAAGCTGTCCGGGAGCGCGATTCTCACGAGCGTGCGAACGCCGTCGTGGTCATCGATGGCGATCGTGCTCGGCGTCGTCGCGGCTCCGCCGTCGATGACGATCCGCTCCGGGTGATCGACGAGGTGTCGAAGCACCGAGGGAACGTGGGCTCCTCCGCGTGCGGCGGACACCTCGAACACGTCGCCGCGGCGATCGTACGCGAGCGTCTGGAGCGCCAGGTTGTGGGCCTGGACCTGCCGCGGCCCCGGCGCGCCGATGATCTCTATGGACACTTCCGCGTTGCGCAGCTCCTCGCTTACCCGGTCCAGGAACGGGGCCCATTGCTCAGGCGCAAGCTCGTGGTCGATAGCCATGACCGCCTCCTAGTCGGGTACCAGGCAGCGTAAAAGGCCGGCGACAGCCCGGCATCGGGGCGAATCACGGAGCAGCGTCGGGGTTACGACGGATCTCTACGGCCTCCATGGCCGCTGCGGGTTCGTCCGCGCTGCGGAGAAATACGGTCGCGGCCCTGCTCGCTGCCGGAGACACTCGCCGCATGCACTCGAAGGCGAGACGGTGGATGTACAGGGACGGGCGGCCGAATCGCGTCGCCGCGCTCGCGAACCGTGGCACGGCGTTGCTCGCATCCGCGGGGATATGGCCCAAGCGCCTCGTCACCCTCGAGGTCCCGGGCCGCCGCTCGGGCCATTTGGTGTCGTCCCCGGTGGTGGTGGCGGACTACAACGGCGAGCGTTATCTCGTCGCGATGCTCGGCGAGCAGACGAACTGGGTCCGCAACGCTCGTGCGGCCGACGGACGAGTGGTGCTGCGGCATGGTCGCCGCGAGAAAGTGCGTCTGGAGGAGGTCGATCCGCACGCTCGCGCCCCGATCCTGCGGCGTTACCTGCAGGTTGCCCCGGGAGCCCGCCCTCACATCCCGGTGGATCCGAAAGCTCCACTCCCGGAGTTCGAGCAGATCGCCGCGCGATACCCCGTGTTCCACATTGCGCCCGTCGTTTGAGCACGTTCGAGGGCATACGCGCGCTGCTCCTCGATCTCGACGGAGTCTTGTATGTCGAGGACGAGCCGATCGCAGGCGCGGTGGAGGCGGTCAGTCACCTGCGCGGCGCCGGACTCGCCCTTCGCTTCGTCACGAACACGACCGCCCATTCCCGCGCACGCACGCTGGAGAAGCTCGACCGGCTCGGCTTCCACCTGGACCAGCAAGAGCTCGTCACTCCGGCGGGGCTCGCGGTCACCCACTGTCGCCGCAGCGGCCACGCTCGCGTCGCGCTGCTCATGAACGACGAGGTGAAGGACGACTTTCGAGAGCTCGAGGAGACCGAGGACGCTCCGGACGCGGTCATCGTCGGCGACCTGGGCTCCGCGTTCGGATACGACGTTCTCAATCGCGCCTTCCGCCAGGTGATGAACGGCGCCGAGCTGATCGCCCTCCAGAAGAATCGCTTCTGGCTGCGGGCCGACGGCCTCTCGCTTGACGTCGGTCCTTTCGTTGCCGCGCTCGAGTACGCCACTGGACACGACGCCTACGTCGTCGGGAAGCCGTCGCGAGGCTTCTTCGACGAGGTTCTCCGTGACCTGGGCCACACCTCCGCCGGGGCGGCAATGGTCGGCGACGACGTTGAGTCGGACATCGGCGGCGCCCAGCGGGCGGGCCTTGCCGGCATCCTGGTGAGAACGGGCAAGTACCGCGAGGAAGCGGTGCGCGCATCCGGCATCGAGCCGGTGGCAACCGTTGAATCGATCGTCGACGTGCCTGCGCTGCTGGGAGCTAACTGACCCTCAGGCCTCGCCCAGGGCGCTCGCGAGGGCAGCCGCGCCGCCGGCCTCCGTCGAGCCGCGCCAGGCAACGACCTGATCCGGTCGGATCAGCGCCAGCGGCGCCTCGTACAGGTCGCGTGCCTCTTGCGCTGGCACATCGACGACGCGTAGATCTATCCCCAGCTCATTCGCAGCTGCAATCACGCGGTCTGCCTCGGGCGCGGCCGTACCGAGTCGCAAGAGCGTCCACTCGAAATTGAACTGGTCGAAGAGCGACCTACCGTCCGCGAGCCACAGATGCGGCGCTCGGCCTCCCGGCGACGCGCTCGGCACGTAGTCGTTGGCGGAGTCCGGCGGCGCCCCGGAGCCGTCCGGAACGATGACCGGCGAGCCGTCGTAGCGCGTGCCGAAGGTGATGCCGGGGATGTCGAACTCGGCGCGGCCGTGCCGCTCGAGGTAGTCGCCCGCCTCGCTCCGCAGCCGCTCGCCGAGCGGTCCGTCCTCTTCGAGACCGTCCTTCGGGCTGAAGGATCCGAGCGAGTCCGCGAAGCCGCGCGCGTAGCCCGTGTTGCGGACGGCGGCGGGCCGGCGTTCCAGCTCGTAGCTGTCGAGCAGCCGCGGCCCGGCGGTGCCTTTGACGGTGGCCGCGAGCTTCCAGCCCAGATTGACCGCGTCCTCGACGGCCGTGTTGTAACCGAGCCCGCCCGCGGGCGTGAAGAGATGCGCGGCGTCGCCACCCAGAAAGATGCGGCCGCGCCGGAACCCCTCCGCCACCAACGCGTGACCCGCCGTCCAGCTGTCCCGGGCGAGGATGTCCGCGTCGATATCGGCGCCGACCGCGGCGCGGAACATCGCCAGCGCATCGTCCTCGGTCAGCCTCGCCTCGTCCTCACCCTCGCGCAGCTGCGTGTGGAACGCGAATTCGCCCTTGCCGTCCACCGCTGCCATGAAGGCGCGCCGGTCGCGATTGAAGGTGACGTTCATCCAGGCGGGGCCATGCGG
>DATBKS010000319.1:0-3452 GCA_036555755.1 Thermoleophilaceae bacterium
ACGGTGTCGCGCGCGCTGGGCCTCAACGAGGACCTCACCGAGGCGATCGGACTCGGGCACGACCTCGGCCACGCGCCCTTCGGCCACATCGGCGAGCAGGTGCTCGACGCCTGCCTGCGCGAGCGCTACGGCGTGGGCTTCCGCCACAACGTCCACTCGCTGCGGGTGGTCGAGCGGCTCGAGCGCGACGGCCAGGGGCTCAACCTCACCGACCAGGTCCGCGACGGGATCCTCAACCACACGGGCGACAACCTGCCGGCGACGCTCGAGGGGCGCATCCTCCGGCTGGTCGACCGGATCGCCTACATCAACCACGACATCGACGACGCGCTGCGCGCCGGATCGCTCAACGTCGAAGAGCTCCCGCGCCAGGAGATAGCGATCCTGGGCGACACAGGCTCGAAGCGGATCGACGCGCTCGTGCAGGACCTGGTCGAGCGCTCGGCGGAGGCCGGCGACATCGTGCAGAGCGAGGAGGTGGGCGCCGCCATGGACCGCCTGCGCACCTTCATGTTCGAGCACGTCTACCTGGCGCCCGCGGCGCAGCGCGAGTTCCCGCGCATCGAGCGGATGCTGCGCGCCCTCTTCGACCACCTCGTCGCCAAGCCGCCCGAGCCCGTCACCCCGGATGCGACCGAAGCCGACCGGGTGACCGACTACATAGCTGGTATGACGGATCGGTATGCGGTGCGGGTTTTCAGCGAGCTGTCCCTGCCGCACGGAGTTTGAGTTGGCAGTAGGCAGTAGGCAGTTGGCAGATCCGGGCCCAGTTGCCAACCGCCAACTGCCAACGGCCAACTAGCGCAAACGCATGTCCCTCTACACCAAAGACAGCATCGATCGCCTGAAGGACGCGGTCGACATGGTCGAGCTCGTGGGGGCGAAGACCGACCTGCGCCGCGTCGGCACCCGCTTCACCGGGCTGTGCCCCTTCCACGACGAGCGCACGCCGTCGTTCTCCGTCAACGCCGAGCACAAGCTCTACCACTGCTTCGGCTGCGGAGCCTCGGGTGACTCGATCGGCTTCGTGCAGGAGACCGAGGGGCTCGACTTCAAGCAGGCGATAGAGGCGCTCGCCGAGCGCTACAACGTCGAGCTGAAGCGCGAGCAGGAGGACCCGGCCGCGGAGCGCCGCAGGGAACGGCGCGAGCGGTTGATGAAGCTCGTCCAGCGCGCCACGGACTACTACGCCCGCTACCTCTGGGAGTCCGGCGAGGCGAAGCTCGCGCGCGAGTATCTGAGCGGCCGGGGGCTCGAGGAGCAGGTGCTGCGCGATTTCCGCGTGGGGTACGCGCCGAGCGCCTGGGACAAGGTCACGGTGGCGGCGCAGCGGGATGGCTTCACCCGCGAGGAGATCGCGGCCGCGGGGCTGGGGCAGCGCGGGCGCGGCGGGAGCGGGTTCTACGACCGCTTCCGGGCGCGCATCATGTTCCCGCTCGCCAACACGCGCGGGCAGGTTCTGGGTTTCGGCGCACGCGCCGTGAGGGCTGAGCAGCAGCCTAAGTACCTCAACACCTCCGAGAACGAGCTCTACCAGAAGGGACGCCAGCTTTTCGGCATCGACCTTGCCCGGGGAGCTGCCGCCAAGAGGGGTAGGATCCTCGTGGTCGAGGGGTACACAGACGTGCTAGCGCTTCACCAATCTGGGCTGAACGAGACGGTGGCGATCATGGGCACCGCGGTCACTCCCGAGCAGGTCACGCTGCTGTCCCAGACCACGAATTCGATCTTCCTCGCCCTCGACGCCGACCGCTCCGGCCAGGAGGCCATGCTGCGTGCCTCACGCATCGCGGCGGACCGCAACGTGGAACTGCGGGTGGTGGAGATGCCAGAGGGCACGGATCCGGCGGATCTGGTGGCGGAAAAGGGCCCGGACGCCTTTACGGAGCTTCTTGGTACCGCATCGTCGGTACTCGAGTTTCAGATTCGCCGTGTGCTGGCCGATTCAGATCTACAGACCCCGCGTGGCAGGGATCGGGCGTTCGCAGAGGTGCGCCCGCTGATCGCCACGGCGGACAGCCCCGCAACCCGAGACCATCTTGTGCGTTATGTCGCAGACAAGCTGGATCTCGCACCAGACGTAGTGACGATTTCCCTTCAAAACGCGCCTGCCAAGCCGCCGCAGCAGGCCCCCGAGCAGCCACGCCGCCCCGAGCGGCTGCTCGACAGCGCCTCCCGCTCCGAGCGCGCCTTTCTCGCGATGTGCCTCTCGCAGGGCGACATCGGGCGGGAATACCTGACCAAAGTCGCCGACATGCACCTCTCCTCCGAGGCTCTGCGGCTGACGAGGGATCACCTTGTGGCGCACTTTGCAGAACCGCTTGCACACCTTCCTGCCGACGATCCGGCAATCGCGGCTACCATCACCGAGGTAGTCATGCTTGCGGACGAGGAACCGTCCTCCGAACCCGCTCTGCGACTGGGGTTCCTGCAGTTGGAGCTCCGCCGTATCGAACGCGAACTGCGGCACGCGGGGCAGGGAGATGATTTCGACAGGCAGCGGGAACTCTGGTCGGAACGAGAAAACGTGAGAGAGGCAATCGGGCACGTAATGGGAGAAACGCCATGAGCGACGATCTCGCCCGCGAAGAAGAGCAGGGAGTAGAGGAGCAGGAAGAGGAGCGCGAGCCGGCCGCCGAGGCCGAGGTCTACGACCTGTTCGAAGAGGGCGGCGTGGTCACCTCCGGCCTGCCCGTTGCGCCTCCTGAGGGCGGCCCCGAGGACAGCGTCCGCCTCTACCTCAAGAAGATCGGCAAGGTCCGGCTGCTTACGCGCGAGGACGAGGTGCGTCTCGCCCGCCGCGCGGAGCGCAACGACATGTCGGCGAAGAACGCCTTGGTCGAGGCCAACCTGCGCCTCGTCGTCTCGATCGCCAAGCGCTACACGGGCCGCGGCCTCACGCTGCTCGACCTGATCCAGGAGGGCAACCTCGGGCTGATCCGCGCGGTCGAGAAGTTCGACTGGCGCCGCGGCTTCAAGTTCTCCACCTACGCGACCTGGTGGATCCGCCAGGCGATCACCCGCGCGCTTGCCGACCAGTCGCGCACGATCCGCATCCCCGTGCACATGGTTGAGCGCATGAACCGCGTTGCCCGCGTGCGGCGCGCCCTGCTGCAGAAGCACGGCCGCGAGCCCACGCCGGAGGAGATCGCGACGGAGCTCGAGATGCCGGTCGCGCGCGTGGAAGAGGCTTTGAAGGTCGGCCAGGAGCCCGTTTCCCTCGAGACCCCCGTCGGGTCCGAGGAGGGCGACGCCTCGCTCGCCGACTTCATTCCGGATTCGAGCATCGACCGTCCGCTCGAGGTGGTCGCCAACCGGCTGCGCGAGGCGGACCTGCAGGCCGCGCTCGAGTCGCTGCCGTGGCGCGAGCGCCGCGTGCTCGAGCTGCGCTACGGCCTCGCGGGCGAGGGCCCGATGACGCTCGAGGAGATCGGCACGCAGGTGGGCGTGAC
>DATBKS010000320.1:0-4354 GCA_036555755.1 Thermoleophilaceae bacterium
CTGCGCCACGTGCGCGCGGTCGGTGCGCGGCAGCCGTGGAACCCCGGGCAGGCACTCGTCCTCGGCACGGGCGCGATCGGGATGCTCGGCACCTACCTGCTGCGGATGGAGGGCCTCGAGGTGTGGACGGCAAGCCGCTCGGCGGGCGGGCCGCGGGCGGAGCTCGTGGCGGCGTGTGGCGCGCGCCACGTGGCTACGAGCGAGACGCCCCTCGCCGCGCTGGCCGAGGACGCCGGCGGCTTCGACGTGGTGTTCGAGGCGGCGGGCGACGCTCAGGTGATGCTGGACACGCTCGGGCTATTGCGCCGCAACGGCGTCGCCTGCCTGATCGGCATCGACGGGCGGCGGCGCGAGGTGAGCATCGACGGCCGGGTGCTGGGCGTTGACGCGATCCTGCAGAATCGCGCGCTCTTCGGCAGCGTGAACGCCAACCGCGTCGACTGGGACGCGGCTGTGGAGCACCTCGACCTCGCGTACTCGCGCTGGCCCGAGGCGCTCGAGCAGTTCGTGGGCCTGCGGGTGCCGCTCGACGGCTTTGCCGAGGCGTTCGACTACCGCGGCGTGAAGGCCACGCTGCGGCTGGAGGACTGACGATGCGTTACCTCGTCACAGGCGCACTCGGCGCGATCGGCGCGTGGACCGTGCGGGCACTGCTCGACCGCGGGCACGACGTCGTGACCTACGACCTCGGCGGGAGCGAGCACCGGCTGCGCCTGGCGCTGAGCGACGACGAGATCGCCGCGCTCACGCGCGTGGACGGCGACGTGCGCGAGCTCGCGCAGCTCGAGCGGGTGATGAACGAGTACGAGGTGAACGCGGTCATCCACCTCGCGGCGCTTCAAGTTCCGTTCGTGCGGGCGGATCCGGTCGCGGGCGCGCAGGTGAACGTGACCGGCACCGTCAACGTGTTCGAGGCGGTGCGCCGCAGCGATCGCATGGAGCTGCCCGTGGTGTACGCGTCCTCGATCGCGGCGCTCGCGCACGAGCCCGGTGCGCACCCGAGCACCCTGTACGGCATCTTCAAGCGCGCGAACGAGGGCACAGCCGAGCGCTATTTCGCCGACTACGGCGTGTCGTCGGTCGGGCTACGGCCGCACACCGTCTACGGACCGGGTCGCGACCAGGGCGTCACCTCCGCGCCCACGGCTGCGATGGTCGCGGCGGCCCAGGGGCGCGAGTTCCAGATCCCGTTCGGCGGCTCCGCCCAGTTCCAATACGTGGCGGACGCGGGAGAGGCGTTCGTGCGGGCGAGCGAGGCGCGGCTGGAGGGCGCATCGGTGCACAACCTCGACGGCCCGGTGGCGACGATGCAGGAGGTAATTGGGACGATCGAGCAGGCGGCTCCCGAGGCGGCCGGCCTGATCACCGCCGCCGCGGATCCGCTGCCCTTCCCGTCGTCGGTGGATCCTGCCTCGTTCATCGAGCTGGTCGGCGGCCCGGTGTCGCGGCCGCTGGCCGACGGCGTGGCCGAGTCGATCGCGAGGTTCAGGACATGACGGCGCCGTCGGAAGCCGAGCCGACCGCCGCCGCGTAGCGCGCGAAGACGCCGCTCGTGTAGCGCGGCGGGGGCGGCGTCCATGCTGCGAGCCGACGCGCCAGTTCCTCCTCGGGCAGTTCCACGTCGAGCCGCCCGGCGTCCACGTCGATCGTCACAACGTCGCCATCGGCTACGACGGCGAGCGGGCCGCCGCGCGCGGCCTCCGGCGCGACATGCCCCACCATCAGCCCGCGCGTGGCGCCCGAGAAGCGCCCGTCGGTGACCAGTGCCACCGATTCGCCCAGCCCGGCGCCCACCACCGACGCCGTGAGGCTCAGCATCTCGCGCATGCCCGGGCCGCCGGCGGGTCCCTCGTACCGGAGCACGAGCACGTCGCCCTCGTTTACGGCCCCTGAGCGCACGGCGTGGACGCAGGACTCCTCGTCGTCGAACACGCGCGCCGGACCGGTCTGCGCCCGCCGCTCCGTCCCGGCGAGCTTCACCACGCAGCCGTCCGGCGCAAGGTTGCCGCGCAGCGCGTAGAGCGAACCGCGCGGCTTGAACGAGCCGATCACCTCGCCGTCGGGCTTGGATGCTCCCGTTGCGATCTCGGCGAGCGTGCGTCCGTCGACCGTCGGCGCATCACCGTCCACGTGTCCGCCCTCCACGAGCGAGCGAATCAGCGTGGCGGTTCCTCCGGCGTGATGGAGGTCCTCGGCAGCCCAGCGCCCGCCTGGCACGAGACTGGCGACCACGGGCGTGCGCGCGCTGATGGCCGCCAGCTCGTCGAGCGAGAGCGGCACGCCCGCCTCGCGGGCGAGGGCAAGCAGGTGCAGGAAACCGTTGGTGGAGCCGCCGCTCGCCACGACGCCCGCCGCGGCGTTCTCGAGCGCGCGGCGATCGAGGAAGCGGCGCGCACTTACGCCGTTTTCCGCGAGGGACACGGACAAGGCGCCCGCGCGCAAACCCGCGGCGTCCTTCTCCTCCGCGAACGCCGCCGGGATCAGGCCGTCGCCCACCACGCTCAGACCGAGGAGGTCCACGACGATCGCCATCGTGTTGGCGGTGAAGTTGCCGGCGCAGTAGCCCGCACCCGGGCACGACTCGCGCTCGAGCAGGGCGAGGTCCGAGTCCGTTATCCGGCCGCGCTCGTGCGCGCCGACACCCTCCCAGACGTCTTGGATCGTGAGCAGCCGGTCGCGCACATGACCCGCGAGCATCGGACCGCCCGACAAGACCACAGCGGGCTTGTCCACCCGCGCGAGTGCCATGAGCGCCGCCGGGACCGTCTTGTCGCAGCCGACGAGGCAGACGAGAGCGTCGAAGTCGTGCGCTTGGACCATGACTTCGATCGAGTCCGCGATCACCTCGCGCGAGACGAGCGACGCGCGCATGCCGGGCGTCCCCTGCGTCTGGTTGTCGGATACGGCGATCGTGTTGAAGACGAGCGGCACGCCGCCGGCCGACTCGACGCCCTCCGCAACCCGCTCCGCCAGCTCTCGCAGGCCGAGGTTGCAGGGCATCGTCCCCGTCCACGTCGAGGCGATGCCGACGATCGGGCCGCCGAGCCGCTCGGGATCGATACCCATCGCGCGGAAGTGAGCGCGGGCGCCCGCACGCTCGGCGCCGGATCGCAGGCCGGCGCGCGCGGCCCGCCGGGATGTCGCGTCGTCCATTGCGGCGAGCCTACGGCTTTAGGAAGCCGTGAGGTTGATTTACCCCTTGTTCACCGTTTCGCACTGTCATCGACGAGTCGCAGTTCCCTCACCACAAGGACCCCAAGTGAACGACGAGGAATGGAAGGACCACTTAGCCGACGATGAATGGAGCGACCTCGGCGAGGACGACGAGTTCGTGGTCGTGCCGCCGTGGGCGCGCCAGAGAGCGTCCGACGGGTACCAGCCGCTGCCGCTCTTCAAGGTGCTCTACGGGCCGGTTGGCGCCGTACGGTCGGACCTCGCCCGGGCGCGCCGCCAGATGAACATCGCGGCGGCTTCCTCCAAGCGACCGAGCGATCCGCGCCGCAACTAGTCCCTAGTCTGGTCGGCATGTCCGCTCCCGTCGTGCTCGTCGAGTGCCTGTCGCGCAACGCGCTCGAGGACTCCGGCGAGATCGCCCGCTTCTACGACCGCTGCAGCGATCTAATGCGCGAGCTGCTCGACGCGCTGGCCGCTGCGCCCGACCGGCCGCGCCCGTTTCCGGAGATCGAGGACGCGATGGGCTGGCCGCGGCGGCGCATCGCATCGGTGCTCGGCGGCGTCTCCCACCTGCGTCACACCGAGTTCGGCGGACTCCGGCCGTACCGCTTCCAGGACACGCACCAGTCCGCGAGCGGCCGCTGGGAGATGTGGATGGATTCCGCCCAGGCGCGGGCGGTGCTGGAAGCGCGCGCTAGCGGCTGACCATTCCGGCGAGCGCCTCGGCGGCTTCGAGCACCGCAGCCTTGGCGTCCTCCGGCTCGAGTACGGCGGCGTCGCCCGCCTCCTCGAGGATCGCGCGGGCGAGCCAGTCGTGGCCCGCGGCCTGGATCTCGACGATCACCGCGCCGTCCTTCAGCTCCTCGATCACGCGCTTGTCCTCACGTGCCCAGCGGGCGCGCTCGGGCGCGAACCACACGCGGCAGGACTCGGCGCCCTGCACCTCGTCGGTGCGCGTCCAGTCCGGCACATCGGGCTTCAGCTCGGGACGCGGTTCGAAGGTCTGGTCGAGGATGCGAGCCTCGCGGATGCGGTCGAGCCGGAAGGTGCGCGTGTCGCCCTTCGACGGATCCCAGGAGTGGATGTACCAGCCCTTGTTGCCGTTGTGGAGGAGGTAGGGCTCGATGCGGCGGCCCTCGGTCTCCTCGTCCTCGTCCTCCTTGTAGTAGTCGATCTCGAG
>DATBKS010000321.1:0-1837 GCA_036555755.1 Thermoleophilaceae bacterium
GTGCCCGCAAATTGCAAGGATTGGTGGTTGTGGGCACTCGGTCTCTGTGGATTGGAGCAACGAGCGCGTCACCCAGACCCGGGCGAGACGCCGTCCCCGCCGCGAGTAAACGTGGACACGAGTTCGCAGTCCGCCGTCCACGTCCAGGTATGGCGGCGGTTCCACCGACAGGCCGCTGGGTAACAGCCGAGCAGGCGACGAGGAGGTAGGCACCTCAATGCAGACCAACCAGCTGGACCGCAGCAAGCTCCGCGAACTCGCCGATCTACGAGCGGAGGGCGCGAAGGTCCTGAGTCTCTACCTCAACCTCGACCCGACCGAGTTCGCGAACTCGCAGGCGCGCTCCACCGAGATGAGCTCCCTGCTCGACGAGGCCGACCGCCGGCTCCGCGACGGCGACTCCCTCAGCCACGACGAGAAAGTCCATCTGCGCGAGGACGTAGAACGCGTGCGCGAGTACTTCAAGGGCCCGGACTTTTCGGCCAAGGGAGCCCACGGTCTGGCGATCTTCTGCTCGGGCCCGGTTGACCTGTTCGAGGTGATCAAGCTTCCGCGCCCCGTCGATACCGGTGTCGCGCTGGGCGACAGCCCGTTCATCGAGCCGCTCGCCGACCTCGCATTCACGGACAGCTGGGGCGTCTTCCTTGTCAGCCGGAAGATGGCGCGCATCCTGCGTGGGTCGCGCGACGGGCTCGAGGAGATCGCTCGCATCTCCGACGACGTGCACGGCTGGCACGACCAGGGCGGCTGGTCGCAGGCGCGCTACCAGCGCGGCATCCAGAAAGAGGCCGACGACCACGTGAAGCACGCCGCCGACACCCTCTTCCGGCGCTTCCGGCGCGCCCCGTTCGACCGGCTGCTGATCGGCTGCCCGGAGGAGCACTGCGGCGAGGTTGAGAAGCGCCTCCACCCGTACCTGCGTGAGCGGATCGTCGGGCGGATCGACGTGGATGTCGAGAACACCTCGCCAGACGAGGTGCTCAAAGCGGCGTCTGGTCAGATGGAGGAGGAGGACAGTCGCCGCGAGCGCGAGGCGCTCGACCGCCTGGAGCAGGGCCTTGGCACGGGCGGCCGCGGAGCCGCCGGCCTCGACGAGGTGCTCGGCGTCCTCAACGAGCGCCGGGTGGAGATCCTGATGTTCGAGCAGGGCCTGAGCGCCCCCGGCGTCACCTGTCCCGCTTGCGGCTGGGTCGGCGCCGAGGGATCAACCTGTCCGGTCGACGGAACCGAACTCGATCAGCGGGCAGACATCATCGAGACGGCCGTGCAGCTGGCGATCACGCAGTCCGCCGAAGTGATCCCGGTCCACCACCACGAGGACCTGGACGGCCGCGGCTCGATAGCAGCGGTGCTGCGCTTCTAGTCGAGGGCGCGTGTCGACGGGGTGTGAGTCGCAGCTGTCGTGCGATTCGTGCCTTAACGTACCTGCGGTAGATGGCTCTAACGATTGCCAACCGCACCTTCCGCAGTGTCGTCTACGACGAGAGGTCCGACGTTCTCTACCTGCGAGTCCCAGATGCTGAGCCCGAGGCGCTGACAGATGCGACTCCCGAAGGCCACGCCATCACCTGGGATGAGGCTGGCCGTGTGATCGGCCTGACGATCGTCAACGCCAGATGGCTGCTGGAGCGCGACGGAGAGATCACGCTGACTGAACGCACCCCGGCCTCTGCTCTCGCTCCGGCGCTGAAGTCGGCCTAGAAACACAAAGCGGCGGACGATCTCCTTACCGTCCGCCGCCCATCAAGGCGTCCTTCCCCCGTCTAGTACCTGCGAGCGCCGAAGCGGCCTCCGAAGCCGTACCCGCCCGTAGGGATGCCCGCCAGCAGCACCAGGA
>DATBKS010000322.1:0-36777 GCA_036555755.1 Thermoleophilaceae bacterium
AGCAGCAGGACGCTGCGGCCGTCGAGGGTGACCCGCGGCCCCTGCCGGCCCTCGATCAGGCGGAGGCGCCGGTAGAGCCCCCTGCCACGAAGCTCTTCCAGCCGGTCTGCGATCCCGCTCATGCCGCGGTCGGATACGGAGGCGGCTTCTTCGCCTTCTTGATCACCCGCAGCTGGGTCGAGGGGTCCCAGAAGTCGGCTTCGGCCTGGTGGTCGACGAGCTCGTCCATCGGGGTCGCCGGGGTGGCGCCCTCGAGCCAGCCGGAGCGGTTGTCGGGCCGCGGGTTGGCGCCGTTGTCGGGCTGGCGCGCGACGTTCAGACCGAGCTCCTCGAACATCGCCCGGTCGTCCTCGGGCTCTGAGCCGAGCGTGGTCAGGAAGTTGCCCATCATCACGCCGTTCACGCCGGCCTTGACGGCGAGCGCGTGCAGCTCGCCGAGGTTCTCGACGCGCCCGCCGCAGAGGCGGAACAGCGCCTCCGGGAGGATCAGCCGGAAGATCGCGATCCACTTGACCGCCTCCCAGGGATCCATGAAGTCGCGGTCGCCGAACTTGGTGCCGGGGCGCGGGTTGAGCAGGTTGATCGGCACGCTGGTGGGGTCGATCGAGGCGAGCTGGAACGCCATCTCCACCCGCTGCGCGCGCGACTCGCCCAGGTTCAGGATCCCGCCCACGCAGGTCTCGAGCCCCGCCTCCTTCACCGCCTCGATCGTGCGGATGCGGCCGTCGTACCTGACCGTGGTCGAGACCTCGCCGTAGTACGACTCCGCCGTCTCCACGTTGTGGTGCACGCGCTGGATGCCGGCGTCCTTGAGCGCCTTCGCGCGCGCGACTGACATGTGCCCGACCGACGCGCAGCGCTTGAGGTTGGTGTGCTCGGCAACGAGCTTCGCGCCCTCGACGATGTTGGAGAAGTCGCGCTTGGACAGGCCCTGTCCCTGGGTGACCATGCAGAAGCGGTGCGCGCCCGCCGCCTCGGCTGCCTTCGCGTGCTCGAGGATCTGCTCCGGGGTCATCATCGCGTGCATCGGCGTGTCCGAGTCCGCGTACTTCGACTGCGCGCAGAAGCCGCAATCCTCCGCGCAGCCGCCGGACTTGGCGTTCACCAGCGAGCAGAGATCGGTCGAGTCGCCGAAGCGCTCGACGCGCGCCTCGAAGGCACGGTCGACTAGCGCGAGGATTTCGTCGCGGTCCTCGATTTCACCGAGGGCCAGCGCTTCCTCGTACGTGATCAGCGGCGGCAAGCTGAACCTCCCATTTCGGCGGCGGTACCAGCCAAGGTATGGGGGAGGTCGGACGGCTAAAGACCAGCGTGTACGCGCCGATTCCCCGGGATAACCGTCCAGAGAAAGCGCTCGCCCATGCCGTTCATGGTGGCCTTCCACGATGCCGGGTCCTTGCGGAGCCTTCGCCGGAGCTGCTCGACGGAGGCATCAACGCGCTACTGAGCGCCGATCCCGCCGCAACTGCCGCCCTTTATCCGCAGGTGGCCGCGTCGGACATTCTCAGGTGGGACCAGGTTGCGGATGCTTACAACCGCTGGGTCGAGGAGCAGTATCTCCCTGCAAATGCCCTGCTTTCAACGTTCACGCCCGAGGGCCTGCACCCGCTCGGGTTCGCCGCCGAGCGGATCACGATGGAGTTGATCGGGAGCTGCGGAGCCGTGTTCCTCGAGCGCGCCGTGCCGGAGATGGGGCCGGACATCGATTGCTTCCACACGATTCAGAACCACCCGATCGCCACGCCGCCGGCGCAGACGCCGACCGTCCGGGTCGTGGTGCCGCCGCTGCGTTACATGCACCCCGCCACGCTCGACGACTTCGTCGCGCACCCCGATTACAAGCGCCTCTTCGAGGAGACGTGCACCCACATGCGCGCCTACCTCGAGTCTGTGGTCGACGCCGCCCCGGGCGTGCCGCTGTTCGTCCTCGGCTTCGTCGAGCCGCACATGAATCCGGCCGGACTCTTCTTCCACGCGCGCGAGCTGTCCAACTTCCGCCACTTCGTCCGCAGCCTGAACGACGAGCTCGTGGCCTGGTGCGAGGCGCGCGCCAGCGCCCACTTCGTTGATGGGGACGCTCTCGCGTCCGCCATCGGCAAGGTGGGGGTCGATGAGAGCGCGCAAAACTACTTCGCCCACCGCGGCCCGCTGGACACCGAGTTCGACGACTGCACCGACCTGCTGTGGGGGTTTCAGCCGCCGCAGGTGGCGCGCAGCTATGACGACCGCTCGGGCACCTACTCGATCGCGATCCTGCGCGAGGTCGTGCAGCGGCTGCTGATCCTGCGCGGCACGGGGCGCGTGAAGGCCGTGATCGTGGACCTCGACAACACGCTCTGGCGCGGGCTCGCCTCCGACGGCTCGATCGGGCCGTGGGCCGGGCGCCCGCAGGGCATCGCCGAGGCGCCGAAGATCCTGAAGATCAACTTCCAGCCCAGCTCGAGCGCGAGGAGGTGCAGGCCGCATTCCCCGAGATCCGCGTGCTCGGCGCCGAGATGAACTACGTGCGCCGCGAGCTGCTCTACAGCCCGTTCACGCAGACCGAAGTGCGCACGGCCGAGGACGGAGTCCGGTCCGCCACCGTGAAGAAGCAGGCCGAGCTCCAGCGACACTTCGAGGCGGGCACCTCGACCGGCTTCCTCGAGTCGTTGCAGCTCGTGTGCCGCGTGGACGAGGTGACCGACCCGGACTCAGCCGCCGGCCAGCGCGCGCTCCAGCTCATCAACAAGACGAACCTCGCCTATGCCGACAGCGGCAAGAACCGCGGCACCGCGGCGTTCATCGAGCGCCACGCACCGGGCGGCGGAGTCTTGAACCTCGACGCCATCCGGGCGCCGGGGCACGTGCAGCTAGGCGCTTAGCGCCCGCGCTTCGAGCTCTTCGACCGGCACGCCGCGGGCGATCAGCGCCTCGCGGTCGCGCAGCCGCAGCGGCCGGGCCGGCACGCCCGACCAGATCTCCCACGCCGGGATCGGCTTCGTGACGACCGAGCCGGCGGCAGCGATCGCGCCCACGCCCAGGCTCGTCCCGGGCAGCATCACCGCGCCCGAGGCGAGGAACGCGAGATGGTCGATCACGACCGTGCTGAGCTCGACATGGCGCCACTCGAGCGGCGACATCGTGCTCATCGCGGCGTCCGGCTGATCGGACCCGGTGATCACCCGCGCGCCGTGCGCGACGTCGCCCATGTCGCCGATCAGGCAGCGGCCGCCGCCGATGATCGAGCTGAAGCTCGACACGTGCACGTGGCGGCCGATCGCCAGCTCCTCTCCTCCCTCGAGCCGGCAGAAGTCATCGATGCGCGAGTGGTCGCCGATCGAGATCGTCTCGGGCTTGAGGATCAGCGCGTTCTCGAACACCTGCACGTCCTCGCCCACGTGGGCGAAGCGCGCCATGAAGTCGGGCGACTTAAGCACCGTGCGCGGCGCGCAGGTCGGCGAACAGCGACAGGTAGTCGCCCGCCACGTCGTTCCATGTGCGCGCGGCCGTGGCGACGGCGTTCCGCTCGACGGCCTCGGGCGTGGTCGCCTCGGAGCCGTCCCAGAGGCGTGCCAGAGCGCCGGCCACGTCCTCCGGGTCGAGCGGGTTGAAGAGCTCGACGGTCGCGCCCAGGCGCTCCACCTGCTCGACGATCGGGGGAACGCGCGAGATCGCAACGGGCTTATTCACCGTCATCGCCTCCCACATCGGGAAGCTGCCGGCCTCGTACAGGGTGGTCTGCACCATGCCGTCGGACTCCTCGTAGAGCGACTGCAGCTCGCGCGCGTTCACGTAACCGAGGCCGATGAGGTCGGGACCGTGATAGCGGATGTCGGTGCCGCCTCCGCTCGCCACGACCTTGATCGGGCGGCCCTGACGGCGCAGGATGCGCAGCGCGGCGTCGAGCACCGGGTAGTTCTTGTGCAGGTGGCAGCCGTTCGGGCTGAGCAGGAAGCGCTCGGGCAGGCCGAAGCGGCGGCGCACACCCGCGCGCTCCTCGGCGGTGGCGGCCTCGGCGGGAGTCTCAGCGGTGAGCGGAATCACGTGCGAGAGCGAGTCGGGCGTGCCGTAGTAGCGCTGCATCTCGCCGCGGATGAAGTTGGAGGAGTGCACCAGCGCGCTCGACAGCTCCACCCAGCGCGGGGTCTGGGCCTCGAGCTGGACCTTGTCCGGCGCGTCGTAGACGTCAAAGTGCTTCCAGTTCAGGTCGTGGAAGGTGCAGACGAGCGGCGCCTTCGTGGCCAGCGGGTAGGACATGTGCGGCCACGAGTAGTAGACGATGTCGAAGCCCTCGAGCTCGCGAGCGGCCACCTGGTCGAAGTCTCCACCGGGAACCGTGACCACGTCTACGCCCGCGCGCTGCAGCAGCGCGGTGCCCGGGTCGAACGGCTCGAACGGCTTGATCTGGCAGACGAGCTTCACCTGCGGCGCCGAGTCGTGCTTCGCCATCCCGTACACGAGCTCGCGCATGAAGCGCTCCCCGCCGCCCTCGCTCGAGCGGGGGTTGAGCACGCATATGGAGAGGCGCTCGTTCGTCACAGCAGGGTGCACAGGATCCGGTGCGACCTCCACGGCGAGCCTGGTCGGCGCGAGCGACTGCACCAGCGCGCCGAACAACGCCTTCGCCGACTTGCTCCAGCTCTCGCGCAGCACCGCTGCGCGCGCGGCGCCCTCGAGCTCGGTGCCGCGGTCCCGGCGCAGGGCGGCGGTGATGGCAGCGGCGAGGCTAGCGCCGTCGCCGGGCCCGGCGTAGGGATAGGCGCTCGCGCCGACAGTGGCCAGGTGGTCGCCCACCAGCGAGGTCTGCGGCGTCACCACGGGCGCGCCGGTGGCGAGCGCCTCGCGCAGCGTCCAGCCGTCGCCGGGGTGGGCCTCGAAGAACACGATCGCACCGGCGGCGCCCGCCGCCTCGCGCCAGTCGTTCACCGCCACCGCCTCTTGGCCCGCGAGCAGGCCGTGGGCGTTGGCGAGTCCGCCGGGACGTACGACCGGCTCAGCCGCGGGGTCGGCGATCACGAGTCGCGGGTCGAGCCCGGCCAGCCGGACGAGCTTCACGGCGGTGAGCAGGACGTTGTAGTTGATGGGAGGAATGGCGAGGATGTCGCCGTTGACCTTCGCCTCGGCGGGAATGCGCCCGGGCGGCAGCGGCAGCGGCATGACGTCCACGCGCGCGGCGGGGAGGCTCAGCAGCACGCGCAGGTTTCCGGCCGCGCTGGAGGTGGGGACGATGAACAGCGCGCCGCGGTCGGCCCAGCCGCTGAGCGAGCGCGCGAACTCGTCGCGGATGGCGGCGTTGTAGAGGGCGTCCGTGTTCGGGACGACTGCGACGATGCCGTCGGCGTGCTCCGCCGGCGGCGGATAAGCGGTGGCGTCCGGGCAGAGGACCACTTCGCCCTCCGGCGCCTCCTGGGTCTCGGCCAGGGACTCGAGCGCCTCGAGCAGCGGCCCGAGGTACTCGGGGAAGTCGCCGCTCCAGTAGAGCCTGAGGTCCATGGGCCGGACGCGCGCTCGCTAGGCGGCTGCGGGTTGGTCGACAGCCGGAGCCGCCAGCGCGGTGGCGAGGCTCGCCACGACTTCGTCGACCTCCGCGAAGGTCATCTCGTAGAACATCGGGAGGTTGAGCACCTCGTCGCTCGCAAGCTCGGCATGGGGGCGCAGCTCGTTCGCGAACGGCGCGTACTCAGGGATCGGCTGACGGTAGGCGGGCACGGGGTAGAGCGACCGCGTCTCGACTCCCTGCTCGGCGAGTGACTCTGCGACGGCGTCCCGGTTCGGCACGCGGACAGCGTACGAGAACCATGCGGGCTGCCCATCGGAGTAGTGGCCGGTGGGAACGACCTCCGGGAGCTGGCCCAGCTGCTCGGTGTAGCGAGCGGCGAGTGCGGCGCGCTTCGCGAGGATCTCGCTCGCGCGCGAGAGCTGGACGCGGCCGATGGCGGCGGCCATCTCGGTGAGTCGGTAGTTCCACGCGAGCGTGTCGTGCACGTACTTGCGACCGGGAATCTCGCCCTGGCCGCGCATCTTGCGCGCCCGCTCGGCGAGCTCCTCGCTGTCGGTGAAGACCATCCCGCCCTCGCCCGTGAGCATCGCCTTGGCGGTGTGGAAGCTGGTGGTGGACACGGTGCCGAGGGCGCATGTCGGGACGCCCAGGTGGTACGCGCCGAGCGACTGCGCGCCGTCGACCACGAGCTGGACCCGGTGGTCCGCGCAGATCGCCTGCAGCAGCGTGTAGTCGACCGGCGAGCCGCAGTAGTCGGCCACGAGTAGCGCCTTGGTGCGCGGCGTGATGCGGCGGGCAACCTCGTCCGGGTCGATGTTGAGCGTGACCGGGTCGACGTCGCAGAAGACCGGCGTGGCGCCCTGCCAGACGATGCAGTTGGTGGTGGCGATGTAGGCGAGCGCCGAGACGAGCACCTCGTCGCCGGGGCCGATCTTCAGCAGTTTCATCGCGAGGTCGAGGGCGACCGTGCCGTTGGACACGGCGATCGCGTGCTCGCGCTGCACGAGGGCGGCGGCGTCGTCTTCGAAGGCCTTGACCGTGGCGCCCATCGAGAGGCGGCGGTCGCTGAGGGTGGCGTGGACGGCGGCGATCTCCTCGTCACCGAGAAACGGCTTGGCCCAAGGAATGTGGAAGTTGTGCATAACCAGGAGGAACGGCTCGCAGGGGCGGGCCACAGGGTCGGATGTCCCGGTATTCGGCCCGGAGAGTACGGACTTGAGCGGCTGTCTCCGATGAGTTTCCACGCGCGCTCGCCCCAGCCGTTTCCAGCGAGCGCGCCGATCCGTAGCGGGCCATTCCAGCGCTACCGACTTAGACAAAAAGTTTGACCCCGGGTCAAACGGTTTGACCGGGGGTCAAATTCGTTGACAACAGATTTGTCCCGGGGACAAACCCGTTGCCCCGGCGTCAAAGAGTTTTCCTAAGTCCGTAGCGCTCGCGACAGAGGGTGGTGGAGCTGCCGTCTAGCGGTTCTTCCACTCCGGCGGGCGCTTCTCCGCGAAGGACTGCACGCCCTCGCGGAAGTCCTCGCTGCGGAAGCACGACTCGCGCAGCTCCACGAGCTCCCGCGCCACGTCCTCCGGCAGCGACAGCGCGTGCGCGCGCAAGGTTCGGATCGCCTGCTTGTTGCCCTTCAAGGAAAGGGGCGCGTTCGAGGCGATCTCGCCGGCCAGCTCGACGGCCATCGAGTCGAGCTCGTCGCGCTCCACCACCTGGTTGACCAAGCCCATTCGCGCCGCGCGATCGGCATCCACGTTCCGCCCGACGTAGAACAGCTCCGCCGTGTTGGCCACGCCGCACACCTCGATGAACTTGCGCAGCCCCGTGTGCGAGTAGATGAGCCCGAGCCGAGCGGGCGGCATTCCCACCTTGATCCCGCGCGCGGCCACGCGGATGTCGCAGGTCAGCGCCAGCTCGAGCCCGCCGCCGATCGCATGGCCGTTCAAAGCGGCCACCGCCGGATACTCGTACGCCTCGAGTGCCTCCAGCGCGTCGTGGAACGGGTGCGCCACGAGCGCCTCGGCCCGCTCCTCGAAGTTCGACGCCTCGAGATTGCCGATGTCGTACCCGGCCGAGAACATCTTGCCGTCGCCGGTGAGCAGCAGGCAGCGGGCGTCGAGCCCGCGGACGGTCTCGGCGAGGGTGTCGAGGATCTCGTGGTCGAGCGCCCCGCGCTTCTCGGGGTTCGAGATCTTCAGCCGGGCGACGTGCGGCGCAGGTTCGTCGAGCAGCAGCTTGCCCGACGCCAGTTCTTGGACCGAGGAGCTACTCAAGAACCACCAGCGTGTCGCCCTCCGACACCGACTGGCCCTCCTCGCAGCGGATCTCCTTGACCGTGCCCTCGTCCTCCGCCTCCACGGGCATCTCCATCTTCATCGACTCGAGGATGACGAGCGTGTCGCCCTCCTCCACCTCCTGCCCGACCTCACACTCGATCTTCCACACGGTTCCCGTGATGTGGGCCTCGACGTCAGCCAACTGAAGTCCTCCTGTCCGCGGGTTTGCGGCACGATACCCATCAGTGCCAGCGGAAATCGCGGCGGTGGTCGCCGCTCGCAACGAGGAGGAGCGGCTGGGCGACACGCTCGCCGCACTGCGGTCGGCGTTCCCCGGAGCGCGGCTGATCGTCGCCGACGACGCGTCCACGGACCGCACCCCTGACATCGCGCGCGAGGCCGGCGCGGAGCTCGTGCGGAGCGAGAAGCGGCTGGGGAAGGGGGGAGCGAACACGCCCGCCGCCGAGGCGGCGCTCGCGCACGACCCGTCCAGCGTCCTGCTCTGCGACGGCGACCTCGGCGCCTCGGCCGCCGCGCTCACCGGTCTCCTCGGCCACGGGGACATCGCCATCGCAAAGTTCGCCCGCCGCGTGGGCGGCGGCTTCGGGATCGCCCTCAAAAGCTCGCGTTGGGTGGTGGAGAAGCGCGCCGGCCGCACGCTCGACGCGCCGCTCTCCGGCCAGCGCGCGCTCACGCCGGACGCGCTCCGCGCGGTGCTCCCGTTCGCCCCAGGCTTCGGCATGGAGACCGCGATGAACATCGACGCGATCCGCGCCGGACTATCCGTCACGGAGGTCGAGCTCGGGCTGGAACACCGAGCCACCGGCCGCACCGCCGCCGGCTTCGCCCACCGCGGACACCAGCTCCTGGACATCGGACGCGTATACGTTTCTCGCCGGTGATCCTCGCCATCGACCAGGGCACGAGCGGCACCACCTGCCTCGTCTTCGACGACTCGGGCGCCGTCCGCGGCCGCGCGTACAGCGAGTTCGAGCAGCACTTCCCGCGCCCCGGCTGGGTGGAGCACGACGCGGCCGAAATCTGGGACGTCACGCGCAAGGTGGCGAAGCAGGCGCTCGACAAGGCAGGCGTGAGCGGCGGCGGCCTCGCCGGGATCGGCATCACGAACCAGCGCGAGACCGTCGTTGCCTGGGACCGCGACACGGGCGAACCGCTCCACCGCGCGCTCGTGTGGCAGGACCGCCGCACCGCCGCCCGCTGCGACGAGCTGCGCGAGGCGGGCCACGAGCAGCTCGTCCGCGAGCGCACGGGTCTCGTGATCGACCCCTACTTCTCAGGCACGAAGATCGAGTGGCTGATCAAGGAGGGCGGGGTGGACGCAACAAAGGCCGCCTTCGGCACGATCGACTCCTGGCTCATCTTCAAGCTCACGGGCGCGCACGTGACCGACTACTCCAACGCGTCGCGCACGATGCTGTTCGACATCCGCAGGCTCGACTGGGACGGCGAGCTGTGCGAGCTGCTCGGCGTTTCGCGCGACGCGCTCCCCACGCCCGCACCGAGCGCGCACATCCAGGGCGAGACGAGCGAGTTCGGCGGCAGCGTGCCCGTGGCCGGCATCGCGGGCGATCAGCAGGCGGCCCTCTACGGCCAGGCCTGCCACGAGCCCGGGCTCGGCAAGAACACGTACGGCACTGGCAGCTTCGTGCTGCAGAACGCGGGCACCGAACCATCCGAAGCCGTCGAGGGCCTCCTGACAACCGTCGCCTGGGGCGTGGCAGACCGCGTGGACTACGCGATCGAGGCAAGCGTCTTCGTCACCGGCGCCGCAGTGCAGTGGCTACGCGACGGCCTCGGCATCATCCGCGTGGCCGACGAGACCGAGGAGCTCGCGCGCTCCACCGACGGCAACGAGGGCGTCTACTTCGTGCCCGCGCTCACCGGCCTCGGCTCTCCGTATTGGGACCCGTACGCGCGCGGGACGATCGTGGGCCTGACCCGCGGCACCGGCCGCGCTCACCTCGCGCGGGCGGCGCTCGAGTCGATCGCCTATCAATCCGCGGACGCCGTTCACGCGTGCGAGGAGGCGTCCGGCAAGCGGCTCGAGGAGCTGCGCGCCGACGGCGGCGCGGTGGTGAACGCCTGGCTCATGAAGTTCCAGGCCGACATCCTCGGCGTGCCGGTTGTGGTGCCAGAGGTGTCGGAGACGACAGCGCTCGGGGCCGCCTATCTGGCCGGCGTGGCCACCGGTCTGTGGAGCGAGGCGGACACGCGCGCGATGTGGAAGCAGGCCGCGCATTACGAGCCGACGATGTCCGCCGACGAGCGCGAAACGCTCTTCAGCGGCTGGCGGCGCGCGGTCGAGCGCTCGCGCGGCTGGGCGTCCGAGAAGTAACGACCAGCGCAAGACTGGGTAACAAAGGCCGAGGGTGAAGGAGCAGGTCTACAAGGATCCGCGTCCGGCGGAGTACTTCACGCGCTTCCACGAGCGTGCCCGTTCGCGGCGCCCCGACTGGGTCTACGACCTCGTCCGGCTGCTGCTCGTCCCCTACGTGGCGATCCTCTACCGCGGCCGCTGCATCGACTCGCAGAAGGTTCCGAGCGGCGGCCCCGTGATCCTCGCGCCCAACCACTTCTCCTTCCTCGATCACTTCTTCGTGGCCGCCTACCTGCGCCGCAAGGTGCAGTTCATGGCGAAGTCGCAGCTGTTCGCGCCGCCGATGCAGTTCATCTACACGCACGGCGGCGTGTTCCCGGTGCTGCGCGGCCGCCGCGACGAGGAGGCGTTCAAGACCGCCCACGCGATCCTCGACCGCGGCGACATGGTGCTCATGTACCTCGAGGGCGGCCGCTCGCGCACGGACGACCTCGGCGAGGCGCGCCCGGGCGTCGGCCGGCTCGCGCTCGAGAGCGGCGTGCCCGTCGTACCGGTCGCGATCTTCGGCTCGCAGCGGGCGCGCAACTGGAAGCGGCTCCAGTTCCCCAAGGTCACCGTGCAGTTCGGCGACCCGATTCGCTTCGAGCAGGTCGAGGACCCCACGCGCGAGCAGGCGCAGGAGGCCTCCGAGCTCGTCTTCACCGACGTGCAGAGGCTCTACTACGGGCTGCGCGACGGTGGCCGCAAGAGCGCCGTCCGCGCCGCCCGCGCGGCACGCCGTGCAGCCGCCGAAGCCGCCAAGGCCGCGGGCCGTCGGCCCGCCACCAACTAGTACGACTCCGCGAGCTCCTTCCAGGCCGCCATGTCGTGGCCCGGGATGATCACGGCGTCGGGCGTCTGCTCGGCGTAGATCTGGATCTCGCGCAGCGAGCGCCGGAAGAGGTGCTCGTCGACGACGCGGTAGGGGAGGTGCGAGTCGCGCATCGTGGCGAGCATGTAGATCGCGTCGCCGGCCACGAGCGCCTCGCGGCCACCGCCCAGCCGCAGCACCACCGACAGGTGCCCGAATGTGTGCCCCGGGGTCGACACAACCACCACGCTGCCGTCGCCGAACACGTCGTACGAGCGGCCGAACGAGGCGAACGAGTCCGCCTCCGACGAGTCGAAGTCGACGAGCCGGTAGTCGAACGCGTGGTCGAACTGGCGCTTCACGTACCCGCGCGAGGCGCCGCGCGGCTCGACGGCCGCCTCCCATTCACGACGGCTCACGAGGAACGTCGCGGCGGGGAAATCGGAGATCGCGCTCGCGTGGTCCACGTGCAGGTGCGTCATCACCACGAGCCGGATCGAGCCGGGGTCGATTCCCCGTGCCCGCAGCTGGTGCGACACAGCGTCGCTCTGCTCCATCGACTCGACCTTGAAGGCCAAGGCGTTCAGCCGCCCGAGGTTCTCCTTCGGATCGACCGCCACCGACGCGTGGAAGCCCGTATCGATCAGGAACGGCCCGAAGCCCGGGTGCTCCACGAGAAAAGCAACCACGGGCACGTCGATCCACTCCGAGCGCGGCACCCGAACCCCGAACGCCTTGAGCGCACCCATGCGCCCCTCCTCACGCAGGAACCACGCCGGCGGCCCCTTGCAGACCGCCGACAGCAGCGGGTGCAGCCGAACGGTCGCCCCCTCGCGCCCGCCCTCCAAAGGGAGCGACGCGGGTTGCGGTTCGGCTGCCGTGCTCAAAACACGTGGGCGCTTAGCCAGTCGGCCGCGTAGTAGACGCCGAACAGCACGACGAGCCCGTACATCAGCGGGTGGATCTCGCGCCAGCGGCCCTGGGCGACCATCACGGCCACGAACCCGAACACGCCGAGGCCGATGCCCGCCGCGATCGAGAAGGTCATCGGGATGCCGGCGATGATGAGGAACGCGGGCAGCGCCGACTCGGACGTGCTCCAGTCGATCCCCGGCACGAGCCGCAGCATCAGGTAGCCGACCATGATCAGGGCGGGCGCCACCGCCGGGTTGATCGTGCCGCCGTGGTACTTCACCGACTGGCCGACCATCGAGATGAGCGGGACGAAGAAGATCGCGAGGCCGAACAGCGCGGCCACCACCAGGCTCGACAGCCCGGTGCGCGCGCCCTCGCTCACACCGGCGCCGCTCTCGACGTAGGTGGTCACGCTCGACACGCCCATCGCGCCGCCGACCGAGGCCGACGCCGAGTCGACCAGCAGCACGTTGCGGATGTTCGGCAGGTGCGCCTCCTCGTCGAGCAGGTCGCCTGAGCCGCCTACGGCCACCACCGTCCCGAGCGTGTCAAAGAAGTCGCTCATGAAGAGCGCGAAGATCGTCGGGATCAGAGCGACCGCCAGGGCGTCGCGGATGTTGTGCCACGCGAGCGAGTCGCCGATGGTGGAGAACGAGCCCGCGCCCGGCCACTCGGCCACGCCGCTCGGGCCGTCGAGCACTCCGAAGATCAGCCCGAGCGCCGTGCTCGTCAACACCCCGATCAGGATCGAGCCGCGGATGTTGCGCGCGCTCAGGATCGCCGCCGTCAGCACGCCGCCGAGGGCGATCAGCGGCGGCCCTGCGGTGAGGTCGCCGAGCGCGATTCCGGTGGCCGGATCGTTGATCACGATGCCGCCCTCCCGCATGCCGACGAGCGTGATGAACAGCCCGATGCCGACTCCGATCGACAGCTTCATCGAGAGCGGGATCGCCTTCATGATCGCCTCGCGCAGGCCGAGGATCACGCAGATCAGCGCGATCAGGCCCTCGAGCACGATGCACGACATCCCCACCGGCCAGGCGACCTTGCGGCCGAGGATGATGTCGAACGCCACGACGGCGTTCAGCCCCAGGCCCGTGGCGAGGGCGAACGGGTAGTTCGTAAACAGCGCCATCGCCGCGGTGGTGACGCAGGCGGCGAGCGCGGTTGCGACGGCCACGCCCTGGAACGGCACCCCGGCGGCGGACAGGATCGCCGGGTTGACGAACAGGATGTAACACATCGTCAGGAAGGTGCTGACTCCTCCGAGCAGCTCTACACGGACGGTGCTTCCCCGCTCGGCGATAGCAAAGCGGCGTTCGAGAAATGAGCCCCTGCGGACTGTGGTGGCCTCCATGGGCCGCGAATCTACAGATCGGCGCGGCCGATAGCCTCACCCCGATGCCGTCCGAGATCTTCCGCCCGGGACTGCTCGAGGGACAGGTGATCGTGGTCACCGGCGGCGGCTCGGGACTGGGCCGCGCGACTGCGGTCGAGCTCAATTCGCTCGGTGCCACGGTGGTGATCGCCGGCCGCCGGATGGAGCCGCTCGAGGAGACCGTGGCGCTCTGCGAGGGCGGGACCTGTGACCCCATCGTCTGCGACATCCGCGAGGAGGACCAGGTCGAGTCGTTCGTCGACCGGGTGATCGAGCGGCACGGCCGCATCGACACGCTCGTGAACAACGCCGGCGGCCAGTTCATGTCGCCGGCCGAGGACATCAGCGCCAAGGGCTTCCGCACGGTCGTCCGGCTCAACCTCGAGGGCACCTGGCTGATGACCCACGCGGTGGCGACCAAGTCGATGATCCCCGGCGGGGGAGGGAAGGTGATCAGCGTGACGCTGTCGCCCCACCACGGCCTGCCCGGAATGGCGCACTCGTCCGCGGCGCGGGCCGCGGTGGAGAACATGATGCGCGTCCTGTCGATCGAGTGGTCGCGCTTCGACATCAAGCTCACGGCCATCGCCAGCGGCCACTTCGAGACCGACGCGATCCAGAAGTACCCCGAGCCGGTGAAGGCCGGCGTGGCGAACACGGTGCCGCTCGGCCGCATGGGCCGCCCGATCGAGCAGGCCTGGCTGGTCGCCTACCTGGCGTCGCCCGCGGGCGACTACTACTCGGGCGCGATCTTCACGATCGACGGCGCGCGCGACAACTGGCTCGGCCCCTGGCCGCCGGCCGGCCTCACCGACGACGCCGGCAAGCCGCTCGCCGAGGAGCGTCGCCCCAAGCCCGACGCCTAAGACGGGTTGCATCCCGCGCGGAGCCGCGAGATGCTGGGCACGTGGCCAACATAATCGTCCTGGGGGGCGGAGTCTGCGGCTTGACCGCAGGGATGCTGCTCTCCCGCGACGGCCACGACGTGACCCTCCTCGAGCGCGACAGCGCGCCCGTGCCCGCCTCGCTCGACGAAGCCTGGGAGCGCTGGGACCGCGACGGCGTCACCCAGTTCCGCCAGGCGCACTACGTGCAACCGCGCGCGAGCGACGTCCTGAGGACCGAGCTGCCGGAGGTGTTCGACGCGCTCGTGGACGCGGGAGCGGTCCTTGTCAGCCTGGTGGAGCGGCTCCCGCCGACGATCGCCGATCGCGAGCCGCGCCCGGTCGATCAGCGCCTGGTCACGGCCACGGCGCGCCGGACCACTGTCGAGCACGTGGTCGGCACCGCGGCGGACAAGGAACCGCGCCTCGACGTGCGCCGCGGCGTGGGGGTCGACGGGCTGTTGAACGGCAGCAGTGCCGCCCCGGGCATCCCGCACATCCGCGGTGTCCGGACCGAGGACGGCGAGGAGCTCGAGGCCGACCTCGTGGTGGACGCGATGGGCCGCCGCTCGACGTTGCCGAAGTGGCTCGACCGGGCGGGCTGCGCCCCGGTGCACGAGGAGGCCGAGGACAGCGGCTTCATCTACTACTCGCGCTTCTTCGAGGGTGAGCTGCCCGAGATCCGCGCGCCGATGCTGTCGCCGATCGGCTCCATCTCCGTCCTCACCCTGCCCGGCGACGACGGCACCTGGTCGGTGACCCTCTTCATCTCATCGGGCGACCAGCAGCTCAAGCAGCTGCGCCACCCGGCTCCATGGAGGGCCGCCGTGCGCGCCTGTCCGCTGCAGGCGCACTGGCTCGACGGCGAGCCGATCACCGAGATCCTCTCGATGGGCGGAGTGATCGACCGCTACCGGCGCTTCGTCGCGGATGGCCGGCCCGTGGCGAGCGGGGTCGCGGCCCTGGCGGACGCGTGGGCGTGCACCAACCCCTCGCTCGGCCGCGGCATCGCACTCGGCATGGCGCACGCGGTGAAGCTGCGCGACGTCGTGCGCGATGAGCTCGACGACCCGGTCGGATTTGCCGAGGCGTGGGACGAGGTGACCGAGCGCGAGCTCACGCCGTGGTATCGCTCGACCGTCGCCGGCGATCGCGCGCGCCTTGCCGAGATCGAGGCGCTGCGAAACGGTGTCGAGCCGCCTGGGCCGGCCGACTTCAGGGCCGGCCTCAAGCCCGCGATCGAGGCGGCCGCCGCGCACGACGCCGATGCCTTCCGCGGCCTGCTCGAGATCATGGGCTGCCTGACTCCACCCGAGGAGGTGTTCGCTCGCCCGGGGCTGCTCGACAAGGTGGTGACGCTCGCCGAGGAGCATCCGCGCGCGCCCTTCCCCGGGCCGAGCCGCGAGGACCTGCTGCGCCTGGTTGCGGAGCCCGCCGGCGCCTAGGCCAGCAGCCGCTTGGTGGCGCGCTCCAGCACCTCGGCGCGCTTGCGCCCGCCGTGGTCCGCGGCGATGAAGTGATTGCCGATCGCGAGTGAGAAGGCAAGCATGCTGCGGGCCTCGACGTCATCGGGGTCGGGGCAGAAGGAGCCGATCAGCGAGCGCAGGTATTCGATCCGCCGGTTGTCCACGCGGCGAAGGCGCTTCGCCACCTTCTGATCGCGGCGGGCCCAGTCGCGCACCGCGAGGTCGATGGGCAGGAGCTCGCGCGAGAAGGTGAGCATGCCGGCCCTCCTGACCTTGTCCCGCGCGTCGCCGCCCTCGCCCTCGACGCGTTCGAGCACCTCGTCCGTGCTGCGCCGCTCCCAGGTGTCGAGCATCTCCTCGAGCAGCGCGCGCCGGTCCTCGAAGTGCCAGTAGAAGCCCCCGCGCGTGACGCCGAGCTCCTGCGCGAGCGGCTCGATCCGGACCGCGTCCGGGCCGCCCGCGGCGAGGGCGCGCAGCCCCGCATCAATCCAGCTGCTGCGTGGCGTGCGGGTCGGGGCTGGCATCGGCTTGATCCATACAGTACTGTATGGAACGATGGAACTCGTACGACAGATCGAAGTGCCTGCCGCCGCGCGCGAGCTGAGCACGCTCTCCCGCGTCGACTACGCGGATGCCTTCCGCGTCGACACCGGGTCGGCAGCCGGTCGCACCGCCGAGCAGTGGGCGCGCGCGGTCCTCGAGGACGCACCGGCCACCACGCGCACCACGCTCCTGTCGGGCTGGGCGAGCCTCGGACTGAAGGTCGGCCGCCCCGGATCCGACGGCACGGTGCTCGGCTGGAAGGTGCGGCGCAACACGCCCGACGTCCTCCTCCTCGGCGCCGACTCCCGCATCGGAATGCCGGGCGAGCTGCTCTTCAAGCGTGAGCGGGATGGGTTGCTGTTCGCGACCTTCGTCCAGTACGGCAACCCAGCCGCCCGGGCGGTGTGGGCCGGGGTCGAGAACGTGCACGCGCGGATCGTCCGCAGCATCCTCGAGCGGGCCGGCCGCCGCTCGAGCGACTGAACTGTGAGCTAGGCCGCCGCTGCCTCGAGGAAGCGGGTGCAGAGCCCGCGGCCGAAGTCAGTCCAGTCGGCGATCTCGCGGATGGTGCGCTCCCGCACGTCGTCGACGTCGAGGTTCACCTCGCGCGCGTCCTCGTCGTCCCCGCCGTCGTCGAGCCAGTACTCGATCGAGGCCTGGTTCACCTCCGCGTGGAACTGGATGCCCCAGGCGCGCGCGCCGATCCGGTAGGCCTGAGCGCACGCCGGGCTGACCGCGAGCACCGTCGCGTCGGCCGGCGGCTCGGCCGCGTAGCTGTGCCACTGGAAAGCGGGGAAGCGCGGCGGCGCGCCGCCCAGCACCGGGTCGGCCGGCGCGGCCGGTGTGAGCTCCACCTCGTGCCAGCCGATCTCTGAGCGCGGCATCCGCACCACCTCCCAGCCGGCCGCGTGCGCCAGCAGCTCCGAGCCGAGGCAGACGCCCAGCGTCGGCACGCCGTCCGACAGCAGCGACTCGATCCACTCACGCTCCGGCACGAGCCACGGATGCTCGTCCTCCTGGTCCACGTGCATCGAGCCGCCGAACACCATCGCGGCGTCGGCGCCGTCGGGCGGCGAGCCGTTCATCGGCCGCCACTCCACGAGCTCATGACCGAGCTCGCGGATCACGTCGCCGAACACGACGGGTCCGCCATCGTCCTGATGCACTGCCGCGACCACTCTCACGAGAAGCGCAGCGTAACCGGGCGCGTCAGCCGAACCGAATGTCGTAGCGCTGGAGGTTGATCTCGCGGCCCCACTCGGCCTGCGGCGTGGAGTCACGGAGCCGGAAGCCGACCGAGCGGTAGAGGTGGCCCGCGGTGGTGAGCTCGCTGAAGGTCTCGAGCCCGACGGTGTCGAAGCGCTCGCGCGCGTACTCGATGGCCTCGGACAGCAGCCGGCGGCCCAGCCCCTGCCCGCGGGCGCGTTCCGCGACAAGGAACCAGTGCAGCATTCCGTGCGTCTCGCTTGAGCGGGTGACGGCGATGCAGCCGGCGATGCCGTCCTCGTCCTCCGCGATCCATACGCGTCCGGCGTCGGGGTCGTCGCGGAGCGCGAGCGCGAACTCGCCGATGGAGCGGGCCACGTAGGCCTCGAACGTGTAGTCGAGCCCGTAGCCCCGCGAGTACTCCCAACCGTGCAGCCAGGCCATGGCTCCGACATCGCCGGGGAGGAGGCTGGTGCGGAGGTCGGCCGACGCTTTTACTTGCACGACTTCAGTGTCCCGACGCGCAAGCCATAAGTCAAAAACCGAGTTGTTAGCCGATTCATAACGATCTATTATCGGTCGCCAGATGGAGCTGAGGCAGCTGCGCTACCTCGCCGCGGTGGCCCGCCACGGGAGCTTCACGCTCGCGGCGCAGGAGCTGCACGTGGCCCAGCCGGCGGTGTCCCAGCAGGTCCGGCGGCTCGAGCAGGAGCTGGGCGTGGAGCTGCTCAGCAGGACCACGCGGCGCGTCGTCGTCACCGAGGCGGGCGAGCTGGCGCTCGCGCGAGCGGGCCGCATCCTGGCCGACGCCGACGCGTTGCGCGCCGAGATCGACGAGTTGCACGGCCTGCTCCGCGGCACGCTCGCCCTCGGGGTGATCCCGGAGGTCGGCAGGCTCGACCCGGCGCCGCTCCTCGCCCGCTTCCGCGCGAAGCACCCGGCCGTGGACATCCGCCTGATCGAGACGACCCTGGCCGAGACGCTCGAGCTGCTGCGTGCCGACCGCCTCGACATCTGCTTCGCCTTCTGCCTTCCGGAGCGGGCCGGTGAGGGCATCGCGGGCGAGCGCCTCTTCGACGAGGAGCTCGCGCTGATGGTCGCGCCCGGCCACCCCCTGGCGAAGCGGCGCAGGATCCAGCTGGCGTCGATCGCGGACGAGCCGCTGATCGCGCCGATCACGGGCGCCTCGCTGAGGCTCGCGCTGGAAGAGGCGCTCGAGGCGGTGGACGCAACGGTGCGCGTGTCGTATGAGTCGAACGAGGCCGCCACGGTGCGCGCGCTCACCGCACAGGGTCTCGGCGTGTCTCTCCTCCCGCGCTCGTTCGCCACGAGCCTCGGCCCGCAGCTCGTGCCGATCGCGATCGCACCCAAGCTCCCGCGCATCCCCGTGTCGGTGCTCTACCGCGACGGTCGCCGCCGCCCACCCGCAGTCGAGGCGTTCCTCGCGGGCGTCAGGGAGGAGCTGCTAGCGGCCTAGCGGCCCAGCGGGGCGATCGTGGAGTGGTCGGCCAGCGTCGTGGCCATCACCTCGCTCGGCGCCATTGCGAGCACCGTCGTGCCGTTCACCGAGTCCAGCGCCACCGCGCCTCCGCCAGGCAGCGTCCACACGTTGCGCTCACGCGCGCGGCCGCCGAGCCCGCGGACCACGTAGGCGCCCATGCCGGCCGTGAAGGTCGAGGCGTCACGCCCCGGGGCGGTGCGCCAGGCCAGCACCAGCGCGTCCCGCGAGCGGCACGGGCTCGTACACGAGTCGTCCGGCAGGCGGCCCTTCTGCCACAGCTCGTAGACCCCGCCCTTCCACGACGCCGCCACGTCAGCGGCGCGATCCGCGCCGATCCCCATCTCGAGCAGCTCACGCGTGTCGAACTCGCCGAGCGAGCTCCCGATCGCGCGGTGCCACGTGCGGCCGAGCAGCGGTCGCACCTGCAGCGACACCGGCAGCGGCTTGACGTTCCGGAGGTAGTCGAGCGGGTGGATGATCTGCTGCGTGGAGATCGGCGGGCGGAACTTGAAGGCTGCGTTCACCACCTTCCACCCGTGGGCGCGCTGGAACAGCGTGTCGATGAAGCGCTGGCCCTCCAGGTAAGGGAACTCGAGCGAGGCCTGGATGTACGGCGGGAAGCGCGGCGTCCCTGCCGTGGGGGTGGCGAACAGGGCGCCGAGCAGATTCGACCCGGTCATGTACCTCGTCGCGTAACGGGTCATCACTGAGGTCGCATCGCCCTCGACCAATGCGGTGTAGGCGGCGGCGCGGTCGTTGGTCCCGGGCGGGACGTCGCGGATGCCGTAGTTCTGGTCGTCGAGCGCGTGCGTGAGCTCGTGCGCCAGCGTGATCTCGCCGATCGACTCGTCCTGCGCCCCCGCGTCCTTCACGAGCGCGAGCCGCTTGGTGGTCGGGTCGTAGAAGCCCGCCACCTGGTCCTGGAACACGGCCGCCTGGATCGTCCGCAGGTCGGAGCCCGCGGGAATCAGCTTCAGCAGCTTGAGCAGCTCGTCGTCGCCGTTCTGCTCCGCGGGCGAGACCAGCTCGTCGAGCTCGCGCAGCCCCTGGCGCTCCACGTCCGCGCCGCTCACGAGCACGGGCAGCGGCCGGCGCGTGAAGTCCAGGGCGCGGATGTCCTCCACTCGCCGCTCGATCAGGAGCAGCTTGGTCTCGAGGGCCTCGAGTGTGGCCGAGGCCCGGTTGCCGCCAGCGGTGCTCTGGCGCTTGCCGAGGACGAGGCCGCCCACGACAAGCGCCACCAGCAGCGTGGCTATTACTGCGAAAAGTGTGCGGTTAGAAAACGTGAGTCCAGGTCATCCGGTCATGCCGCCGAACTGGCCGCCCGTGATGTGCAGCACCTGACCGTGAATGTAGTTCGCCCACGGCGTGCAGAGAATGAAAATTCCGCCAGCCGCCTCCGCGGGGCTCGCGCCGCGGCCGAGCGGGATCATCATCGAGGCCATCTGGCGCATCTGCTCGGGGATGCCGAGCTGGATCTCCTGGCCGCCCCGCTCGATCTTCTCGGACGCTTCCTTGGCGGCGGTGAGGCGCGTCTCGACGAACCCGAACGCCACCGCGTTCACGTTGATCTTGAACTGGCCCCACTCCTTCGCGAGGGTCTTCGTCAGGCCGATGACGCCCGACTTCGCGGCCGAGTAGTTGGCCTGGCCGGCGTTGCCCATCGTGCCCGAGATCGAGCTGACGTTGACGATCTTGCGGAAGGTCTCGGTGCCCTCCTCCTTCTCCTTCTTGGCGGTCTCGCGCAGGTACGGCGCCGCGGCGCGGACGATGCGGAAGGGCACGACCGTGTGGATGTCGAGCATCGCCTGGAACTGCTCGTCGCTCATCTTGTGGACGACGCCGTCCCAGGTGTAGCCGGCGTTGTTCACGATGATGTCGAGCTGCCCGAACTCGTCGAGCGCCTTCTTCACGAGCTCGTCCGGGACGCCCGGCTTCGTGAGGTCGCCCGCGAAGACCGCGGTCTCGCCCTGAATCTCGCCCGCGGCCTGCTCGGCCACGTCGCCGTCGAGGTCGTTGATCAGCACCTTCGCGCCCTCGGAGGCGAACAGCTCCGCCGTCGCCCTGCCGATGCCGCGGGCCGACCCCGTGACGATCGCTGCCTTTCCGTCAAGTACTCCCACTGGGTTCTTCTCCTTTTTCAGGCCAAAATTCGCAGGCGGAGACTATTCCGTACCCTGCCGTGACGTGAGCAGCAACGTGACGGTCGACCGTCTGCAGTTCACGCTGACGGTCACGTTCCATTACCTGTTTCCCATCCTCACGATGGGCCTCGCCCTGATGATGGCGTGGCTCAAGACCGTGGCCTACCTCGGTCGCGAGGACCACCGCTTTCCGCTCTTCCGCAAGACCGACGAGGAGCGTGCTCACTACGAGGCGGCTGCGGTGTTCTGGGCGAAGATCTTCGCCGTCAACTTCGCCGTCGGCGTCGTCACCGGGATCCCGCTCGAGTTCCAGTTCGGCACCAACTGGGCGAAGTTCTCGAACTACGCGGGCGGTGTGATCGGCACGACGCTGGCGCTCGAGGGCGTGTTCGCGTTCTTCGCCGAGTCGGTGTTCCTCGGGATCTTCCTCGCGGGGCGCAAGCGCGTGAGCGCGCGCATCCACTGGATCTCGGCGCTGTTCATCTTCGCGGGCTCCTGGCTCTCCGGCTTCTTCATCATCGCGACGAACGCCTGGATGCAGCACCCGGTGGCGTACTCGGGCAACGGCAAGTCGGCTCAACTCGACTCGTTCTGGGGCCTGCTCACCAATCCGTGGGTGGGCTGGCAGTACGCCCACAACATGAGCGGGGCGGCGATCACCGGCTCCTTCGTGCTGGCCGCGATGGGCGCTTTCTTCCTGCTCCTCGGCAAGCACATCGAGTTCGCCAAGATCAGCGTGAAGGTGGGGGTGGTGGCAGCGTTGATCTTCTGCACGCTGCAGATCTTCCCGACGGGTGATCGCGCCGCGCACAACACGGCCCACATGCAGCCGTCGAAGTTCGCGGCGATGGAGGGGCTCTTCCAGACCGAGAAGGGCGCGCCGCTCGTGATCATCGGCAACCCCGACACGGAGAAGCGCAAGCTCGACTCGACGATCGCGATGCCGCACTTCCTCTCGTTCCTGACCTCGCGCAACTGGAACGAGGCGCTGAAGGGGCTCGACCAGATCCCCGACGACGAGTGGCCCAACTCGGTGCCACTCGTCTACTACGCGTACCACATCATGGTCGGGCTCGGAACGATCCTGGTCGCGATCGCGGGCCTCGGGGTGCTGCTCTTATGGCGGGGCAAGCTGTACGAGAACCGGCCGATGCTGTGGGCCCTGATGCTCGCCTTCCCCTTCACCTACATCGCCAACATCGCGGGCTGGGTGACGGCGGAGACGGGGCGCCAGCCGTGGGTGATCTGGGGGCTGTTACGGACCAAGGACGCCGCCTCGCCCGCGGACTCGGTGCCCGCGGGCACTGGCATCTTCACGTTGCTCGGCTTCGCCGGGCTGTACCTGTTCGTCGGGATCCTCTTCCTGATGCTGATCGTCCGGATCGTGTCCCGCGGGCCGGAGGATCCGGAGCTGCCCACCACCTCGACGCAAGCCGCGGCCGGCGCGATGGGAGGCTGAGCTCGTGGCGACTGTCTGGTTCTGCTTCCTCGCCCTGATGATCGCCATGTACGTGGTGCTCGACGGCTTCGACCTCGGGGTCGGCGCGCTTCACCTCTTCGTCGCGAAGACCCCGGAGGAGCGCGAGCAGGACACGGCTGCGATCGGCCCGGTCTGGAGCGGCAACGAGGTGTGGCTGATCGCGGGCGGCGGCGTGCTCTTCCTCGCCTTCCCGAAGGCGTACGCGGGTGCGTTCAGCGGCCTCTACTTCGGGCTGATCATCGTGCTCTGGCTGCTGGTCGGCCGCGGCCTCGCGCTTGAGCTGCGCCACCAGATCGACAACCCGCTGTGGCAGTCGGCGTGCGACGTCGTCTTCTCCCTCGCCTCGGCTGCGCTCGCTCTCGTCTTCGGCGTCGCGCTTGGCAATGTCGTGCGTGGCGTGCCGCTCGGCCCCGACGGCTATTTCTCGCTGCCCCTCTTCAACATCCTCAACTGGTACGCACTGCTGATCGGCGTGGCGGGGCTCGTGGTGCTGTGCGGCCAGGGCGCGAACTTCCTTGCGTGGCGCGGGGTGGGGCCGGTTGAGGAGCGCGCGCGAAAAACGGCCCGCCGCCTCCTGTGGGTGGAGGCCTTCCTGTTCCTGGCGCTCATCTGGCCGACCTACCACGTCCGCCACGAGATGCTCACCAACCTCACCGACCACCCGTGGCGGCTGATCTTCCCGGCGCTCGCCGTGGGGTCGCTCGTGGCGATGTTCCTGATGCAGCGCGCGGGGCGCTGGCTGGCCGCCTTCGTCGCGTCGTCGCTCTTCATCATCGGCCTCTTGACGACGATGGCGGCGGGGATCTATCCGAACGTCCTGCCGGCCCGCGACAACCACCCGTACGGCCTCACGGTGCACAACGCGGCGGCGGGTCACCACTCGCTCGTCACGGCGGCGGTCTGGTGGCCGATCGGGATGGTGCTCGCGGCCGTCTACTTCGTTTTCGCCTACCGCATGTTCTTCCGGTCGGAGAAAGAGCCCAAATTGGGTACTGGTTGAACCCGACAGTTGGCCCTTTCGCGCCAGCTTTCGATCAAGGCGGGGGGCCAATTTGTCGATCTAGGGAGCATGGCCTCGCGCGCGCGGGCACGGATGCCCAAACTGGCTGTCCTGGCGGAACTCTTCGCTCGCCACGAGCAGCCGTACCACGGGGCTGATCTCGAGACCGCCCGCAAGCTCGTGGGCATGCTCTGGGGCCTCAGCGCTGTGCTCGCCGCGGCCTTCCTGGCGATGGCTCCGCCCGACGTGTCGCTCGGCGCTGCCGGCTGGCCCGCCGCGATCCTGATCGTCGCCCTCTCGGCCGCCGGCGCCCGCTGGGTGTTCGACAGCAAATCCGGCTTCGGCGAGCTCCTGCTGGTGAGCTACCTCGGCCTCGCCCAGACCGCGCTGCTCCAGTGGCTCGCGGGCGGCGCAGCGCCCTACCGCGCCCTGTTCCTGCTCTGGCTCTGCTCGGGCGTGGGCGTCCACAACTTCCGCCGCGGCGTCTGGTTCATCCCGGCCGTCGTCGCCTTCGGCTCGCTGCCGCTGCTCTACAGCGAGACCCCGCACACCGGGATCGGCATCCTCACCGACGCGCTGCTTTGGGTGTCGATCGGGCTCGTGCTGCTCTACCTGATCGAGCGCGTCCGCACCCAGCGCGCGGCGATGCTCAGCATCGAGCGCGACGCACGCGAGCGCGCAGAGGAGGCGGTGAAGAAGGTCCGCGGTCTCGAGGCGGTGGCCGATGTCGCGCTTGCGCACCTGCCCTTCGACGAGCTGCTGTCCGAGCTGCTCGCCCGCGTGAGCCACGTGCTCGAGGTCGAGCGCGCGGCCATCCTGCTCCACGACGAGGAGCGCGAGTGCCTCACCGTGCGCGCGGCGCGCGGGCCGGGTGCCGAGTTCGCCCAGTCGCGGCGCGTGCCGTTCGGCGCGGGCATCGCCGGACGCGTGGCCTCCGAGCGGCGGCCGGTGTTCGTCGAGGACTCGGACGGTGACATGCCGATCTCGGTGGTCTGGGAGGACCGCGTCCGCTCGGTACTCGCCGTGCCGCTGCTCGTGCAGGGCGCGCGCGTGATCGGCGTGCTCCAGGTGGGCACGAGCGAGGGCCGCCGCTTCTCGGACAACGACACTCAGCTCCTCCAGCTCGCCGCGGATCGTCTCGCGGTGGCGATCGACCGCGCTCGCCTCAACGAGCAGGCCCATCACATCGCGGCCACGCTTCAGCGGAGCCTGCTGCCGAGCAGCACGCCCGAGGTCCCGGGTCTCGAGCTCGCCACTCGCTACCAGCCGGGCGCCGACGGCACCCAGGTGGGCGGCGACCTCTACGACGTCGTGCCCTACAGCGACGGCCGCGTGGGCCTCGCCATCGGCGACGTCGTGGGCCGGGGCATCGAGGCGGCCTCGCTCATGGGCCAGATCCGCAACTCGCTGCGCGCCTACGCGATGGAGGACGATCGCCCCGAGCAGGTGATCGAGCGCCTCAACCTGCTGATGCACCACTGGCAGCAGGACCGCATCGCCACGCTCAGCTACCTCGTGCTCGACCCGCGCAATGGCTACGTGGTGTTCGCCACGGCTGGCCACCTGCCGCCGCTCGTGCTCGGGCCTGACGGAAATGCTTCTTACTTGGAGGGCGGGGAGTTCGTGCCGCTGGGCGTGCTGCCGTTCGGCGGCTACACGGCCGGCGAGGCAGTGGTCAAGCCCGGGTCGACGGTGTTGCTCTACACCGACGGCCTGGTGGAGGAGCGCGGCATGTCCATCGACGACGGTCTCGAGCGACTGCGCGAGGCGATCGAGCGCGCGCCGGCCGACCCGGACGCGCTGTGCGACTTCCTGCTCGCGGAGGTGCCGCCGAACGGCGCCGCGGGCGACGACGTCGCGGTGCTCGCCACGCGGCTCGTGCCGGTGGACGTGACGAAGCTCGAGCTGCGGCTGCCGGCCGAACCCGAGTCGCTGGCGCTGATGCGCCGGGCGCTCGAGCGCTGGCTGTCGTCGATCAGCGTGCCCGAGGAGATGGCCTACGAGCTCAAGGTGGCGTGCGGCGAGGCATGCATGAACGCCGTCGAGCACGCGTACCCGCCGGGCGACGCCGTGTTCGAGGTGCGGGCTCTCAATCTCGGCAGCAGCGTGGAGATCGAGGTGCGCGACTTCGGCTTCTGGCGCCCGCCGCGAGCGGGCAGCGACCGTGGCCGCGGCCTCGAGCTGATGAAGCGCCTGACCGACTCGATGAAGGTCGTCCCGGGATCCGAGGGCACGACCGTGCACCTTCTGAAGAAGGTCCGCAAGGAGGCATTCGTATGAGCCCGCTCGCGCGGATGGAGATGCGCACGGAGCAGGGCGCGATCGTCGCCACGGTCGTCGGCGAGGTGGACATCTCGAACGCGGCCGACCTCGGCTCCGCGCTCGAGGGTGCCGTGCCCCAGCGTGCGCTCGGCCTCGTGCTCGACCTCACCGAGGCGACGTACATCGACAGCGCGGGCATCCATCTGCTGTTCCGCCTCGGCGGCAGGCTCACGCGGCGGCGCCAGCAGCTGCGGGTGGTGGTGCCGGACGACGCGCCGATCCGCAAGATCATCAACCTCGCCGGCCTCGGCTGGACAGTGCCCCACGACAAGAGCGTCCCCGAGGCGCTCGTGCGCCTGCGCGCGGAGGTGACGCCGCAGCTTGGCGAGGAGTCGTGGGTGAGCGGGCCAGACGCTCCGCACTACTACTAGGACGGCGGACGAAGTCCTGGGGTGCGGAGGGGCGGCACGGCCCTGTGCCCACCCCTCCGCGGGCTCGCGTACCGGTGCGACAGACGCGGCCACGACCCAGGGGGTTCCGGTACTCCCTCTGTAAGACGCGGGAAGCTCGAAAAAACTTCCCGCCTACAAAATTCGCAGTGAGGCGGTTCCCGTCCGGGTGATGTCGGGCCGGTCCATCACCCGGAACGTGTCGAAGAGCCGGCCGAGCTCCCGGGCGGCGCGGCCGCGGGCACTCGGGCTGCAGCCGCTCTTGCCGTGCCAGTCCACGAGCAGTGCGTTGTAGTCGCGTCGCGCCGCTCGCGTGACCAGCACGCCGCGTCCGCTCCCGCGTGAGAGCACGAGCGCAGAGTCGGCGTCGTGGCGGATCACGGTGGGCGGCGTGCCGATCTTCGGGTGAAGCGGCGTGCCGAGGATCACGGCCGCGGCGTTCAGCGGCCCGTGGTCCCAGCCGGTCGACAGGTACGCGTACAGGTGGGCAGTCGCGCAGGTGCCTTCGAGGGTCAGCTCCACCTGGTCGTCCTGCGGCGTCATGTGCCCGCGCCGCCACGGCGAGCGCACGCTGACCCTGCTCTTCGTGGAGTTCAGCGGGAAGACGAAGAGCTGGTCGCGGCCCTGGGGTGTGGCGCTGCCCGCATGGCTCTTGCCGCCGCTCGCGACCCACAACAGCCCGAAGCCACCGAGGAACACCCCCAGGGTCACCATGAGGCTGATCGTCCGTGGTCGCATGGCTCCTACTGACGATTCTCCCCCCTAACGCAAGTGGGGGAGAAGGCGTTTCGCCCCTGGGCTGCCCGGGAAGCCGATCCCCATGCCGAGGAGGTGGGCGATCGTCTGGCTTGGCGCTTTGGCGCTCGCGCTGGTCGTTGCCGTGAGCGCCGGGACCGCCGCCGCGCAGCAGACCCGCTCCGCTACCGCGATCGGCACCGGAGGGGCGGCCGCGAGCGTGGACCGCGACGCCACCCGCACCGCCATCCAGGTGCTGCGGCACGGCGGGAACGCGATCGACGCCGCCGTCGCTGCAAACGCGACGCTCGGCGTGACCGAGCCCTACGTTGCCGGCATCGGCGGCGGCGGCTTCATGGTGGTCTATCTCGCGCACCAGCACCGTGTCGTCACGATCGACGGCCGCGAGACGGCGCCGCAGTCGTTCCCGCAGGACGCCTTCATCGACCCGCAGACCGGTCAGCCGATCCCGTTCACGCCGCAGCGCGTGACGAGCGGGATGGCCGTCGGCGTGCCGGGCACGCTCGCCACGTGGGCGACCGCGGAGAGGCGCTTCGGGACCATGTCGCTGTCGAAGCTGCTGCGCCCGGCGATCCGCGTCGCGCGCCACGGCTTCGTGGTCGACCAGACCTACCACGACCAGACGCAGTCGAACCTCGACCGCCTCGGCGCGTTCACCTCGAGCCGCCGGCTCTATCTGATGCCTGACGGCCAGCCGCCGGCCGTCGGCTCGGTGATGCGCAACCCACAGCTCGCCGAGACCTACAGGCAGATCGCGCGCCGCGGCGTCGGCGCCTTCTACCACGGGCCCATCGGTGCGGCGGTGGCGAACACCGTGCAGCACCCGCCCGAGTCGCAGCAGAACTCGCTCGGCTTCCACATCCGGCCGGGCCTGATGACGCCGGACGACATCGCCCGCTACACGGCCCCGACCGGCCAGCCGACGCACGTGGGCTACCGCGGCCTCGACATCTACGGAATGCAACCGCCGTCGAGCGGCGGGTCGACCGTCGGCGAGGCGCTCAACATCCTCGAGGGCTTCGACATGTCGACGCCCGACCGCGCGCTCGCGCTCCACCGCTACATCGAGGCGTCGAAGCTCGCCTTCGCGGACCGCAACCGCTACGTGGGCGATCCCGACTTCGAGAACGTGCCGCTCGGCGGGCTCCTGTCCGATGGCTTCGCGGGCGAGCGCCGCTGCCTGATCGGGCCGACGGCCGCTGCCGCGCCGGTGGCACCCGGCGACCCCACGCCGCCGTTCTCCAGCACTTGTTCCGCGGCGGCGGGCAGCCAGCCGAACGGGCGGGAGGGCACCTCTACCAACCACCTCACGGTCGTCGACCGCGAGGGCAACGTGGTGGCCTTCACGAGCACGATCGAGCAGATCGCGGGGAGCGGCATGGCCGTGCCCGGTTACGGCTTCCTCCTCAACAACGAGCTCACCGACTTCGATCCCGCGCCGCCCGCAGACGGCTCGCCGGATCCCAACCTGCCCGCCGGCGGCAAGCGGCCGCGTTCGAGCATGGCGCCGACGATCGTGATGAAGGACGGGCGCCCGTACTTCACCGTGGGCAGCCCGGGCGGCGCGACGATCATCACCACCGTCCTGCAAACGCTGCTCAACCGCATCGACTTCGGCATGTCGTTGCCGGACGCGATCGCGGCCTCACGTGCGTCCAACACCAACTCCGCCACCACGATGGCCGAGCCCGCGTTCCTCTCCCAATACGGGAACGAGCTGGAAACGCGCTTTGGCCAGCAGTTCACGTCCACCGCCACCACCAGCACGCCCGAGATCGGCGCCGCCACCGGCGTGGAGTTCCTGCCGGGCGGGCGCCTCGAGGCGGCTGCGGAGCCGGTCCGCCGCGGGGGCGGGGACGCCGAAGTGGTCCGTCCCGGGGGTTAACCGCCCCTAGCGGTTTGCAGGCTGCCGAACCCGCGGTTCTGCGGGCTCCCCCAGCGAAGAACGCCTGACTGCCGTACGGAATCAAGGGGTCCCAGGGGCGATCCTGATCGCACCCCCCACGCTCCCCGTTGTGAAAGGACCCCCCAGATGTACCCCGGCAATGCACACGTCACCCGAATCGCGACCGACAAGGACGTACGCGCGCTCATCGAGCTCGCCAACCTGGACAGCCAGCGCCCGCTGGGCGGCGAGATCCTGATCGGCGAGATCGACGGCGCCCCCGCCGCCGCAATCTCGCTCTCCGACGGCCGCGTCGTCTCCGACCCGTTCAAGCACACCGCGCTGCTCACGCAGTCGCTCCGCATGCGCGCCGCCGCGCTGCGCGCCGTCGCCGAGACGCCGTCGCTGCGCCAGCGCATCTTGAACGGCGTCAGTCACTGGCGACCGCTCACACACGCCGCCTGACGGCCGTTCAGAAAGGCCCCCATGAACTCAGTGCAGACCTCAGAGAAGGCCGCAACCAACCGCAAGGGATCGCGCTGGCTGCTCTCGCCCGGCTACCGCCCGTCGGGCGTGTGGATCTCCAGACCCGCTCTTAGCTCGTCGAGCTGAGCGTCACGGCGGCGGATCTCCGCCAGCAGTAACGCTCGCGTTAGCGCGGCCTCGTGCCGCAGTCCGGCCACGCCTCGCGCCAGCTCATGGTTGAGCTGGCGCTGGTGGTGTGTGAACGGGCGCATCAGCCTGAGCACCATGCGCCGGGCAAGGCCGCGCGGCCCGCGGAAGCGTTCATCCGCCGTGGTCGCGCGGTCGACCTCTTGCGCAAGCCCCGTCAGCGACGGCGCGCCGGCGGCAGCCGGATCGGCGCTCGACCAGAGCTGCTCTAGGCGCTCGCGCATCGCCGCGCCGGCGGCCTCGGGCGAGAACTCGCGCCGGATGTGCGCGGCCGCCCGGCTGGCGCGACGCGCCGCTTCGCTCCGGTCCTCGAACACCGCGCGCATCGCAGCGGCAGCCTCGTCGAGATCCGGATCTGCCCACTCCGCGGCGGCCGGGTAGTAGGGCTCCGCCTCGATCCCCACCTTCGTCATCGAGTAGCCGACGAGGTAGCTGTTGTCCTCGTTCATGAACTCGAGGTTGCCCGAGTAGCCAGTGGCGATGGTCGGCTTGCCCAGGTACATCGCCTCCGCGAGCGGCAGGCCGAAGCCCTCCGCGCGGTGGAGTGACACGTAGCAGTCACACGCAGCCAGCAGCGCGTTCTTCTCGGCGGCGCTCACGCAGCTGTCGAGCATCACGATGTCCGGCCGCCCTGCGGCTGCCGCCACGAGCCGCTCGCGCTTGTCGGCGTGGCGCTCGGCGTTCAGCGTCTTCAGCACGAGCACGGGTCCGCTCCCGGGCGCGAACGCAGCCTGGAAGGCCTCGATGGTGCCCAGCGGGTTCTTGCGCTGCACCGTGCTGTCGTAGTCGAACATCGTCAGGAACAGAAAGCCCTGCGGCAGTCCGAGCCGCTCGCGGCTGTGGCGGGGCACCGGACTAGGCGCGACGGCCACCTTCATCTTCCGCACGGGCACCGGCGAGAACTCTGCGATCGTGCCGGCCACGTGGTCGCTGCCCGCCCAGACCTCGTCTACAAGGGAGAACCCGCTGCGCCACTCGACCGACAGCGAGCCGGCCACCTCCCACCACCACCAGCCGATCGTGTAGCGGTCGTCAGCGAGCCGGGAGCCGGGGTCCCGGTGGAGGCGCGCGTGCTGGTCGGCGTTGAGGCAGACGAGGTTCAGGTCGAACGAGGCGAGCTCCGTGCTCACCGAGGCGTAGGAGAGTTGTTGCGGGCTCGACCCGATGCTCTGGCCGACGGGCAGCACGGGCACGCCGGCCGCGTCAAGGCCGGCGATCACGCGCCGCGCGGCCTCGCCGAGGCCGAGCTCACCGCGTAGGAAGCCCACCACGTTCACGCCACCGCTCGTGGGGGCCGGCGGTGTGCTGCGCCCGCCGCCTTGGGCGCTTGGGGACGGCGGCGCCAGCAGGTCGCGCAACACGGGGTCGTGGTCCTTGCCGTGCGTGCGCGCCCACTGCATCAGCCGCTCGGCGTCGCCGTTCGCAAGATCCGGGAACTCGTCGCGCAGCCAATCCGTGCGCGAGTGCAGCAGGTAGAGGTAGCGGTTCACGCCGGCGTGCGCTCCCACCGGCGACGGCTCGTTGAGCCAGTCCGACGGCATCAGCTCGCTTGGGATCGGAACCTCGTCCCTGCCGAAGCGATAGGCCCAGTCCACGAGCAGGTGCGCCCCGTCGCCTTCGATCTGCGGGTAGCCCTGCTGCAGGTCGGGCCTGCGGCTGTAGATCTCGTAGAGGTACCGGTTGACCCCCGCGTGGCCCCCCACCTCGGATGGCTCGGCGAGACGCGCGAAGATCTCCGGCGCGCCGTGCCCGTACTTCTGGATGAGGAGTTGGTCGGCGGCGGCGTGCAAGACAGGAGGTTGGTATCAGACGCGCTGGCGGCAAAAGGTGACGGATCCGTCAAGGGCGCGCCCTACACTGGCCGCGCTTTGGGAGGAACTCCGTCCAACACCCGAAGCGGGGAGCAGGCGCGCCTGCCGCTGTTCGACTCCCTGCGCGCCCTCGCCGTCATCGCGATCCTCGTGTTCCACTGCTCTGCTCCCGCCGGCGAGCTCGGGCCGGGGCATCCGCTGCGCGCCTACCTCACCCGGCTCGACGCCGGCGTGTGGCTGTTCTTCGTGATCTCCGGCGTGCTGCTCTACCGCCCGTTCGTGGCGGCGAGGCTTGGCGGCGACCCCTCCCTCGCGGTAGGCGCCTATGCCTGGCGCCGGGTACTGCGCATCGTCCCGGCGTACTGGGTGGCGCTGACCGTCGTCACGATCTGGCGCGCGCATCCGGGCGTGTTCACGGCGTCGGGGATACCGACCTTCTACGGCTTCCTTCAGACCTACTCCACCCCGGCCTCCCTCGACGGCCACGGGCTTGGGCAGGCGTGGTCACTGTGCGTGGAGATGGCGTTCTATGTGTTCCTTCCCTGCTACGCCCTCGCACTGCGCGCGATCCCCGCGCGGACGCCGCGCTCGCGCCTGAAGATCGAGCTTGCCGGGCTCGCCGTGCTCGTCGTGGTGAGCACCGCCTGGAAGCTTGTGGTGATAGAGGGGATGCCGACGCCGCTCGGCTTCAAGCCCACGATCGTCGCGCTCCCCGTGTACCTCGACGTGTTCGCCGTCGGCATGGGGTTCGCCGTGCTGCACGCCTGGTATGCACAGGACGGCGCCGTGCCCCGTCCCCTGCGGGTGCTCGACCGCTGGCCGTCGCTCGCCTGGCTTGCCGCGCTCGCCGCCTTCTGGGTGGTCTGCACCCGGATCGGTCTGACCACGATCGAGGGCTACACGCGCGCGCAGTACATGGAGCGCCACTTGCTGAACCTCGTGATCGCCGCCGCGCTCGTGCTGCCGGCGGTGGTGGGGGACCAGCGACGCGGCGTCGTCCGGCGGGTGCTCGCCAACCGGGTGCTGCTGTTCGTCGGGGTGATCTCCTACGGGATCTTCCTCTACCAGGGCGCGGTGCTCGAGCAGCTCACGGTCTGGGGCGTGGGGACGGCGCATGCCCAGCATCGGCTGCTCGAGTGGGTCCTGTCGGCGGCAGTCTTCTCCACTGCGATCGCGGTGCTCAGCTGGTATCTGCTCGAGCGCCCGATCCTGCGGCTCAAGTCGCGCGTCCCGTTCCGCATGCGGCGCCCCGCGCCGCAACCGGAGCCCGCGCCGGCGTTGGCACCCGCGCCGTGATCCCGGCGGATTCGTCATGCACCTGGGGCCTGGTCGGGCTCGTCCGGACGGTGGATCGCGCCGCCGGCCGCCATCGCTACGCCGTCGGCCGGATCGGAGAGGGTGAGCTCGCCGGCGAGCTGGCGAGCCTGCGCCTCGCGCCGGGTTCCTTGCCCGTGCCTGTGTGGATCGATGCGGACGGCTCGCTGCGCACGGACAGCTATCGCCCGCCCGCCGTGACAGCGCGGGCCGAGGTGCGCGCACGCTGGGCGCTCGCTCCGCTGGGGTGGCCAGACGTGCTCCCGCTCGGGGAGCGACTGAGGGAGGTGGCGGTGCGCGGCCGTCGGCCGGCGCGCGGGGGTGGCGCGCAGCGCGACAGAGACCTTCCCTCGCGTCCGCCAGATGGTTTCCTCGACGCCGCGTCCGGTCCCGGCATGCTGCCGCTCTACTCGGGCGTCCATCCGGTGACGGGCGACCAGTTCGTCACCACCGACCTGCTCGAGCTCTCCGACCTCGGCTACGTCGATCCGGTGGAGCTCGGGCATGCGGTGGCCGCCGCATACCTCACCGGCCGGCTCGGCACCGATCCGCTCACGATCCCGTGGGCGTCGCGCCTCGGGCGGCGCGCACGGCGCTTGGTGGTGCCGGTCGCGCAGCGCCCGCTGGGATCAATCGACAGTGCCAATCCAGCGGGGCGGCTGCCCGCGCTGATCTGGGGCTGGGCGCTCGCGCCGGTGGGGCGGGTGGCGCGGATCGAGATCGAATTGAACGGGCGGCCTTGCGGCCGCGCTCGCATCGGGACGGCGCGGCCGGACGTCGCGGCGGTGTTCGGCGAGCCGTGCGCGCACACGGCGGGCTTCGAGTTCACGCTCCTGCCGTCGCACATCCGCGACGACGATTGGGCGGACGGGCGGCTCGAGCTGGAGGTGGCGGCAACCGCGTTCGGCTACCGGGGCGAGAGCCACCGGCTTGCTCCGCTGCGGCTCAGCGTGCCGGAACCGGAGCGGCCGGACCCGATCGAGGAGACGTGGGGTGTGGAGCTGCGGGCTCGCACCAGCCGGCGCCTTGCCGCTGTGGTGGGGCCTCGCGCTACCGGCCGGAGTGCGCTCGTCTTCTCCCACAGCCTCGCCCTCGGTGGCGCGCAGCTCTACCTCGTCGAGCTGCTCGCGCGCCTGCGCGCCCGCTCGGACTTCAACGCCACACTCGTGGCGTTCGGGGACGGCCCGCTGCGGAAACGGATCGAGGATCTCGGCATCCCGGTGCACGTGAGCGGCGAGGTGGCGCTCACGAGCGCCGATGTGTACGAGGGCCGAGTGGCGGAGCTGGCGTCGTGGGCGGCGGCCGGCGGCGGCTTCGACGTGGCGATCGTGAACACGCTCTGCGCGTTCCCCGGAGTGGACGTGGCCGCCGCGCTCGGGATCCCGGCGCTGTTCGCGATCCACGAGAGCTACGACCTCGACGAGTTCTGGGGGCAGGCATACAACCCGGACTTCGTGAGTCCCTACGCGCGCCGGCGGGCGAGCCTGGCGCTGCGCGAGGCGAGCGCTGTGGTGTTCGAGGCCGAGGCCACCCGCCGCCTGTACGAGGCGTATGCCGCGGATCCGGCGCGGCACATGACGATCCCGTACGCGATCGAGCTCGCCGAGCTCGATGCCTTCCGGGCGCTGCAGGAGCGGGACGTGATCCGCCGCAAGCTCGGCTTCTCGCCGGACGACAAGGTGCTGCTCTGCCTCGGCACCGCCGAGCCGCGCAAGGCACAGTCCATGCTCGTCGACGCTTTCTGTGAGGTGGCCGACGGGCATCCCGGCGCGGTGCTGGCGATCGTCGGTCTGCGCGACGACGCCTACAGCGATGCGCTCCGCGAGCGCGCGCTGGCCGCGGGCCTTGGACCTCGCCTGCGGCTCGAACCGCTCTCGACCCAGCCGCTCGCTTGGCACGCCGCGGCCGACTACCTGGTGTGCGCGTCTGACGTCGAGTCGCTGCCGCGCGTCATCCTCGAGGCTATGGCGTTCGAGCTGCCGGTGATCTCGACGGCGGTGTTCGGCGTGGCCGATCTCATCGACGATGGCGCCACCGGCTATCTCTGCCGGCCACGCGACGGCGCCGCTTTGGCGATCGCGCTCGAGCGCGCGCTCTCGGCCTCAGCCGCGGAGCGGCAGGCGATCGGTCGCGCCGCGAGCCGGCAGGTGAGAAGCGAGCACGACCCGGACGCGTATGCCGCGCGCATCGAGCTGCTGCTCGACGAGATCGCGCAACCGGCGCCGGCGCTCGTGGAGCCACCGCCGCCCGGCGAGGACGTGCTCGCCGCCTAGCCTGCCTGCCGTCCCCACCGCGGTTGGAGAGGCACGCACCCTTGACCGGCCACCGCGGCGCTGAAACCGTGGATTCGGTTTGGCCACTCGCGGAAAGATCCTGGCGCTCGCGGCCGTCGTGGCCGCGGTGGTCGCTCTGAGCGCGGCGGCCTCGTCGCCTGCCGCCGTCGCCCGCTGCAAGTCCTCGTTTGCGGTGCTGCACAACGACCGCGTCGGCGCACTCGCGATCCCCAAGGGCCAGTACTACATGACGCCCGTCGGGCTCGACTGCGCGGCGGCCTCCGAGCTATAGATCGAGTCGACCGCTTAAGGAGGACCCATGTCCGAAGAGAACATGCTCGAGGCGGTTCAGGCAGCGCTCGCCCATCGAGGCATCGACGACCAGCTGATCGCGGCCGGCCAGTTCAACCCGCGCGGGCACAGCGGCGGCCTGTTCGTCGGCGGAATCGGAGGGAGCGAGATCGGCGGCCTCGCCGGTGGGGTCGGCGATGCCATGGGGCTGGCGGTAGGCAGCATTGGCGGACAGCACGCCGTTGACGCGTCGTCCGGCCTACCTGGGTTCATGCTCGTCGGCGTCTCGGCTGAGAATGTCTACGGCTTCGCCGGCAGGTCGCGGCGGAAGGAGCCTGGCGAGCTTGTCTTCCAGGTACCCCGCGGGGAGCTCGAGGTGAAGGTGCACAAGCGCGTGAACGTACGCGTGCTCGAGCTGATCGACCAGGCGAGCGGCTCGAGGATCGAGCTCGAGGGCAACCGCGTCCCGCTCACGCACTCGAAGGACGTGATCGAGGCGCTGCGCGGCTGATCGCCGTCAGGTGCGAGTCGACACGGCCGTGGTGGTCTTAGGCGGCGCCGCTAGCGCTTCCGCGTCGCCGGGCACGCTGGCGACCTACGGTGTTGTCCTTCTGGCCGGCGGCGGGTTGCTCGGCAGCGTGCTCACCAACCTTTCGGGCGCGCCACTCGAGGCGAACCCCGACCGCGCGGTCGTCGCGCAGCGCGATGGCTGGACCGCCCGCCGCGCTTTTGCCCTGCACCGTCAAGGCGCGTCGCCGCCGACGGCCGCCAGCGCCCCGACCCGCGCCAGCTGACCTGAGCCGCTGCCGGCGGTGGTCCAACGCCTGGTGGCCGCCTTGGGCGCGCGTGGCTACGCGCTCTTCCACCCGCCGGACGGCGAGGTCCTTGCCGGCGAGGACACCTTCGTCGTCCTCGAGTTGGCGGAGCACTACCCAGCGGGCGCGTGTGGTTGCTGAGACGGGACGGTGAGTGGGCGGTCATCACGCTGAGCTTCAGCGACAGGCTCTACCCGGCCAGCCACGTGATGCGCGTCATCGACGGCGGGACGTCAGACGACCACGCCCCCTGCCGTCGCTGGAAGAACAAGCCAGCGTCGCGCAGCGCGCCATCGACCGCCTCCACAATGACCAAGAGGCGAGGGAGCGCGCCGTGGCCCTGCTCGGCCCTGCCCCAGACGACGCCCTCCTCGGAGCACAAGGAAACCAGCCTTGCCGGTGCGGCAGCGGGAAGAAGCTCAAGCGCTGCCATGGAGCCGCGCCGCCGCCGACCGATGAGACAGGCGACGAGGGCGCCTAACGTAGGTTCGTGGCGTTGGGCGACTCCGATAGCTGGTCAGCCGCGGTTCGGGCCGCTGAATCGCAGTCCCGAGTCCGCGGCATCGTCAGCCGAGCTGTCTCCGCCGGTTTGATCGTTGACCTCCGCGGGACGCACGGCTTCCTACCTGCGCATCTGATCGATCGCGACCTCCCCAGGGTTCGGCGGCTCGAGAAGTACGTCGGCGCGACACTGGACGTTCGGGTCATCGAACTGAATAGAGCGGGACGCAATTGCGTGGTATCTCGTCTGTCCCTGAACCACCAACGAGACGAATAAGCAGGAGGCGA